>NZ_JAVYJB010000008.1:0-166410 GCF_032490495.1 Pilosibacter fragilis | reverse complement strand
GCACGGACTTCGTGGGTACACTGATCCATAGTCTTTAGTCCTCCTTGAAAAAATCTATTGGTTTTCTCAAGTATGCACTAAAAATGGTTTTAGTGAAAGGCGAGTGGTTTGACCTTTACATAATATCTGCATCAATCGTGCGCCCTGTATGCTTACCGTCCTTAAATTCCAGCATTTTAAGGCTGTCGCCCTGTTTATAGCCTCTGTCATTCTTCCGCAGCTCAAAGCTCTTTTTCCCGCTTATTACGTCCTCGTAATAAGATGCCACTATCTTTAATTCATGTTGCTTATGCTCTATATTCCCCTCGCTTGGCAGATGCTCCATTTTTTCTGTGTCTGCCCGCTCCTGCAATTTCTTCTTTGTCTGGCGGTCTATAGCGTCCTGCTCTTCGCTGTACCGCTGTTCGTCCGTCTTTTCAGCCTCTGCCTTGTTTATGTACTGGTCGCATTTCTGGCACGTTCCCGTTTTTACGTTGCAGTCCTTGTATTTCTGGCAGGAATAGCACAAAGACGTTATGCTTTCTGGGTGCGGTGTTTCGTAATCGTCCCCTGCCTTTTTCTCTGCTACCTTTTCCGCTATTTCCTTTGCCCTCACATTTTCGCCCGCTGCTGCTTTTTCCGCTATTTCTTTCTGCTCGTCCTCGTCCAGCTTTGCTGCCTCGTATGCAGCAGTGATACCTAAATTGCCCTCTTTCAGCTGCTCTTTAATCTCCGGCGTTGCGTTGTTGTTGATTGCGTCCATCCTGGCTACGTTTGTGCTGCTTTCGTTTATCATAGCCGCCACTAAATCACGCATTTTGCCTTGTATCTCTAAGCCGTCCTCTTCCTTGGCTCTGATAAGCGCCGCTTTTGTACGCTCTACTAATCTGGTTTTTTCATAGGCTGTAAGCTCCTGCGTAAATCCGTTGCCAGCCAATAAGCGCAGCTCATACATTGCCTCGCTCATATCCATAAAGCGGTAAAGCACTTTCTCATACTCCTTATGCCCCCGCTCTAAGTTCAAAATATTTGCCGCATTACGTCTGTGTCCGTCGATTATACGGTATTCCCCGTTTACTCTCGCCAATACTGTAGGCTGTTCCTGTCCTACGTGTAAAAAGCTGTCTGCCAGTTCTTCTATGTTCTCTAATTTCTGGTGCGTATTCTCCTGCGCTGCCTTTACCTCGTAAGGGCTTAAATAAATCTCTTTGTATCCCTCTGTCTGTGCCTGCTGCCCTGCTGCTTTCGTCTTTGCGTTCAGAATGTCGTTAATACCAAACTTTGCCATATTCTCTACCTCGCTTTCTCAATCCTTTGTTTTTTCTTACACTGTCCCATTACTCCGTTGCACATTTCGCACGTTCTCCAATGCTCGCAAGCGTCGCTTTTCGGGCATTTCTTCCCTGCAAATTTGCTGCCCCAGTTCCAGCACTCCGTACCGCCAGTCCTGCGGCAATGCCAGTAAACGCATAATCTCTCTTTATGTGCCACGCTTGCTACCTCGCTTTCCCTGTATACGCTGTTACAAATTTCTTGTACCCCTGCGCCGCTCCGCAGCATGGGCTATACTCATAAATCGGCTTACGCATGAAAGTATTTTCTGCTACTTTCTTGGAATACCGAATAATACCCAAAATATTAAAATCTGTCTTTTGTTCCAGCCACTCTACGCCTGCTGCCTCGCCGTCTGTGTTCTGGTATGACGTAATCAGCACGCCTGCCAGCTTTAATGCTGGGTTAAATACCTTTGCGTCCTCTATCTGCTCTGTCACAATGTCCAGCCCCTCTAAAGCGTCCTCGTCCACCTTTACGGGTACTATTACCTCGTCCGTGATTGCCAGCGCATTTACAACATTAAGCCCAATATCCGGCGGGTTATCAATGATGCAGTAATCATACTTGCCGTATATGGTGCAATCTCCGTAATACTGCATCTTTGCATATACCAGCGCTTTATATCTCTCTATCTGGTTTTCGCTGTCCTCTTTGGTTAAATTCCATGTAGCCCCAAAAAGTGACATATTCGCCGTTACAATGTCGATACCCTCATACTCTGTATGCTGTATCAGCTCGTCTGCGTTTTCCCAGTCCCCAGCCAGTAGCCTTGTAACTGGTGCTACGTTCTCTGCATCATATCTGCTGTACGCCTTGCTTAAGTTTCCCTGCTTATCGTTGTCAATCAGCAGCACCTTATAACCTCGCCTGTAAAGCTCATACGCCATGTTTGCCGCTGTAAAGGTCTTGGCTACGCCACCCTTTAAATTCAAAATGCTTATTGTTTTCATTCTTTGCCTCTCTTTCCTGCGTTCGCCTCTAACGCATGGTTACTGTTTCCTGTTCTTTTGTAAGCTCGTCTGAATGTAATAAATACTGCTCTATCAGCTGCGCTGCTGGCTGCCAGCCGTAGCAGACGGCGGTATAATAGCCCTGCTGCCGCAGATACTCTAACCACTCTTTTTGTTTCTTGGTCGTCGTGTTCTCGCCTGCCTTAAGCTCTATGTAAAGCCCATGATACCCAGCCCTTGCAGCTGGTAGCATAATGTCTGGCACGCCAGCCTTTACGCCCTGCCTCTTAAGCACCGCTGCTGTTGCTTTATCACGTTTGCCGCCGTTTGGCACATGATACATATATTGCAGTTCCGGCATAAGCCCTGTTCTGTATGCAGCCCAGCTAAATAATGCCTCTTGATGCCCGCTTTCGTCGTCCAGTCTAAAGTTTCTCATTTTCTCGCCTCGCTCTCTGCTTAAATTCTACATACTGGCAAATTCTAAAAAGCAGCCCGTCCTTATGCGGCTTGCTGTTCTCTATCGCCAAAAGCGCTATTGTTTCCTCGCTTTGTAGTCCTGCATTTCCCAGTACGTCCCAGCGGCATATATCGTAGTATCTGCACCGCAGGCAGCAGCGCTTACAGTCCTTGCCTTTCTGGAATAACCAGTATTTAATTTTTTCTATCATGTTTTCTGCCCTTTCTGCTGCCGTTGTCTTTCCAGCTCTCCTGCTGTTCAAAAATAGCCGCTGCAATTCTAAACGCCAGATATGCTGCCACAATCAGTGCCAGCAGTCCGGCTATTATCAACACTGCTGCAATGGCAACGCCCTTGATTATCTGCATTTCAACCCCCCCTATCTGTTATTTTTACTAATGTGTATCTTAAATACCCGTAGCCGTAATACTCTGGACTGTGTACCCCCATGCTTACGCTGTTCTTGTCCACGTAATAGCCCTTTATTGCTTTTGGCTCTTTCTTGAAATACTCACGGTCTGAAATTATGTGGTACTCTGGTTCTGGTCTTACTAAATTCTTGCTGCAATTCCAGCGCTTGCCCTGTAATGCTCCGTCAGTACCTTTTTTGTGCGTTCCTGTGTACTTGATTAAATAACTTGCCAGCTCTGCATAGTTGCCGCTATCGTCCAGTGGGAATACCTTAACCCTGTTATGCCCCTCGTATGCCTTATACCAGCAGCGTTGTAAAATCTCTGTATCAATTTTATTTACTACAAGGTGGTGATGTCTCGCACCTTTCTTGCCTATCTCCATAACGTGTATGTATTTGAACTCTAACCCTGCTTTTCTGTACTCCTTTCTGCACTCCCTCAAAAATACGTCTATGTCCTGCCGCATCTGCTCCGGCGTTCTGTCCGGCTCTCCTTTCCTGCGGATATAGTCAAGCACTAAATGGTAGTCCCCATAGCCATAGTTTGCATTTATGAGTATCCTTAACTTTCTCTCTGCCTGTCTGGTGTTTACTTTTTCCTGCTCTTCTTTTGTTGGCTTTACCTTATCCCCTCTGCTGATACCTTTCTTTTTGTATCTGCTGGTAAAGTACCTCTCTATCTCTATCGTATTTCCCGCTTTTGTTACCCTCTCTACGTATGGCATATATCTACCTCTCTGTCGGTTCGTTAATACTTTTATCAAGTGTTAAAACGGGCTGCCTGCCCGTTAAATTTCTTGACTTTGCGCCATACATAGCTTATAATTTTTATAGTATTTCAAAGCTGTATAGCTTAGCGCCTATGGTGTTTCCCCACCGTAGGCGCTTTTATTTTTTCATGTTTCCTGCCGCTCTCTTATGCGGCTTAAGGCATACTCATAAGCCCGTCTATATGCAGCTGTGCAAGTGTTTGCGGTACAGCAGTTCTCATACCCCATAAGGCTACATAATCTACGCTCGTAACAATGCTTGCACTCATGCAGCTTTGCGTAGTCGCTCGCTGCCCGCTCCTGCCGCTTTTCCTCATATCGCATATATGCTTTAATCTGACTCGCATCTATAACCGCAATTCCCAGCGTATTTGCTGTATGTATTTCTCTGTCCATTCCCTCTGTTATGCCGTATTTCACGCCCGCAATAACAAAATCGCAGCCTTTCAGCAGCGCAAGCCCAGCAGCCATGCCCCTTGCCCGCTCTTCCGGCTTTTTATCGTCCATGCACTGCGTCATATATAAATGCGGCGTAATGGGTGCTAAGCCTGCCTCTAATGCCTGCCGTGTCAGCTGCTGCGCATAATCTATGTTTCTGTCCAGCTCTGCGCCGTCTTTCGCCCTGTATGGGCTGCATATATAAACTTTTTTCATACCTGATTACCCGCTTTCTGTTGTGCCTCTGTCCGTGCCTGTTCATTCCCTGCCAGATATGCCGCTAAATGCATCAGCTCGTCTGCGTCTTTTTCTTCAATAAAATCACAATCCACGCAGCATTTGCAGTACCCCGTAATTTGTAAATATCCGTCGTATACTTCCTGCGGTGTCTTGCACTGCTTTAAATCATTTATCAAAGCTGTAAGCAGCATTATTGCCTTTATGCCTGCCTCGCCGCCCTTTCCGTGTATCCCTACTGTAATCTGCCGCATTTTTGTTGCGCCGTCTGCTCCTAAAATTGTTTTACTCTTCATTCTGTACCTCGCTTTCTTCCTTAAACCCAGCCAAAAGCATAGTCATTGCATCTATCGCCGTATCAAAATGTTTTCCCAGCTCCGCTGCGTCAGTAAGCCCCTGCTTTGTGTTTCTTCCATTCCCTTTCATTACTTGCGTTTGCAAAATAGGTTTTAGCTGACTAAGCCCAGCTATGCTGTTCTCTAACTCTTCCTCACTCACGCAGATTTTTACATAGCCCTTGCCGATATGTTCAACACTCATTTTCTGCCTCTTCCTTTCTTCTAATCAGCCGTACCGATACCTCATAAGCTGTGCGCTGTTCTCTTTCTCCTGTGGCTGCATCAAGCACCTTTTCATACTGGCGGCTCTGATACCGTCCCAGCAGCTCTACAGTGTCGCCCTGCTGCCACTGCGCCGCCTCGTCTGCCTGTTCCTGCCAGCAGATGCACGGTAAATAGCAGCTGCCGCCTGTAAGCTCATTTCTTACTTTTACCGTAATATCAGTAATACGCTTGCCTCTTGGCGTTTCTCTGTGTGTTGGTTTATTCGCTATAACGCCTCTTATTGCTACCTCGTCCTGCTCTACTGCCCTTTCTGATACCGCCACAAAATCTGCCAGAATATATACCAGCAGTCTACCGCTCTGGAAGTCCTTAAGTGTCTGCGCCTTGCCTGTCAGTAAAAGCCTGCTGCCCTCTACAAATTCCTGCATAATGTCAAACTCTATGCCGTTGCAAGCCCTGTATGGTACGTCCTCTGCAAATACTACCGTTACCTCGTCCGGCACGCCGCTTGGTCTTACCGTTTCCAGCTTTGCCATATAACCACAAAACGGCAGCCCGCATAGCTGCTTAATTTCCTCAATCTGTGTAAGCGTTCCTACCAGTCCCGCTGCATTTTCCTTGATACCGCCACCTGTAAGCTCGTCCATGATTGCAGTATCTAAATCCCGTAAAAAATACGGCTTTTTCTTTGTCATACTTCCTGCCCTTTCCTTTCCTGTATGTATATGGTGTAGTAAAGTGACATCTGCAAATCACTAAACTTATACTGCGCTGTCTGGTCTGGCTCTAATGGTTTCATAAGCCCCAGCTCTTTCCAGCGTCTGTGCGTTATCTCCGGCACTGCCCTAAACTTCTTTACCTCATGCTCGCTGTATTTTCGGTATTCCTCGCTTATCTCATGGTCTGCAAACGGTTTGAACGCTGCCAGATACCCTACGTAAACCTCTGCTTTTCCCTCGATAATGCGCAGGCGGTCTGAACTCTCCAGCGTGCCTATAAATTCCTCTACTGTCACTGTCTGCCTCTCCTATTTCTCCGGCATTTCGTACAGCCTCGGTATTACTGCTGCAAACGGCTGTACGTCCATGCCGCCCCTTACTATAGCTGCACCGCCAGCCGTAAGCAGATAGCTTACGCACGCTTTCTGTATCTCGTCCAGAACCTCTAAGCAGCGCTCTTTTGTGGCATACTCTCCGATTTCCTCTAAACACCCGTCACTTATGCAAATTACGTGGCGCTTTTTGTCTGCCTCTGCGCCGCCTCTCTTTTTCTTTATGTCCTCATACTCTCCGTACTCTACGCAGGCGTAATTACCGCCCAGTCTATACAGCTTTTCTTTATTCTGGCTGCGTATGTATACCTCACTCATTGCCTGCCTCGCTTTCGTCCTTATGCTCTTGGTAGCCCTCTAAGTAGCCTATTGCCTCTACGTCAATGTCCTTGCCGTTCTTACCGTCGTTGTTTATCCGAATTTTTCCGTAGTAGGAATAAATGCAGCAGCCGTCATAGTCGTATACTCTTATACTGCCCTCTGTGGCTGCCTCTGGCGTTTCAATAACCAGTGGCTCTGCCTGCTGCATCTGCGCTGCTACCTGTTCGTCCGTCACTGGCTCGCTGTTCTTTCCTCTGTACCAGATAGCCCACATAAACAAAATAATTGCCAGCACGCCTGCCGCTATAATGGCTACGCACTGTATCAGTTTCTTAACTGCCTGTCGTTTCATTATCCTTTTTACCTTTCTGCTTTTCCTGCTCTTCCTCTGCACACCGTATAAACGCCTCAATGTTGGCAATTTTCTTGTTATGTGCGTTAATAGCTTTTTTGGCTTTTTCATACAGCCAATACCATTGCGCAATTTCCTTATTTTCTTTCTCTTTCTGCAAATCCCTTTCCGCTTTTTCTATTGCATCTTCCAAATTTCCAGAATATGTAAAATGCCGCATATTTTTTGTTTCTCTGATTTTATAGCTTGCCTTTCCCACTTACTCGCCCCCTTTTTCTACCTCAAAACGTAATTTCATTTGTGCCGGGTACAAATCTACCTTTGGTGCGCTGCGCCCGTTCCAGCGTTTCCCGCCGCACTCCCCTACACATTTCCAGCCAGCTGCTTTAAGACTGCTGCCTGTTTCGGATACTAAAATATAAGTAATCAGTTTTTTGTATCCTAAATTTCTTGCCGCTCTCCATGCTGCCGAATACAAAAAACTGCACGCATTTCTTGTACCGTCTGTGCAAAGTCTATTTACTTCCAGCGTTAGCCCGTTATCCAAATATCTGCTTACCGGTCTACCCACAATAGCCACGCCTACTATTTTCTCTCCGTCGCTTGCCGCAATGCTGAATTTATGCCCCACTACTGGCTTATGGTGTCTATGGTATCTCTCAACAAAAGCATTAGCCTCTTTTAACGTAATTGGTACTAATTCAAGCATTTACTGCCGCCTCTCTTCCGTAGCAAAATAGTAGTTATCTACTATCAGCATTTTTTTACTGAAAAGACACATAAGCCCCAGCGGTACGGTAATAACCACTATTGTTATGTCGCCCTCTGCCGCCCATACTGCCAGCACGGTAACTACCAGCATTGCAAGCCCATAGGCTTTCTGCTTAATGAAATACCAGCGGCGGGCTTTCTTTTCCTGCTCCCGCTGTCGCCTCTGCTCTTTTTTCTTTCGCATATCTGCCATTGCATCTGCGTAGCCTTTCTGGTATGCGTCCTCTACTATCAATGCCTCTGCTGCCATTCTCTGCCTCTCTTCCTTTCGGCGGCGCTCTCTGTCTTTCCATGTGTGCCGCTCTCCTGTTCTGGCGTTTGGTTTTACCGTGCGGGCTGCTTTTCGCATTAAAAAGCAACTGAAAACCTGTTGACTGTCCACATACTTTCTGGCTGGTATGACCGCCGCTATTTTTCCACGGTATACAGATTGCAGCTATTAGCCTGCTGCCCTCTGCCGCAGGCTCGCCATGCCTGCTACACAATGTGCCGTGTGGGATTTGAACCCACGACTTGCCGCTTATGAGGCGGCTGCTCTAACCGCTGAACTAACGGCACTCGTGGCGGCTGCTGCCGCCTACTCATTAAATAAAAAGCCTTTTTCTATTAAAAACCTTATCCAATCGCAGCCCGTTACGTCGTCCCGCTCAATGAATTTGTAAAAGCTCTCTGCGTCCTCTATTCCGTATTTCTTCAAAATGTTTCTTGCGTTCTTTGCTGCTGGCGTAGTAAAAACATTCTCTGCGTAAAATGTAGCCTCTATAGTCCCGTAGCTGTTCTTTCCTGCTGGTGTTCTCATTTCCACTACGACTACATTCTTTTTGCTTTTTCTTCCTACGCCCTTTCTTATTACTACTGCCTCACTGAATAACCAGCCATTCCAGCCGCTACGCATAGGTGCAAACTGTGTGCGTGGCACTTCTACTAAGTCGCCTGCCTGCAATTTATTAAAATCTACTTTTTTCATGTGTCTTACCTCTCTTTTGTTATTCTTGTTTATAACGCTTGCTGCCCTGCTGCCGCCGTGTAGGTTTTCAGTGTGGCGTTGCAGCGTTTGAACTCCCTATAAATTGTGTCCCTATGCGTTCCCAGCGCCTCTGCAATATCACTTACACTGCTACCCTGCTTACTCATAGCCTCTATGGTCTGCCTGTCCTCGTAATGCAGACGCTTGTACTTTCGTTTCGCCATGTTCTATGCTCCTTTCCGTCCTCATTTGCTTTTATGGTAAAAAAATAAGCGTGTCAGAGTTTTTACGCTCTGCACGCTCTTCTTTTCTGCTGTTTCCTATAAAAAAAGAAAATCGGCAGAGGCTTTATAACCTCTTGTCGATTTTCATTCTAAAACTTATCGTTTTTCCCGGATTCCGCCCATTCCTGAATGCGTGTTCGCGAAAAGTTGCAGATTACAGCAGGCGAGCGCGTTCGGTGTGGAAATTCACCATGACACATTCTTTTTATCCAGCATACGGGATAAATTCAAAACAATCCTCTTCATACACCCCGTCGATCTCGAATCCCCAGCCTTTATCCGACTTTCCCACCGCCAGACGGCATCTGCGTCCATCGGAAAGCTCCATGTCCACAAAACTTTCCAGATCCGTTGCCCGGACATAATACTTTGTTCCGGCAGGAAGCTTTTCCTCTTTCCCGCTGCCATCCGCGTCGAAGACTGTCACCGGAAGCTCCCTCGTGGATACCAGCGCCGCCTCATCCTCCTTTGAATCGCAGACATTGACTTTTGTATACACATCATTCTCTGCCACCGGCATCCCGCTCTCACCCACATGGAATTTCCGGTAAGCGTCATATGTTCCCAGGGCATCCACTCTGCGGGTAAGGTAAAATCCATCCGGATCATTTAACAGGGCGCCATGAGGACTGTCATTCGATGTACCAACATGGCAGATCTCTTCTCCCTTCAGGTCAAAGACTTCCATGGTCCTCCAGTCATTCTCACTCTGGATCTCCGTGTAGAGATATGGGTGCCCGTCATCTGTCATGACGATCCAGCCGTACTGGGGCTGTCCATAGAGTTCCATCGTGAATTCTTTCTTCTTTCCACCCTGTTCCCGCTCGATCGTGATATTTCTCGCGTCATACCCGTCTGCGGCATCATCAAAATGATAACTCACAGAAGTATCGTTTTCCTCGTGCTCATACGTCACAGTCTCCCATGGACTGATCTTTTCTGCCCAGCCTTCTGAAGCTTTCCCTATATAGTCTGTCTGGAACATCGCTTCATTTCCGGCAAACGGAACCTCCACTTCAACAGCTCCTGCCGCATATGAGGCGATAACATACTGATCAAAATGAATGCACACACCTGTTTTTGTGATGCACCATCCCAGTGGCCCATATCCATCCGTCCCCGCAAACAGACTGTCCACAGTCATTTCATAATCTTCGAATAATTCCTTCTCCTCCTTCTGGTCAGAAAGCTCCTCCTCCACATATTTCCGGAATCCCGGAAGATCTTTTACTACATCGCAAAGTTCCAGCTCTTTTCCTGTCTGCGTATCGAAATTGTGGTATTCCGTCACAGAGCTTGGATGCGCGCCTCCCAGATCATAATATTTCAGCCAGTACATACTGACGACCGTATGGTCGAAGCGGACCGGATTAAATTCATAATTGCAGACATATGACTGCTTCATATCCGGGTAATTGTTCCGCATATCCTCAGCTTCTTTTTTATAGGAGGCATACTCCTCTTTATTCTGGCTGACCAGGTTTTTATTCAGGAAAATGAGCGACTGCTTCAGCGCATCATATCCGTCCCCCTGTACATAGACCTTGTCGCAGCGCGATGTGATGATTGGAGTCTGGTCTGTGTCATCCCATTCCCCGTCATATTCCCCGCTTACCGCGATAGGGATCAGGGTGAAGCGGTCCGTCTGGGCATCCGCGCCCGTATTCCCATTTTGATCAGTGCCCGATATGCTCTCCACCGCACTCTCCGGCTCACGTTCCGCTGTGGATCCAGTCTCACCGCTCTCCTGTGTCGTCTCCGCCGCTGTATCCACCGTCACTATATCTTTTTTCTGACAGCCGGTCATGAGACTCATTGCGATCAGGAGATATAGACCATATTTTCTCATACTGTTTCCTCCCTTTATCAATTTTTATAACCATTCGATTTTATTTGCCGATGACATGCAGCATTCACATTCTGTTTCCCTTTGCAGCCGAAATTTTCCTGTATCAGGATTATTCCTTTTTATAGCCTTATCTTATCGCACATGCTCCGGGGAATCCATTTCTTTTCCCTTACGAATTCTTAAAACAAAGCGGAAGAAAACAGAACGTACAGCGGATCTCCCCCTCTTGCAAAAAATTTCGGCATATTTGGGCATAAAAATACCGGAAACAGGCAGTTCCCCATTTCCGGCATTTTCATCATATTCTCATATATCTATTTTATCTGCGCGCCGCGTCTCTACAGCATCCAATCCTTCAAAACATCGTGATCACGCAGAAGTTTTCCAACGATCGTCTTATCGATCTTTCTGAGCAGCGGCTTTTTCAACATTTCAAACGGCATCGGAAGCTTCATCTCAAGCGGGGACTTTCCGTCCATGAGCTTCACCGTGCTGTCTAAGAGCTCTCTCACATCATAGACACTGCCCCATACCTCCGGCACACCGCGGTCCACTCCACAGAGTCCGTATACTGCCTCCATGGCGGTACGGACAGAATACTCTGTGGTAAAGATCGTATCTCTCGGAGTCTCTGCAAACTGTCCGAGGAAGGCGGCGTTTACAGATCCGTCCGGAATTACATCCGGGCGGTCTCCGGCAGCTCTCGGCATAAAGAACGCTGTGATATATGGCATCATGGTCGGCGTGCAGTTGCACTCTTCTCCTGCCAGTCTCCCGATGTCCTCCACCGGGATTCCGAGATGATACAGCCACTCGGCGGTGATCTCCTTACCGGTACACTCCTTCATGGGTTTCTTCACATAGTCGCCCGGGACATCGGTGAACAGGCTGTATACCCATACACACACCTCGTCCTTCTTCTGATTCTTGAACTGTCCCTGGCGGTTGATGGTCCAGCTCAAAAGCCACTTGGAATCGCGGCAGCTCACGATACCGCCGGTAACAACTTTGCCTGTCCTCGGGTCGCGCTTGCAGATTTTCTTGATCTGGTCGATGATCTCTTCATTTGCGGTGGTGACCGTCGCAGACTCCCAGTTCGTCTTCTCGATATCGGAGCAGAATTTTTCCGGATGACCGAAGGACGGATCCTGGGCTGCAATTTTCTTCCAGAGGCTCCAGCAGCCGCTGCTTCTCACTTCCGCGTCACCCACCGGCGCATGGTTCTGGTCACCGTAGATCGTCCCTTCTGTACAGCTTCCGTTTGTGATAAACACAAGGTCCTTTTCCGTCAGCGGGATCTCCGTGTCCCCGTTCTTCGTGCGGCACTCGATAGCGCGGGCCGTCTTCTTTCCGTCCGTGATCTCAAAGCGGACGTTTGTGACCTCTGTGCCGAACCGAAACTCCACGCCTGCCGCCTCCAGGTATTTCTGCATCGGCAGAATCAGGGATTCGTACTGGTTGTAGCGGGTGAATTTCAGAGCGGAGAAGTCCGGAAGGCCGCCGATATGGTGGATAAATCTCTGGAAGTACCGCTTCATCTCCAGGGCGCTGTGCCAGTTTTCAAAGGCGAACATGGTTCTCCAGTAAAGCCAGAATTGGGAGCCGAATACCTCATCATCGAACACATCCTCGATGGTTTTGTCATAGAGATCCTCATCCTTCGTGAAGAAGAGCTTCATGATCTCCATACTGCCCTTCTGGCTCAGACCAAACTTTCCGTCCGTATGGGCATCCTCGCCGCGGCGCTCTGTGGCACGACAGAGAGAATAGTTCGGGTCATGCTTGTTTAACCAGTAATACTCATCGAGAACGGACGCGCCTGGAACCTCCAGGGACGGGATGCTGTGGAACAGATCCCAGAGGCACTCGAAATGATCCTCCATTTCGCGGCCGCCGCGCATCACATATCCTCTTGTCGGATCATCGATTCCGTCGCAGGCACCTCCGGCGATATCCATGGCCTCTAAGATGTGGATGTTCTTTCCCGGCATCTGGGCATCGCGGACGAGAAAGCATGCCGCTGCCAGGGATGCGAGACCGCTTCCCACAAGGTACGCGGACTTCTCCTCGATTCCCGCCGGCTTCTCCGGGCGGGCGAACGCTTCGTAGTTTCCGTTTGTGTAGTAGATTCCCTTGCTGTTCTTATCATGTTTTCCGAGTTCTGTGTTGCGGTAATCGGATCTGCTTCCATGGGAAGTCTTTTTCATCTTATCCATTTCCATGTTTCCGCGCTTCTTCGCCGCGAGTACCGCTGTGATTCCAGCTCCGGCTGCCAGAACTGCTCCGGCTTTCCATCCTTTTTTGCTCATCGTTTCTGGTTTCCTTTCCTGTTTATTTCGTTTCTACATTCCGTATCATGTAGTTTTCATAACTATATTGCTGCTTTTGATAGTAATCCTTTCCGCGGGCTTTGTCAAGCTTTCCATTCAAATATTTTGAACGCAAAAGTTTTTTCTGCGCTTCCCGCCTTTTATCTTCTCCTTTTTTCTGATTTTCATTCAAAAAGTACCCCGCCCGCTGTCTCTATAGGGGCAGCGAACAGGGTACTAAAAAGGGGAGGATAAGTATTAATCTTTTTCTTTTGTACTGGTCATAGGATTGCCCGTTTTTCCGTTTTTATACATTCATCATTGATTTTCCATACACATTTTTTTATAATAAGCTTACGGAATACATTCAGATTGGAGAATACAGAAATCATGAAAAATCTTGTAATCGGACAGTCCGGCGGACCTACCGCCGTCATCAACGCGAGCCTTTATGGTGCGGTAAAAGCATTCAGGGAATCCGGCGCGGACGGACATGTTCTCGGAATGATCAACGGAATCGAGGGATTCCTCGCTGACCATGTGATGGACCTTTCCACGGACCTCTCTGACAAGGAACTTGAGCTCTTAAAGCTCACTCCGGCCGCATACCTTGGTTCCTGCCGTTATAAACTTCCGGCAGATTTAGACAGTGAAGTTTACCCTGCGATCTTCGATAACTTCCGTGAGATGAACATCGGATACTTCCTCTATGTGGGCGGAAACGACTCCATGGATACCGTGGACAAGCTCTCCCGCTATGCGGAGAAGATTGGAAGCGATGTGAAATTCATCGGAATCCCGAAGACCATCGACAACGATCTTGTCCTCACCGACCACACACCGGGCTTCGGAAGCGCCGCAAAGTATGTTGCCTCCACCGTCCGCGAGATCGTCCTCGACGCCTCCGTCTATCAGCAGAGATCCGTCACCATCGTCGAGATCATGGGACGCCACGCAGGATGGCTCACCGCTGCTTCCAGGCTTGCAAGAAAATATGAGGGCGACAACCCATGCCTTATCTACCTCCCGGAGACTCCGTTCTCCTTAGAGCAGTTCTATAATGACCTGGACGCTGCATTCAAGAAATCCCCGAACCTCGTTGTCTGCGTCTCCGAGGGAATTGCCGATGAGGGCGGCACCTTTGTCTGCGAGTACTCCGACGCAGCGAAGCTCGATTCCTTCGGTCACAAGATGCTCACCGGCTGCGGTGAGGTTTTGGAAAGCTTTGTCCGCGACAAGTTCGGCGTGAAAGTCCGCTCCATCGAGTTAAATGTCAACCAGCGCTGCAGCGGCATGATGGTATCTGAGACGGATATCGAGGAAGCTGCCATGGCAGGCGCTGCCGGTGTGAAGGCAGTTCTCGCCGGGGAGACAAAGAAGATGATCGCCTTCAAGCGTGACTCCGACATGCCGTACAAGATGCACTGCACACCGGAGGATGTAAGCCTCATCTGCAATCAGGAAAAGAAATTCCCAAAGGAATGGATCAACGCGGCAGGAAACGATATCACCGATGACTTCTCAGCTTACGCTCTCCCGCTGATCCAGGGCGAGCCGAAGCGCGTGATGGAGAACGGGGTGCCGAAATACCTGTACAGAAAGTAAGTTTGGTATTATCACCCATAACCGCGAATTTTAACAAAACTCTTCAACAAAAGCAAAAGCCCGTGAAAACATGCTTCCACGGGCTTTTTCCTTTTCTTTCCTTGGTAAGAACTCTCCCACTTCCTGTCCCAGACTTATTCAAGATCGAAACAACCCTGCACCGCTGCCAAACGAAATCCACTTTTCCATTTAACTGCTGCACAGAGCTGTTTATTTTTCATATTCCATTAATTCACTTCACTAATATCCATCAGCCCGCACCCGTCATAGAAGAACTTTAAAATCTCCTGGCAGGTCTTTCCCTGCTTTGCCATGCCCTGGGCACCGTTCTGGCTCATGCCGACACCGTGTCCGAAGCCGCCTCCGTAGATTGTGAAGGTCGTCACCTGATTTTCATCGGTTCCGTTGTTCTCGATATAGATGAAACCGCTGGGAAGCGTATCCCATCCCGTAGATGTGGAACCGTCTTTCCTGTTGTATACAAGTGATACATTTCCGAGAATGCTGCGGATCCTGCTCTGCCCGGAAAATGTCTTGGAACCTTCCGTTCCAACGACCTTCAGGGTCTTCGCGTATCCACCCGCTCCCCTGGATGTGATCGTAAGTCCCGTGATCCTGCCGACCCCGCCGATCTTTTCGTCCAGGATCGTGCTGGTGGTCTTCGTGTTCCAACGGAACATCGGGAAGTCAGAGTCGTAGGCATCTGTGTTCTCGTCCTTGATAAAGCTCTCAAAGGCCTCGTTGGATGTCAGATCCAGCTTCTTCGCCTTGTTGTTGATCGTGACTGCCCTGAGGTACGGCGTGTTGGACGCATCCGCTCCCCACACACTTCCGTCGGTTCCATGCCCGTCAGATGTGGAGTAATAGAACGCCTCGATGGGATCCCCGTTGTATTCCAGAAGCTGACCAAAGGTCTCATTCACAGCGGTATCCGTGGAATCGAAGGTCAGCGTGTTGTTGTACACCTGGAAATTCGTGCTGTCATCCACATGGGCACCATAGGTCGAGTAGGCATTGCCCTGAATCTGCCTCCATGCGTAGGTTCTCGCACAGACCGCCTGGGCCTTCAGCGCCTCCAGCTCATAAGTCGGCGGCATCTCGCTCGGTGTCACCCGCTTTAAATATTCCTCGAGATCCACCTCGTTTAAGAGAAGCAGGCCGTCGCTCTCCTCCGTGATCTCCATATGTCCCGGATAGACGGGCATTCCCTGAGCGCGCTCCAGACTGTGTACCGTGATCATTCCGCCTTCATTTGCGGAACGGAATGTGAGACGCCCACTTGCGACCCTTGAATCTCCCGGTTTTATCGTCACCGTCTCCCCTGCTGCGATGGACTCCGTCTTTGCATCCTTCTCATCTCCGTACTCCAACACTGCCATGGAGTCGCAGGAAAGTGTGATCGTATCATGGAACAGTGACTTAAATCCGTTCGTCATGATAAGCACGCGGATCATGTCGATATCCGGTTTCTCCGTCGTCAGGGCCGCACAGATCTTTCCATCCGCCACCACAAATTCCTGCATGTGGTAGCCGACGAGAATATCCTTCTTCTGCTGTTCCCTGAGAACACCGTAGGTCCGATAGATCTTAAACTGATCCGCCAGCGGCACGCTGCCGTAGCCGTCGATCTCAATCTCTGTGTCGCGGACCGCAAGGACCGTTCCGGTGATCTTCTCTTTCTTCAGCACCAGTCGTTTTGGGGTTCCGCCCTTTAAGTACAGATCTCCGATCTGACCGGAGATCTCGCTCTCATCCTTTAAAACTCCCTTTACCGGAAATTCCCTCTGGATATTTCCGATAAAGACCGTCACTGTCTTTCCGGAGAATCCCGAGATCCAGGCATTCTCGTAGACGATCTCGTCCGAGACCATCTCCTCCACCTTTAAGATCTCATCGTCTCTCGCCAGAAACCGGATCTTCTGGTCAATATATCCGTCGAGGTAAAGTCCCTCAAACTGAAAAATACCGTCCCTCGTGTAGGCTGTCCATGCAGGCGCACCATCCACATTGTCCGGTGTTCCGTAAAGGTCCGTCTCCACCTCGGCCACAGCTCTGTCCGGATCCACCGCCGCGCGGAACGCGTCATAGAACTTCCAGAAATTCTCACTGGAGACCGCCTTTTTCGCCCGGTCACCGGAATCCACATAAGAAAGGAGCGCATCTGTTTCCCCTTTTCCCTCTTCCGATGCCTTTTTTGCCCAGTCCGAAAGAACCGCGTATGTAACTGCGGACGTAGCGCTCCGCTCGTCCGCTTTGACCGATCCGCTGTCAATATATCCCTGACCATAGAGGTAGTCCATATATTTCACATACCACTGGTCCGATAGATCTTCATCAAAATTCGACGTCTCCGGCGCATTTTCAAGAATTCCATTCCCCGACTCCAGTGTCAGTGCCACCGTCCGGGATGCCGCTGCCAGGGAGACTCCATCCTCTTCCCTGTCCAGAAGTACGATCACGATCAGCAGAACCACGATGAACGTCGTGACTCCCGCCATCCAGTTTATCAGTTTCCTTCTCTCGTTCATAATTCCTTTCCCGACCAGAACCAGCTACTGTTCGTCACCGTGTTTTTTATACTCGCCGTTCTGTTCGTCGATCCGCTTCAGATTTACATAGTCCTCTTCTTTTATGCTCAGACTCTTCTTTGAAAGGAGATATTCCTGAATCTGATTATAAATATGAATGATGACTGCCATCAACGGAACCGCAATGATCATTCCCACAAATCCGCACAATCCGCCGAACAGCAGGATCGAAAACAGTACACCAAAGCTGGAAACACCTGTGGAATTTCCCAGGATCTTCGGTCCTAAAATATTTCCGTCAAACTGCTGAAGCACAAGGATCAGCCCAATAAAGTACAGACACTGTTTCGGACTGATGAGGAATACGAGGATCGCGCACGGAGCTGCTCCAATAAATGGTCCGAAGAACGGTATCACATTCGTCACTCCGATGATCACGCTGATCAGCAGCTCATACGGCAGCTTAAACAGATGCATCAGGATAAAGCAGAGAATTCCGATGATCAGGGAATCGATCAGTTTTCCGATAATAAAGCCGGAAAACGCTTTTTTAATAAACTGGAATTCAGCCACAACGATATTGGCCGCTTTCAGTGGAAGAACGGAATAAATAAATTTTTTTCCCTGCGCTGATAGGGATTCCTTGATATTTAACAGATAGATCATAACGATCAATCCGATCAGCATGTTTTTTGTCAGCGTGATCACATTCATGACTCCGCTGGATACGCCGCCGACAATCTTCTCAATATTCTGGAAGTTCTGGAAATTGGAGAGATTCGACATTAAGTCCGTCTCCATCCAGCTCTGAAAATACTGGGCTGACTGCTCGTAAATATTTAAGATTGCCTGCTCCACCGGCGGGTTGTTCACGAAGAATTCCGTCAGCCAGTCATACACGTTCTGGAAATAAACCGGCATCATGTTGATGATCCCCACGATACTGGAATAGAGCTGCGGGATGATCATGCTGGAAAGGCTTACGACCACCACGATCAGAAACGCAAGGCTTATCACTGTTCCAACGGCTTTTCCAAGGAAATTGCCGAAGGATTCACTCTTGAACCGTTTCTTTGGCGCGATCTTCTTTTCCTCGTCCTCTTTTTTCTTGTCGTCATCGTGCACATACACGACTGTATTGTAGCACCGGTTATAGACCGGAGACATTAAAAAAGCAAGTACAGCGCCGTAGATCACCGGTGCCAGGACAAACCGTACTTTTCCCAGAAAGGCAAACACTGCATTCCTCTCCAGAAACAGAAAGACGACAAACACCGCTGCGATCAGTACCAGGATTGCCGTCACCCCCATGTAAATGTATCGTTCGAACCGTTCATTTTTCATAAAAAAGTTTCTCCTTTGCAGTTGTTTCTTCCATTCATATCATATGTATCGAAACCTGTTTGCACCCATAATATCATACTTCCCATGTTTAGAAAAGAGCATTTGCGAAATCTAAACCCCCGTCATGCGCGGAAATCATGCGTCGTTCATCCATGTAAAATAACGCCATGTTATATCCCACTATATGAAAAGAAGCAGCGATCTCTCGCTGCTTTTTTATCTTTCGCAATCCCAAAATGCCGTTTCCTGAATAATTGACGCCTAGCAATGCTAGGTGGGCATCCGCACTTAAACATCTGCCTTCCACTCTTTGGAGGCCTGACATCCGTTCAAAAATATAGGAATCCCGTATGTCAAAATGTAGGTTCAAAATAGACAGGAGTGTCGAACATCCCAGGAATCACATTCCCTTTAACTGAGAACTATTATAGCGCATCACGGATCATTTTTCAAGTTCCATTTCCTGGTGTCATGTATTTTTCTGCGACTCATAATTACAACTCCCGACATAGCTGTAAACCGGATCTTCGATCCCTGCTGTACTGTCTGTCTTGTCTTTAACACAGACAAAGCATCCCAAATATCGGCTGATCTTTTTTTACATCATACCTTTTAAGAGCTTTGCTGTCTCCTCCGGTGTCTCACAGAGGTAATCTGTCCCGGCGCTCTGGAGTTCTTCACGGCTTCCATATCCGTAAAGCACGCCGATCACGGAAAGTCCCGTTTTCTTCGCACCGTATACATCATGTTCCCGGTCACCCACCATGATCACGGAAGGCTTCTCCTCCTCGCTGATGCAGTTTTCTTCCAGGACATAGCGGATCACATCGTCCTTATTCACACGCGCTTCATCCATGGACGCGCCGCCGATAAATTTAAAATACTCTGTCAGTTGGAAATATTCCAGGACTTTCTTTGCGGTCTCCTCCGGCTTCGATGTTGCCACATAGAGTTCGAGGCCAGCCTCCTTTAAGGTCTTTAACATATCTTCCACGCCATCGAACGGCGCATTATCCATCCAGCCTTTCACATCGTAGTATTCCCGGAACACATAGATCGCATCATTTGCGTCCTTATCTGAAAAATTATAATATCTCTTAAAGCTGTCGAAGAGCGGCGGTCCCACAAACGGTTTCAAGACCGAAAGGTCATCCACATGGATGCCGTAATGTTTCAGCGCATACTGAACACCCCTCGTGATCCCTGGCATGGAATCCGTCAGTGTGCCGTCAAGATCAAAAAATACTCTTTTTAACTTCATCATTTTTCCTCTTTCACGTATTTCCAATTTCATGAGTTTTATTATCCCATGCCCCCATTTAAATGTCAATTATAAAATCCTGTACTGCCCTTCCGCCAACCTCCACTATTTTCCATGGCTATCGACTTTTCGTTTTCAAACCGACAGAATATATCACCTGTATTCTATTTCAGATCTGCAGCTGCAAAAAAGCGGCACCCACCAGAACCGCTTTTTTACGGTTCTGGCACATGCCGCCTTTCCCTTATCCTTTTTATCTGACCCGGAGTTTACCGGAAAAACTCGTGATTTCCATGTTTAAACAGG
Organism: Pilosibacter fragilis; assembly: GCF_032490495.1. Taxonomy (NCBI): domain Bacteria; kingdom Bacillati; phylum Bacillota; class Clostridia; order Eubacteriales; family Clostridiaceae; genus Pilosibacter; species Pilosibacter fragilis. Next base: position 146,318 of record NZ_JAVYJB010000008.1, on the reverse strand, counting down.
AATTCCAGATGTCTGTCAAACCAGCTGGCGTTCTTTTTTGATGACGCATGCCGGTTCATAAAATACAGGGCACCGTCCGTCAGATCTTCACCTGAGAGCGCCCGCCCTACGGCCTCCACCGTCTCGGCTGTGACCCTGCATCTCTTGATGGAGCCGTTGGACACCGGTGAAAACTGGTGTTTCTGGTAGACAACTTTCGTGATCGTGTTCGGGAATGAGTCATTCTCCACACGGTTTAAGATCACGTTCGCCACCATGACACGGCCTTCCATGTCACAGTTTCCAGCTTCCGCCTGCACGATCCGTAGAAGAACATCGTAGTCGCTGTCAGAGTAGCCGGTGAAAACTTCCCTTGCAGGCTCCTCCGCCGCAGTCTCTTCCGCTTCCGCCTGTACCTCTGTCACAGGTGAGCCTTCTGCTTCCGCCTCAACCTGCACAGCTCCGGTCTCTGCGTTTCCCGCAGTTTCCACTTCCGGCCCCGCAGACTCATCCTGAGCCCCATTGCTCTCGTCTGCTTTTTCCGAAGCTCCTGCGTCCTCGGCGCTGTTCTTATCATTCGTCTCTGTATTTTCAGTTTCTCTCTCGATATCTGCTTCCGTCTCCGCGGATGATGCTTCATCCGCCGTCGTCTCATCCTCTAAAACATTTCCGTCTGTTTCCGGAAGAGCAGTATCTTCTGTCTCCTCCAGACTGTCTTCATCCGAACCTCCCTGCGTCTCTGCAAACGCTACGATCGCGTTTTTGCCTCCGCCCTGGAAGTCCACCGCTGTAAATGGAATCACTGCAATCAGTGTTGCGCCCATCGTGAGAATTGCCGCATTCCGGTGCATCTTCTTTGTCACACCGGTGAAGAGTGATTTCACAAACTGAAAGACTGTCTGAAGAAATGAGTTCCATGGATTCATTTTTGAATACCCTCTTTCTCCGTCCTGTCGCCGGTTGTTCATTCCGACCGTTTTCCGGCCGGTGTCTGTGATTATAGGAGAATGAGAGGGCAAATGTCAATAAGCCATGGCCAACTTTGTTACATTTTACAGCCCGTTTTTTAATGATTGTTACATTTTATTAATATCTTTTCCAAATATTATCGGCATAAAACCTAAATTTTTGGTGGTATTGGCAAGTATAAAATATTGCAAATGTTACAATTTTGTTAAATATTGATTCCCCACTTTCAGGTGGTTTCCGATAACTTTTTCATTTATGTTAACCATTTTGCTGCAAATCCAGCAGTTTTGCTCCCACATAGTCCGCGAGAGTCTGCGGGGAAAGCAGTACCTGGAATCCCCTCTGGCCCGCGCTGACAGCGATCGTTTCGTATTTTAACGCCGCCTCATCAATAAAAGTCGGGAACTTTTTCTTCATTCCGATAGGAGAACAGCCACCGCGGATGTACCCCGTTGTGGCTAAAAGATCCTTCATCGGAAGCATCTCCACCTTCTTATCTCCCGCCGCTTTCGCCGCCTTTTTTAAATCTACTTCACCGTCCACAGGAATACAGCAGACGAGAAATCCGGTGCGTTCTCCCTTCAGTACAAGGGTCTTAAACACGCTTCCATGATCCACACCCAGCATGTCCGCCGCATGGCTTCCGGAGAGATCGTTCTCATCCACCGGGTACTCCTTCGCCTCGTAAGGGATTTTCGCGGCATCTAAAAGCCGCATCACATTTGTCTTTGTTTTATCATTTTTTGCAGATCTGCTCATAAATATTTCCTCCTGAACACAGCCTTTTCCCTGCGCCGCATCTGCCCGCAGTCCGGTATTTAATCCTTTTAGGCTGCACATCATTTATACAACGGAATACGCAAAAAAGCAATAATAAAGAATGTGCCTTGGCACATTTTCGCGCCTCGCGCGGTCGCTTGCGACAATCTACATCTTCGCGCGAGTGCGCATCATTGGCACATGAGTGCCTTTTATGTAATAGAGAATTCCTCGGAATTTCCTATTACACAAAAAACGGCAGCAAACTCTGTAATCTGCTTACAGATATCCGCTGCCGTTTATCTACTTTTCGACCTGTTTCTTCTATATATATGGCCCCTACGACAGGATCATACGGTCGTTCGCAAGTTCGCCGCCTGCAGCTTCCTCAAACTTCGCAAGAAGATCCTGGACTGTCAGGTGTTTCTTCTCCTCTCCGGCCACATCATAGATCACGTGGCCTGCGTTCATCATGATCAGACGGTTCCCGTGGGCGATCGCATCGCGCATGTTGTGAGTGATCATGAGTGTTGTCAGATGCTCACTGTTTACGATCTTGTCGGTTGTCTCAAGAACCTTCGCTGCCGTCTTCGGGTCGAGGGCTGCCGTGTGCTCGTCTAAAAGGAGAAGTCTCGGCTTCTTTAAGGTTGCCATGAGAAGGGTCAGCGCCTGTCTCTGTCCGCCGGAGAGAAGTCCGACTTTTGATGTGAGGCGGTCCTCAAGACCAAGGCCTAAGATCTTTAACTGCCCCCTGTAGAACTCACGCTCTTTTGCGGTGATTCCGGCCTTCAGAGAACGTGTCATTCCTCTTCTTGCTGCTAATGCCATGTTCTCCTCGATCTGCATGGTGGCAGCCGTTCCTGTCATCGGATCCTGGAATACACGTCCGAGATACTTCGCACGCTTGTGCTCCGGGAGCTTTGTCACGTCGATATCATCGATGGTGATTTTTCCCTCATCCACAAACCACGTTCCTGCGACCGCATTTAACATGGTAGATTTTCCAGCTCCGTTTCCACCGATGACGGTGACAAAATCGCCTTCGTTTAAATGAAGATTTAATCCGTTTAACGCAGTCTTTTCATTGACGGTTCCCGCGTTGAAGGTTTTATAAATACTGTGAAGATCAAGCACGAGGTGCACCTCCTCTTTTTACCGGTTTAGAGAAATATTTGCCTTTCATGTACGGGATCGCAAGGAATACCGCAACGACAAGAGCTGACAGGAGTTTTAAATCGTTGGAATTTAATCCCATCCAGAGTACGACCTGAAGGACCAGATAATAAATGATTGCACCGAAGGCAACGGAGAACAACTTGAAACCGAAGTTCTGGCTGATCTTTCCGAATACGACCTCACCGATGATAACGGCTGCGAGACCGATCACGATGGCACCGCGGCCTGCGTTGACATCCGCAAAGCCCTGATACTGGGCATATAAGCCGCTCGCAAAGGCAACGATCCCGTTAGAGATCATAAGACCTAAGATCTTTGTAAAATCGGTATTGATGCCCTGGGCACGTGACATGTTCTGATTGGAACCTGTGGCACGGATGGAGCATCCGATCTCTGTTCCGAAGAACCAGTAGAGGACCGCGATCAGGATCACAATGATCAATGCCGTCACGAAGATCGTGTTCCTGTAAAATGCGACTCCCTTTACATAACGGAGAGACACTAAAAGATCATACTTATCCACACTGATGGCCTGATTTGCCTTACCGCCCATAATGCGGAGGTTGATGGAGTAGAGACCAAGCTGGGTCAGGATTCCCGCAAGGATCGCCGGGATCCCCATCGCCGTGTGAAAGATTCCGGTCACAAGGCCCGCGATCATTCCCGCGATAAACGCCGCAAACAGGGACACTCCCACAGAATGTCCGTTTAACATGAAAATGATGCAGACAGCACCTCCCGTACACATGGTTCCGTCCACGGTAAGGTCTGCAAGATCGAGGATCTTATATGTAATATAAACGCCGATCGCCATGATGCCCCAGATGAGTCCCTGTGCACAGGCACCCGGCAATGCATTAAACAATGTTGCAAAATTCACGTTTCTTTCCTCCTATGGCTGATGATAACAAACAGGGTGACAAATTTTTTTGCTGTTTGCCACCCTGATGTCCTCATAATTTCAAGTCGTTATTATTCTTCGATCACAACGTAGTCATCCGGAACCGTGATTCCAAGTGCCTCACAGTTTGCCTTATTGTATTTCTTTGTTACCTCCGGTGCAAACTCGATCGGCATTTCCTTTACATCTTTGCCGTCCATCAGGATCTCTGCGCCCATCTCACCGGCTTTGTATCCGATGTCGTAGTAGTCGATGGAAAGAGTTGCAACGCCGCATCCGGAGCAGATTCCTTCTTCACCTGCAATTACCGGAACTTTCGCCGGAAGGCAGATATTGTTTATGATCTCTGCATTGGAAGCAGCCGTATTGTCAGTCGGAACATAGAGAACATCGTTCTCTCCTGCTGCTGTTGTTGTTACGGAAGCGATATCGTTGGAGTCTGCGAAGGTGTATTCCTTACAGGTATATCCGAGATCCTCAAGATATCCTTTTACGGTTGTTGCCTGATATTTGGAGTTCGGCTCTGCGGAGCAGTATAATAAGCCGACATTCTTTGCCTCCGGGAACAGCTCGTTGAGCATTGCAGCCTGCTGGTCAAGTGGAGCGAGATCGGAGGTTCCGGAAATGTTAAGACCAGTCGTACCGGTCCAATTATCGATGTCAAGAGCAGTCGCGTAGTCCGTGATGGAGGTTCCGAGGATCGGGATCTCGCTGGTTCCTGCCGCTGCGGCCTGAAGAGCTGCAGTCGCGTTTGCAAGAATCAGATCAACATCGTTGGAAACGAACTGGTTGATGATCGTTGCGCATGTTGCAGAATCGCCGGATGCGTTCTGAAGATCAAATTTAACATTGTCACCGAGTTTATCTTTTAATGCAGCCTCAAAGCCTTCTGTCGCCGCGTCAAGTGCCGGATGCTGGACTAACTGGCAGATACCTACGTTATAAGTCTTGCCGTCCTCTTTTGCCGCCTCAGTGGAAGCTGCTGCCGCAGCTTCTGTTTTTGCCTCTGTGGCTGCTGCTGTTGTCTCCGCTGTGGAACTGGATCCACAGCCCGTCAGTGCAGAAGCCGCAACGACGGCTGCCATTGCAAGTGCTGTTACTTTTTTCATAATATCGATCTCCCCTCAATTTTTCTCTTTTCGGAATCCTTTCCTTCATGCGGAATTCCGTTCTTAAATGCGTTGTTGCGTTACGCTTTAACGCGTGTGAGTGAAACTGTCATTATCATACACCCGTTTCTGTGATTCGTCAAGTCGATTTCCTATTTTTATCTATGCAAAAAGCGCATAAATTTCGATATTTCGAAACTTTCTGCGCTTTTAAATTTATAATTCCCCACTCAAAGAGTCCCTGATTTTATCCAGGAACCTCTCCCCGTACTTCTCAAACTTAAACTCACCAACGCCGGAAACCTTCAACATTTTCTCCTTATTTTGGGGTTTTACAAGGCACATATGTACCAGCGTCTTGTCGGAGAATACTATGTAGGGCGGGACTTTTTCTTCCCTTGCGATCTCCCTGCGAAGTTCCTTTAAGAGGTCGAAAAGCGTCGTCTCCTTCTCTGTAAAGTTCTCGCTTCCGGCCGTCATTTTTGGCTTCTTCGCACTGGAAGTCTTCCCAGTCTTCATTCTCTCCTGCTCCTTCGGGAGCTTCATCATGACTTTCTCATCTTCGCCGTTTAAGAGGGCCGCCGCGTTCTTTCCGAGTTTTACGATGGCGTACTCGTCGGATGTCACCACAAGATATTCCTTCACCTGGAGGAAATTTAAGACCTGGCGCAATCTGTATGTGGGAACCTTCGATGACTCTCCGTAATGGGAATTCTCATCCATGTGGTAATTTCGGATCTTCACCGTCGCTGCCCCGTGGACAGTATCCAGGATCACCGTGGTTCCATACCGCTCCCGGCACTCTGCGACGCAGCCCACGATAGCCTTCGCAATCTCCGTCACATCCATCTCCTCAAACTGTGTCTTGCAGTTCGAGCAGTTCCCGCAGTATCCGCTTCCATACTCCCCGAAATACCGCAGGATATACTCTCTCAGGCAGTCGTTCGTAAAGCAGTAGAACGTCATCTTTTTCAAGCGATCCCGGTCTCTCTCCGCAACGATCGCTCTCGTCACATCGTCAAGCTCCTCATTATCCCGGTTGTTGTCGATAAACATCTGGTTTGTCACCACATCTCGGCCGCCGTAGAGCAGCAGGCAGTCCGCCGGTTCCCCGTCACGCCCCGCGCGGCCGGCTTCCTGATAATAGCTCTCCATGTTCTTCGGCATATTGTAGTGGATCACAAAGCGGACGTTCGACTTGTCAATTCCCATGCCGAAGGCATTGGTCGCCACCATGATCTGCGCCCGGTCGAAGATGAAATCCTCCTGATTCTGTTTTCTCTCGCTGTCGGACAGTCCCGCGTGGTATCTCGTCACGGAAAAGCCGTCCTTCATCAGCTTCTCCGTCACCTCCTCCACGAGTTTTCTCGTCAGGCAGTAAACGATGCCGCACTGACCGGCGTGTTCTTCGATATATGTCTTTACCGCCGCATACTTGTCCTTCGGGCTCTGGACCTCGAAATAGAGGTTTGGACGGTCGAATCCTGTTGTCGTCACCACCGGATCCTGGAGTTTCAGGAGATCGATAATATCATCCCGAACCTCCGCCGTCGCCGTTGCCGTGAAGGCGCTGACTACCGGACGTTTCGGGAGTGTACACAAAAATTCTTCTATTTTTAGGTAACCGGGCCTGAAATCCTGCCCCCACTGGGAGACACAATGGGCCTCGTCCACCGCCACCATAGCGATCTTCGCGTGGACGGCAAAATCGAGAAATTCCGGTGTCAGAAGGCGCTCCGGCGCGACGTAGATGATCGGATATCGACCCTCGCGGGCATATCCCAGCGCTTTATAATACTGCCCTGGCGTCAGGGAACTGTTTAAATAGGCCGCATGGACTCCCGCCTGGTTCAGCGCGCTGACCTGGTCCTTCATTAAGGAAATTAACGGTGAGATCACAAGCGTAATTCCCCCGTTCTCCCCTGCCATCAGCGCCGGGATCTGGTAACAGAGCGACTTTCCCGCACCCGTCGGCATGATTCCAAGTACGTCCCTGCCGGAGGTGATCGCGTCGATCATCTTTTCCTGTCCGTCCCGGAAAGCGTCATAGCCGAAATACTGTTTTAATACCTCATATTTATCCATAAAAGCATAATACCTTTCCAAATCTGATAAAGTATCGAGCAAAGTCTGCTATTGAAGCATTATTCAAATGGAACATAAAGAAAAACGATGCCGCAACGCAGCTAAGAGCATATCGAATATCAGATCATTCAGAATCAAGAATTTATTGTTGTTCCATAATATCACGCTCCTGCTCTCCGTGCAAGCCCGCAGTCCATAAACTTTTATAAAAGATGTCGCTTTTCCATCCCTGTGCCCATTCATTTTCCCGTTACTGTTCACGCTTTGCGCAAACAGTAACTGATTTTGCCGATGCTTCGCATTCCGAATCGGCAAAATCCACTACCACCACTGTATTGTACGGAATTTTCAGTTCAGAAAATTCCTACCCGTGTACAGTAATATTTTCCCCGGCTTTTCATCTTGTAATCTCCCCCCAATATTGCTATAATTGGATACAATACAGATACACCCGAAAAGGGGAATTACGGAGGAAAGAACATGAACTTTTTAGAAGAGCGTATCACGAAAGACGGTGTTGTAAAAGAGGGAAACGTATTAAAAGTTGACAGCTTTTTAAACCATCAGATGGATATCGAACTTTTTGACGAGATGGGCGCGGAGTTCAAGCGCCGTTTTGCCAATGAAAATATCAACAAGATCCTGACCATCGAGGCATCCGGTATCGGTATCGCCTGTATTGCGGCAATGCATTTCCATGTGCCGGTCGTTTTCGCTAAGAAATCCCAGAGCGTAAACCTTGACGGCGAAATGTATGTTGCTGAGGTAGAATCTTTCACCCATAAATGTAAAAATCAGGTCATCGTTTCCAAGAAATTCCTTTCCCCGGATGACCATGTTTTAATTATCGATGACTTCCTTGCGAACGGTTATGCCCTTCAGGGACTGATCTCCATTGTCCATGAGGCGGGCGCTACAGTTGAAGGAATCGGCATCGTGGTAGAAAAAGGATTCCAGATCGGCGGACAGGTCATCAGAAATCTGGGCTACCACTTAGAGTCCTTAGCCATCGTTGAGTCCATGGACCCGGCTGCCGGCACTGTAAAATTCCGCGAACAGGACTAATGTAAAAACGGATACTTTCGCTTCCGGCAGGAATGCCGGAGTGCAGAGTATCCGTTTTCTATTTCTTCTTTCTATTTCTTCTCTTCTTTCGGTAACGGAATCGCAAGAACCGTCTGGATCACCTTGTTCTCCACTTTCATGATCTTTAACAGATAGTCCCCGATCCGGACACTCCCCTTCTCTCCCGCTTTCGGGATATGCCCAAGCCTGGACACCATGAAACCGTTCAATGTGTCAAAGTTATCCTTATCTTCCTTATCAAATTCCACCCCAAGAGTCTCCTCCACATCATCTAAGAGTGTGAGACCGGTAAGCTCATATGTACCATTCTTTCTGGAAACGATATCTGGCTCTTCCTTATCATACTCGTCCAGAATATTTCCGACGATCTCCTCTAAGATATCCTCCATCGTGACGATACCCGCAAGCTGACCATACTCATCCACGACCAGCTCAATATGGATCTTCTGGGACTGCATCTCCTTAAAGAGAGAGTTGATATTCTTCGTCTCCGGAATAAAGTGTGGACTTCTGAGCAGACCCTTGATCTTTTTGATCGGCGTATTTAAATGTTCTTTCGAGTCTGTATAATGAAGCATGTCCCGCATGTGGAGAATACCGATGATATTGTCGATATCTTCCTCATAAACCGGGAATCTCGAGTAGTTTGCTTCCTTCACAACGAAATCCAGCGCTTCCTTAAGCGTGATCTCCCCGTCCAACGCAAGGACAGCCGTGCGGTGCGTCATGATATCCGCCGCCACTTTATCATCGAACTCGAAGATATTCGTGATCATCTCCGCCTCACTGGCCTCTAAGACCCCCTGCTCATGACCTTCATTGACCATATACATGATGTCTTCCTCGGTCACATTGTCATCTTTTTCGCGGATATTGATGCCCACCGCCTTCAGGGAGATATAGGCGAACTGATCCATCAGCCACGCGAACGGAAACAGAAATTTCGCCACGAGCTCCACCAGTGGAAGCACCTTATAGCAGAACCGGATCGGACTTTTCGCAGCGATGCGCTTCGGGATCACGATCCCCAGTCCCGTGAGCAGAAATGCGATTCCCACAAGTCCCGCGACATATGAAATTCCAACGGCTGCCAGATGCGGCAGCTTTGTGCGCACTCCGAGCAGTGCCGTCAGATTTCGTACCACAAACAGCAGGGAAGACGCTCCCATTGCCAGTGTCAGGATACTCGTTGCCAGCTGGTTTGTGCGGATAAAGAGATACGGATCCTCCTGGATCTTCAGAAGCTTTTCCGCCCTCTTATTCCCCTCGTCGCGCTCATCCTCCAGTGCACTGGTGTTCAGCGCCTGAACCGCCGCACCGAATCCGTACATCACCGCAAACAGGATCACCGATGCGGCAAATAAAACAATTCCTATCCACGAATTGCCATCGTCCATGAGAATTACCTACACTCCTTTATCATTTTCAGTACTGCATCCAGCCGTTTCCAGATCCACGGCTGAATTGTTTCAAAGATCCATTCCAAATCGGCTGTGCCGATAGGATTTTTGCCTTCTATTCTAAGTTTTCTTACGGTCAGCGCAGTAAATGCGCAGACCTACTGAACAGTTACTATTTGTCCACTATAGCATTAAATCCATGCCCCGTCAAGGAATACACCCGCGATTATGTAACAGGTTCCGCCCCTTTCACAGGCATTTTCCTAATAGCCTCCAAGTTCCAGGCTGACCTTCAGCGCCTCGTCCACCCGGCCTAACAGCTCCCCGTCGATATGGCAGATCTTTTCCCTGAGCCTCTGCTTGTCGATGGTCCGAAGCTGTTCTAAAAGGATCACAGAGTCCTTCACCATGTCACAGTCTCTGGCGGAAAGCTCCACATGGGTAGGAAGTTTTGCCTTATTCATCCTTGATGTGATCGCCGCGCAGATCACCGTGGGACTATGCTTGTTCCCCACATCGTTCTGGATCACGAGCACAGGCCGCACGCCTCCCTGCTCCGAACCGACTACCGGTCTCAAATCCGCATAATAGATATCGCCCCGTCTGATAATCACAAGTCTCACACTCCGCCTGAATTTCTATGCGGTCAGCAGATCCGGGGCTGTGCCTGCACCTGTCCCCGGCGGCTGCCGCGCTCCCTCAAGAAGCCTGCAACGCGTGCTTCTTATAGTCCAGAGTATTTCCCACTTATGATATTTTATTCAGACGTACCGGTTTTCGAGCATGACCGTCAGAAGCCTTCGTACTCCTCATCCCTGCACATCATGCCGCCCACTTCTTTTCCATTCTTCACGTACCGCCGCGGCACACGTTTTCCTATCAGGCATGGGATCTCGTAATGGAATCCGCCGGAAATCTCTGCAAGCTCCTCCATAGTGATCTCCTGATTCCCGTCTCTGCCCACAAGAGTCACAGAATCTCCCTCTTTGGCCTCCGGGATCCCCGTAAGATCCGCCATAAACTGGTCCATACAGATCCGTCCTAAGATCTTTGCCCGTTTTCCATGGATCAGCACCTCTCCTTTTCCGGAAAGATTTCTCGGATAGCCATCCCCGTAACCTGCAGAGACCGTAGCGATCCGCATCGTCTTCTCCGCCTTAAAGGTTCCGCCGTAGCTGACCTCCGTTCCCGGTCCGATCTCCTTGATGTAAGTGATAAAGCTTTTTAACGCCATCGCCGGTTTCAGAGAAATGATATCCTGTTTTACCTCATCCGACGGGTACAGGCCGTAGATCGTGATTCCCGCGCGGACCGCGTCCATGTTAAAATCCGGGAGTTCTACGATTCCGGCGCTGTTAGAACAGTGACAGACCGGGACAGCCACACCGGCTGCCTTCACATCATCGCAGAACTCGCGAAACCGTCTGTACTGCTCCCCTGCATTCGTCTTATCTGCCTCGTCTGCCCGTGCGAAGTGGGTAAACATACCGGCGATCCTGAGAGCCGGAAGCTCTGCGATCTCCTTTACGATCTCCACGGATCCCTCATCCGGGAAAAGTCCGATACGGCTCATTCCCGTATCCACCGCGATATGGATCTTCGCGGTCTTTCCCTCTGCCACAGCGGCATCTGATAATTCTTTTGCTCTCCGGTATTCAAACATAGGCAGACTGATGTCGTTTTCAAGACATTCCTGATAGCGGCCGGCTGAAACCGGACCAAGACACAGGATCTCTTTTTCGATTCCATGTCTCCTGAGCTTAAGCCCCTCATCCACCGTTGCCACCGCGTACCCACAGACAAAACGGTCGATGGTCCTCGCCACCGGAACTGCCCCATGTCCGTATGCATCCGTCTTTACCACGCCGTACATCTTCGTTCCCGGACGAAGATGCTCCTTCATGGCCTCCATATTTTCTTCAATACGCCCGAGATCAACCTCTGCGTAGATTCTGTCAAATTCCATCTCTGTATACCTCCGAAAGGCAATCTGCGATCTCTCCAGCTAACACTCCGTGGACTCCAAAGTGTTTCTCAGCGGCCTCACCGGCGAGACCGTGTACATAAACGCCAAGGGCCGCCGCGTCACTCTCCTCCAGTCCCAGCGCTACGAGCCCGGCGATCACGCCCGTAAGCACATCACCGGAACCGCCTTTGGCCATAGCCGGAGTCCCGCTTCCGTTCACGAATGTCTTACCATCTCTTCCGGCGATCACCGTCGCTGCGTCCTTTAAGACGCATACTACGCCGTACTGATCCGCGAACTCTCTGGCAGTGCGGACCGGATTCTCCTTCATTTCTTCAATCTGAATTCCTGTAAGCCGCGACATCTCCTTCATATGCGGCGTCACAATAATATTCTCCGTAAAATAACCTGTCAGTTCCCGGTATTCCGCCGCAAGATTCAGGGCATCCGCGTCAAGAATGATCGGAACATAGGCGTCCTTCAGGACATTTTCCACCATGCATCTGGCATAATCTTCCATCCCGATCCCGGGTCCCAGAACGATCACATCGGCCCATTCCGTCTCCCTCGCGATCTTTCGCGCAAAGTTTTCCGGGTCTTTCTCGGCCTCCTTCGTGTCGTAGGTAGCTAAAATGGCCTCTGGAAGCTTTTCCTGTACGATCAGCCGGTTCTCCTCCGGGGTAAAGACCTTTACGAGGCCGGCTCCCATCCGGTATGCCGCTCTGGCGGAAAGCAGGGAAGCCCCCGCCATATTCTTCGCTCCTGCCATCACAAGAACCTTTCCGTATGTTCCCTTATTAGAGTCAGCCATGCGGGCCGGGATCCTCAAAAGATCTTCCCGATCCAGCATCTGGACATGCTTTTCTCTTTCTGCGCTGCTCTCCGGCACAAAGCCCACATCTTTCACGAAAAGATGTCCGCAGAGCTCCCGCCCCGGAAACAGCACCTGTCCAAGCTTCTTTTCTCCGAACGTGACCGTCACATCCGCGCGGACTGCATCTCCCATCACGCTTCCGTTATCGGAGCTGATGCCCGACGGGATATCGACAGCAATGACTTTCATGTCTTCCTGTCCATTGATCCACCGGATCAGCTTCCGGTATGCGCCCTCCACATTTCTCGAAAGGCCGATCCCGAAGATTGCGTCCAGGATCACGCCCCGGCAGCTTCTTTTTCTCTCCCCGGCCTTTCTAAACGGCTGCGCCGGGATCTTCTTTTCCACCGGGTCCGACAGATCTTCCGCCGTCATCACCGGGATTCCCAGCCGTTTTACGACATTTAGCTGGGCTTCCAGCTCCTCGCTTCCTTTTCCGTCCCGCTGCGGGAAAACGATCTTCACATCGTACCCCTTTAAAAACAGCATTCTGGCGGCGGCAACCCCATCCGCCCCGTTATTTCCAAAGCCGCAGACGGACCAGACGGTCCCTGCCTCTTCTTTTTCCAGTATCTCCTCTGCTTTCTCTGCAACTGCCATCGCTGCCCGTTCCATCAGGACTAAGGATGGAATCCCATACCCTTTGATGGACCTTGCATCGAACTCTTTCATTTCTTTTCCACTGAGAACTGCTTTCATCCGGCCTCCCCCTCTCCGACGGCAAACGCCATCGCATGGTCCTTCGTGTCTGAGATCGACACTTCGATCTTTGTGATCCCGAGATCTTCTGCTGTTTTTGCGGCTCCCTCATGAAGCTCCACATAGGGCTTTCCAAGAGGGTCTCTTAAGACCTCCACATGAATCGGCATAAACTCCCGGAATCCCGTTCCAAACACCTTCGCCACTGCTTCTTTAACGGCAAAAGTGCCGGCAAGGACCCGGGGATCTCCCTTTGCCTGCCGGCGCTCACGCTCGGTATAAATACGCGACAAAAAAGCCTCTTTATCACAGGCTTTTTTTACGCGCTCAATTTCGATCAAATCACAGCCAACTCCAATCAACATGTCTCATTGGTTCCCGTCTGTTCTGCTTTTTCCTTTGCTTTCCGCTCCCGCTCATCCTGCATGCTGCAGACACGATAGGAAAGTCGCATCAGGCTCTCGGAGAGGTGGACATTCTCAACGACCACATCATCCGGAACATTTAGGTCGGTATGGGCAAAGTTCCAGATCGCCTTGATTCCGGCCTTTACCAGGCGCTCTGCGATCTCCGGAGCCTTGGACTTCGGGATCGTGAGGGCTGCGATCTGCACCTCGTTATCGATAATAAACTGTTCAAGGTCATCGATCCCGCGGATTTCCACACCACGGACCACGAGACCGATCAGCCGCGGATTGGTATCGAACATTCCCTTGATCATAAATCCGCGCTTCTCAAAATTTGTGTAATTGGCGATGGCCTGTCCAAGGTTTCCGGCTCCGATGATAATGAGGTTGTGCTGTCTGTCGATTCCTAAAATCCTTGCGATCTCCGTGTAGAGATACTTAACATTATATCCGTATCCCTGCTGGCCGAAGCCGCCGAAATTGTTAAGATCCTGACGGATCTGGGACGCCGTCACCTTCATTCTGGCGCTCAGCTCATTGGAAGAAATCCTTTCGATCCCCTCCTCCATCAGCTCACCCAGATATCTGTAATAGCGCGGAAGTCTGGAAATAACCGCCTTTGAAATCTGTCTTTCGTCTGTCATTTTCTGGTTTCACCTTCTCAAAACTTTCATATAACGATGGAATCTATTATACTCATATCTATATTATTTGTCAAATCCTTGTCAAAGAATTTAGGCGAATTGGGGCTGGAACTGCCCTATCCCATAAAAAAGAAAATGTCCCGCCCATGATCTCCCCGACCGGACGGAACATTTTTCTTTTGAGTATATCTATATCTGTTCAACAGGTTTGCTGCTGTTCACACCCTGCGCAGGCAGCAACGGACCTGAGACTCAGCGGATATTAATGATTGCTGCTTATTCAGCCAGCTCCTCCCACTTTTCATACAGAGTCTCAAGTTTCCCTGCGATCTCCTCTTTTTCTTTATTTAACTCCATGAGCTTCGCCACATCGGAGAAAACACTCTCGTCGCAGAGAAGCCCGTCGATCTCACCGTCTCTCGTCTCGAGTCTGTGGATCTCGTCCTCGACCTTTTTCAAGTCATTCTGACGTTTTCTCTGGCGGGCCTGCTCTTCCTTCTGGGCTTTCCAGTCAAGCTTTCCGCCTGCGTCCGCGCTGCTCTCCGCCGCTTTTCCGGAAGTTTCAGCCGCCGCTCCCGTCTTTGATGCGCCGAATCCGACGATTCCGCCGGTAGGCTCCACATTCTCGGTCCCGAAATGGGCGTTCATCATGGCCTCATGTTTTTCCAGATAATAATCGTAGTTACCGATATAATTCATCATCCGCTTTCCGGTGAGATCCAGGATCCTCGTCGCGGTCTTATTGATAAAATACCGGTCATGGGAGACGTAGAGCACCGTACCGCCGTAATGGCTTAAGGCATTCTCCAGAATCTCCTTCGAAGTGATATCAAGATGGTTCGTCGGCTCATCGAGGATCAGGAAGTTCGCCTCGGAGAGCATGAGCTTCGCAAGGGAAACACGGCCTCTCTCGCCGCCGCTTAAGTCCCCGATCCGCTTAAACACATCGTCCCCGGTGAAGAGGAATGCCGCTAACGTACTTCTGATCTGGGTGTTGGACATTCCCGGGTAGGCGTCGGAGATCTCCTCAAACAACGTCTTCTCCATATGAAGGACCTGATGATCCTGATCATAATATCCGATGTGGACTCTGGAACCAAGAATGATCTCACCGTCATCCGGCTCCACAAGCCCGTTGATGATCTTTAAGATCGTGGTCTTTCCCGTTCCGTTGTCACCGATAATAGCGACCCGTTCCCCGCGCTTTACATCGAAATTCAGGTCTGTAAATAATGTCTGGGAACCAAAGGACTTCGCCAGACCGTTCACCGTCAGCACATCGTTTCCGCTTAAGATATTCGGCTCCAGGCGGATATCCATGGCGTCATTGACCTCCGTCGGCTTCTCCAGGACTTCGATCTTATCTAACATCTTTTCCCGGCTCTCCGCTCTCTTAATGGACTTTTCCCGGTTGAAGGATTTTAACTTTTCGATGACCGCTTCCTGGTGCTTGATCTCCTGCTGCTGGTTTAAGTATGCCTTCATCTGGATCGCGCGCATCTGCGCCCGCTTCTCGCTGTAGGCCGTATAATTTCCGGAGTAGACCACAGCATGCCCATTATCCAGCTCGATGACCTTCGATACGATCTTATCAAGAAAATACCGGTCATGGGCAACGATGAGAACGGCACCGCGGTAGTTTAAGAGATAAGTCTCCAGCCATGCGATGGATGACATATCAAGATGGTTCGTCGGCTCATCGAGAAGAATGATATCCGGGTTTGTGAGAAGAAGCTTGCCCAGAGAAACTCGTGTCTTTTGTCCGCCGGAAAGCGTGGAGATCTGCTTGGAGAACTCCTCCTCCGTAAATCCAAGCCCCTTTAAGACACCTACGATCTCACTCTTCCAGGCATAGCCGTTAATGAGTTCAAACTCATGGCTTAAACGGCTGTACTGATTCATCATGGTCTCCAGCTCTTCCCCGGATGCCGTCTTCATGGAATTTTCCAGATCCCTCAGACGATTTTCCATGGCGATGACAGATTTTTTTGCGTCAAGCATCTCCTCGTAAATGGTCCTGTGGCTTAAAAGATCCTGGTTCTGTGCCAGGTAGCCCAACGTCTTTCCGCTTCCCAGCACCACCTCACCGGAATCAGGCTGCAGTTCACCTACGATTATTTTTAAAAGCGTCGATTTTCCCGCGCCGTTGATGCCGACGATGGCAGCTTTTTCATGATCCTCAATATGAAAGGAAGCGTTCTTGATAATATCGTCGCTTCCGAATGATTTGCAGATATTGCTGCAGGATAATATCATAAAATCCTCCTGTTTCTATCACTGTAACAGCCTCACAGCCGCATACTTTTTGTACACCGCAGTTATTTTTACAACTGCTCTTTTATCTTTCAACCGCAAATACAGACTCTGTATTTGCCGGCATTTACTTTTTTATTTAAGCCCAGGGAAAATACGGCCACACCGACGTTTATGATCGTTCCAAGTCCAAACATTTTGTCCTTACAACCAACCGCTTTTTCAGTCCGGCTGCCTGCCTCTTTTCTCTTGTCAGTGTCATGTCACATCAAATCCGCCTGATATAACACCATATCGTATTCATATAAAACGACATACGCAGTTAAGTATAACACATATCTCCCATCAGCGCAACGAACACAAAATCAAAAATCCGCTGCCGTTTTCCATGACATTCCGTTCATGTTGAACCAGGCAGCGGATATCTTTATTCATTTTATGCTTCTTTCTCCACCTGCTCTTCCCATCTGCTTTTCTTATAGTAAAAGTAGGAGATAACCGCGCACACGATCCACCCAACCGGGTAGCCGAGACCTACGGTGTACTCGTTGAAGGCGATCTTTGTCACAAAGAACAGATAGATCTGCCTGCAGACAACGAATCTGAAGAGCATGATGCACATCGGACCCTTCGCGTCACCGGAGCCTCTTAAGGAACCAGCCAGGATCTGGTTGAAGGAGCTGCAGAAGCGGAACGGCACGGTCATCAGGATAAACAGAGTTCCGTAATGCAGAACCGACGGATCCCTGTTAAAAAGGGATACCAGGGATCTCGCGGAGAGTGCCATGACGATGGAGATGCAGATCAGCGCGCCGACACCCATGAACACCGCCTGTCGGACGCCTTTTCTGGCACGCTTTACATTCTTCGCGCCGAGGTTCTGTCCCACGAAGGTGGTCGCCGCCTGGCCCATGCTCTGGGCCGGCAGGATCGCGAAATGGTCGATCTTCGAGTGGCAGCTCCAGCCCGCCATAATGACAGAGGAACCAAGACCGTTGATATATGCCTGTACCAGGGCATTGGAAAACGCTGTGAGTCCCTGCTGGACACCGGCAGGAAGTCCGATCCGGAAGATCTCACCGAGACATGTTTTATTGATATGTAAATCTCTTAAGACAAGTTTATGGGCTCCATCTGTTCTTGTGAGTGTCATGCAGGCCAGAAACGCGGAAACTGTCTCCGCCATCACTGTGGCGATCGCTACACCGCTGATCCCCCAGTGGAATACCGCCACAAAAAGGATATCCAGAACAATATTTAAGCAGCTGCTGATGATCAGGAACAGGAGCGGACGTCTCGTATCCCCCACAGCCCTTAAGATCGCACTTCCCATATTGTAGAGGAACAGCACCGGAACTCCGACAAAGTAGATCTTTAAATACTCACCCGCCGGTCCGACCACATCATCCGGCGTGGACATCCACTTTAACATCACCGGAACGACCCCGATAGAGATCAGGGAGACAAAACATCCGACGATCACCGCGAAGAGGATCGTCGTCTCCACCGCCTCGTGAAGCTTCTCGAGGTTTTTCGCGCCGAAACTCGTGCTGATCACCACACCGGCTCCGATGGAGATTCCGTTAAAGAAGTTCACCAGCGTGTTGCAGATCGCCGTGGTAGCTCCCACAGCAGCCAGGGCCGACGTTCCGAGATAATTTCCCACAACGATGCTGTCCACGGTATTGTAGAGCTGTTGGAATACGTTTCCCATGATCAGCGGGATCGCAAACAACACCAGCTGTTTCCAGATCACTCCCTCCGTCATATCAATGTTTGTTTTTCGTCCACCTTGAGGTCTCGACATCCACATTGCCCCTTTCTGACTGTTATTTCTGTTTTATCTCATTTTTCATGTAAAATTTACCGTTAAAATGTAATATCTATGTAAATCATACGGGATTTCGGGAGAAAAAGCAAGCAGTTCCATGGCGTCGCTGTCACAGGAAAACCGTTGTCTGTTTCACAAGAAAATTTTGTGAATTCAAGTAACTATTCACCAGGTCTGCACATTTGCTGCTCTGACCGTAAGAAAACATAGACTAAAAGTCAAAAATCCCATCGTCGCAGCCGGTTCGGAATGGATTTTTGCTTGTAATTATGAAGGTACTGAATCGTTACGAATTCACGCAAAAGAAGCAGGAAACCCGCAAGTAAACGGGATATCCTGCCTCTTTGGCCATTCGTACTATTTAAATTCTAAAGATTACTCCCATGTTGGAATGTAAGCGCCCTTGTAAGTCTCCTCGATCACTTTCGCAACTTCCGGTGTGCGGAAATAATCTACAACTTTCTTGTAAAGCTCATTGTCCTTGTCCGCTGTTCTCGCAACGATGATGTTTACATACGGGTTGTCGCTTCCCTCTTCAACACTCTCAAGGAAGATCGAATCTTTCTCCGGGTTTAAACCGTTGTCAACCGCATGGCCGCCGTTGATAACTGCCGCTGCGACGTCCGGAAGAAGGCTTGCTGTGTTTGCTGCCTCAACCTCTTTAATGTCAAGGTTTAACGGATTCTCTGTGATGTCCTTCTTCGTCGGTGTGTAACCAGCCTCCGGATCAACCTTGATGAGACCTGCGGACTCTAAGAGCTTTAACGCACGGCCGCCGTTTGTAGCATCGTTCGGGATCGCGATGATATCGCCGTCCTTGATCTCGGAAACGTCTTTGATCTTGTTGGAGTAAAGTCCTAACGGAGCGATGATGGTCTCACCGATGATGGAAAGATCATATCCGTTGTTCTTGCAGTCATCCTCAAAATATGCGATGTGCTGGAAAGAGTTTAAGTCGATCTCGCCGTCGTTTAACGCACGGTTCGGAAGCGGATAATCCGCAAATTTTACAAGTTCAAGATCAATGTTCTCCTCCGCAAGTTTCTCAATGACCGGCTGCCACTGCTCATTGTTCTCGCCGACTACGCCGAGCTTGATCACTGTCTTCTCGCCGGATGCCGCTGTCGTATCTGCTGCCGCGGAACCTGCTGCTGTTGTGTCTGCTGCCGCTGCTGTTGTCTCTGCCTTCTGGCTGCTTCCGCATGCAGTTAAGGATAATGCTAAAACTGCTGCAGTACCAAGTGCTAAAATTCTTTTCTTCATAATGTGTCTCCTCCTAAACTGATTTGTCGCTGCCCGGTTCTGTCCGCATTCGCTGTACGGACCGGACAGTTCCATTCTATTGATACGGCTCAGAAAATTTCCGCGCCGCTTCAAGCTATATGATCGTTTCTTATGACCGGTATTGAAACATACCGACCGCCCAACAAGGGGATACCCTCTTAATGGGTCGTCTTTTTAATAACATAAGAACCTGTACTCTGAATGAGGCTTACCATAATCAGAATGATGATCACAGTCACATATGTGACGTCTGTCTGTCCTCTGGAATGACCGTAACGGATCGCGAAGTCTCCGAGTCCGCCGCCGCCGACAGCACCTGCCATCGCGGTAAGGCCTACCAGACTGATGAACGTGATCTGCATCGCGCGGACGATTCCCGGTACACTCTCCTTCAGATATACCCGGAAAATGATCTCCCAGGGACTGTTCCCCATGCTTTCCGCCGCCTCGATCAGTCCGTAATCCACTTCAGCGAGCGCACTCTCGATCTGTCTCGTGAAAAACGGGACAGTACCGAAGATCAAAGGTAAGATCGCGCCCTTCGTACCGATGGCGGTTCCCACTACCATACGGGTCAGCGGGATCAGAGCTGTCAGAAGGATCACAAACGGAATCGAACGGAAAATATTTACCAGCTTGTCTAAAATATTGAAAACAACCTTGTTTTTTAAAACACCCTTCGGAGCGGTCGCCGTGAGGACAATTCCGAAGAAAAGTCCGAATACCATGGAGATTGCTCCTGATACGATCACCATGTAGATCGTCTGTCCAAAGCTTTCAAGAAGTTCATCCGGCTTCGACATGACATTTGGGATGATTGCATTTAAAAAATCAGCCATTCTCAATCACCTCCACTCCTACATTCTTTGCTTTCAGATATTCAACTGCACCCTCAATATCCTCTTTCCTGCCGCTGGCGATCGCTACGGTTCCGCCGATCGGCGCGTCCTGAACGATCTCCAGATCCGCAAAGATGATATTTAAGTTGATGTTGAACTTTCTGGAAGTCTCGGAAATCAATGCCTCCGATGTATTTTTCTTAATATAGTTCAACCGAAGGATCTTCTCGCCCGGCTTTAATTCTACAAGCGGTGACTTATCCTCGATCAGTTTTTCGATCTTCTGAAGGTTTGAAGTTGTGCGGATGAAATCTCTCGTGATACCAGCCTTCGGTGCCGCAAAGATCGAGAACACATCGCCTTCCTCAACAACATTTCCGTGCTCCATAACAGCAACCCTGTCACAGATCTCCTTGACAACTGCCATCTCGTGGGTAATGATCACGATAGTGATTCCAAGCTTCTTATTTAAATGCTTTAAGAGCTGTAAGATCGCCCCCGTAGTCTGCGGGTCCAGAGCGCTGGTGGCCTCATCGCAGAGAAGAACCTTCGGGTCATTCGCAAGGGCCCTTGCGATCGCGACTCTCTGTTTCTGTCCGCCGGAAAGCTGGCTCGGATACGCATTTTCCTTCTCTGCGATATCAACGAGCTCCAAAAGCTCCTTCACTTTCGCCTTGATCTGCTGTTTTGTAAGCCCGCTTCCCTTTAACGGGTAAGCGACATTCTCTCCTACCGTTCTGGAACGCATCAGGTTAAAGTGCTGGAAGATCATTCCGATCTTCTTTCTCGCCTCTCTCAATTCCTTTGCTGGAAGATCCGTGAGGACCTTTCCGTCTACGGTGACGGTTCCGCTCGTCGGTCTCTCAAGCAGGTTGATGCATCGCACCAGTGTGGATTTTCCGGCTCCGGAGAATCCGATGATACCGAAGATCTCGCCGCTCTTGATATGGAGCGTTACATCGGAGACCGCGTGGACTTTATCCGCGCCGGTATCAAAGGTCTTTGTAATATGGTCTAACTGAATCAATTTTATCCTCCTATGTACGTACCAGTCGTACATTTTCTAATTTCTGTGTGTGCTAATAAGATATCACGTTTTCACTGATCCGTCCAATACAGATAAGAAATAAGTCGTTATAGGTTTTTTCTATATCAGAGAGTCTTTTATGAATTTTTCCGGCTCTGACATTCATCTGTCTTTCTGTGGTGGTCATTTACCAGATTGAACCCTTTGATTTTCGATTGCATAAAAAGAATGTGCCTTTGGTGTAACAGGGAATTTCCTGTTACACCAAAAATACGGGCAGCTATTGCCTTAGCTGCCCTGTGTATCATACCTTATTTTTTTGCTTTTCCTAAGCTTCCTTCACTGCCTTCACCGCATTGTCTAAGAAGTCTGCTTCTATATACTCTACCGTTCCCTCGTCGACAGCTTTCGCGATCGCCGGACGGATCGGGATCTGAGCGAGAACCGGAATTCCGTATTCCTTTGCGACATCATCAATATGGCTCTCGCCGAATACGGAAATCTTCTTTCCGCAGTCCGGACATTCGAGGTAGCTCATATTCTCAACAAGACCAAGGATCGGAACGTTCATCTTCTTTGCCATGTTAACGGCCTTCTCAACGATCATAGCGACGAGCTCCTGCGGGGAAGTTACGATGATGATTCCGCTTACCGGAAGAGACTGGAATACGGTCAGCGGCACATCGCCGGTTCCCGGAGGCATATCAACAAACATGTAGTCGATATCCTGCCAGAGTGTCTCACTCCAGAACTGTTTTACCGCACCCGCGATCACCGGACCACGCCAGATCACCGGATCTGTCTCATTCTCCAGAAGCATATTGGAGGAGATCACCTCAACACCAGTGGAGGAAGTCGCCGGGACAAGGAGCTTTCCATCCGGAGTCACTGTCACGCCATCATGAATCCCAAAGGCTCTCGGGATCGACGGACCTGTGATATCCGCATCAAGGATTCCTACTCTCGCACCCGTCGCGCGCATGCGGCAGGCCATCAGGGATGTCACTAAGGATTTTCCGACACCGCCTTTCCCGCTGACAACGCCGATCACTTTCTTTACAGAGCTCGCCGGATTTAACTTCTCAAGGAAGCTCTGCGGCTCATTTGTTCTGCTTCCGCAGTTTGCAGTACAGCTTCCGCAGTCATGTGTACAATTTTCTGCTGTTTCGCTCATGATTCTCTCACTTTCTATCACTTATTCTCCCACCAGATCCTCTACCTGTGAGTTTGACGGGAGCCATGGCAGCCTGATGCTGCCACGTTGCTTATTTTTCTTTTTACGCTGTTCTTATTCCTTTAAACCTGTCTCGATCAGGTCACATACAGCCTCCAGGGCTTCTTTCTCGTCCGGGCCATCACAATGTACTGTGATCTCATCGCCGCACCGGATCCCGGATGCCATTACGTTTAACACACTCTTCGCATTGATTTCTTTTTCTTTATAAAAAATCATCACTTTAGAATCGAACTTCATGGATGTCTGGCAGAGCAGTCCCGCCGGGCGAAGATGAAGACCTGTCGGGTTTACTACTGTAACTTTTCTTTCTACCATAACCTGTTCCTCCTATTTTGTTTGTAAACATGTAACTATTCAGTACCTTCATAGTCACGAGCAAAAATCCATTCCAGATCAGCTTCGCTGATGGGATTTTTGCTTTCTATCCTATGTGTTCTTACGGTCAGCGCAGCATATGCGCAGACCTACTGAATAGTTACGTAAACATTTTCATTTTATACCACAAACCCCATGATGTCAACGAAACGCTCCGGAATGATTTGACATTTTACAAAGCCCGGGATAAAATCAAAACGATCTACCTTAAAAACCACGTTCAAGGAGTTCCCACGAAATGAAACTACTCGCTCCCAATCTATATAAAGTCATTCTCACCAATAAAGCCATGCGGACCTCATCGAGAAACCTCTATATTATAAAAGGAAATGGCCGCAGCCTCATGATCGACACATCCTGGAAAGTTCCGGAGTGCCTGAATGAGATGGAACATGTCTTAAAAGAGCTTTCCATCGACTATCGGGATCTCGACATCTTTGTGACCCACAATCATGCAGATCACAGCGGATACATCTCCCTTTTCATAGAGCGCGGTGCCCGGGCCTTCATGAACCCCGTGGAGATCTCCGAATGTTCCGACCGCTACCATCGTCTTTATGAGGACAACACCATGCGCCGCTCCTACACCAGAGAATGCGGAGTCACAAAAGAACTGGCTCCCGATGCCTGGCAGGAAATCAACACCGGAGCTGACCAACTTGCAAGGGAAAACAATATTTCTTTTCATTTTCCCTTTACCCCCATTGCGCCGGGGGACACGCTCTCCTGCGGCGGCTATGATTTCGAGATCGTCCCCCTATACGGTCATACAGCCGGTCAGTGTGGGCTCGTGGAGAGGAAGAAAAAGCTTTTCTTCTGCGCTGATCAGGTGATCCTGGGGCTTACTCCCATCGTCATCACATCAGGAAAAGACCAACATCTCCTTGCTGAATACTTTGCATCCCTTAAAGCACTGGCTGCCGATTATGCCGGTTACCGTTTTCTCCCCGGACACTACGGAGAATTCACCGAGATCCGTGAGGAGACCTGCCGCATCATCGACGAATATGAGACACGCTGCACCCAGCTCCGGCTGGCTCTGGCAGAAAGCCGCCACCCCATGACTCTTTTAGAGCTTGATCAGGCGCTCTATGTCCAGCGCATGCAGACCTACCGCTATTCCTATCTTTTCTCCTATCTCAATACATGGCCGAAACTCTTTTCCTGTCTGGACTGGCTGGCAGAGACAGGGTCGATCACCCGGACAGAGAAGGACGGGGTCTTATTCTGGTCTCTCCGCTGAGCGCGCCTCCGACTCCCTCTTTGAGAACACGCAGCCACAGTAATTCTGACGATAGAGCGCGTGTTCTCTGGAAAGCTCCGTGGATCTTTTATATCCGTTTCTCTTCTTGAAATCTGATGACAGAACCTCCACACCATACTCGCGTCCCATCTCTTCCCCGATCCGGTTTAACCGCTCCGCGTCCTTTAGGGGGCTGATCGTAAGCGTCGTCGTAAAGAAATCGAAGTACCCGGCTTTTGCCTCTCTCGCCGCCTCGGAGAGGCGGAGTTTAAAGCACTCCGTACATCTTGCGCCGCCTTCCGGCTCCTGCTCGAGCCCTTTTGCCGCTGCATAGAAATCGTCGGGCACATAGGTTCCTGCCACAAAATGGATCGGGTGGCGGTCTGTCTCCTGTTCCCACTCTCCATTGAATTCCCGGATCAGACGTTCCTGCTCCGATGTCCGCTCCTCGTACTCTGATGGCGGATAAATATTCGGGTTATAATAAAATACCGTGATCTCAAAATATCTGGAAAGATATTCCAGAACATAACTGCTGCAGGGCGCACAGCAGCTGTGTAGAAATAAAGTGGGAACCTTTCCCTCTTTCTGCAGTTCTTCCAGTTTTTTATCTAATTCCTTCTGATAATTTCTCTTATTCATATGATCTCCCGGCAGGCTATGCTGCCCCGATGCTTCAATCCCCTGTGTCTCCTTCTGTCTCAGCCTTCTGCCCGGTTGCCGTCACCGGCACTTCACCATTACAGGATACCGGCAAAAAGACCGCAACGGAAAAAGGCAGCCGGAT
The DNA here is from genome assembly GCF_032490495.1 of Pilosibacter fragilis. Classification (NCBI taxonomy): domain Bacteria; kingdom Bacillati; phylum Bacillota; class Clostridia; order Eubacteriales; family Clostridiaceae; genus Pilosibacter; species Pilosibacter fragilis. The sequence continues at coordinate 121,388 of NZ_JAVYJB010000008.1, read as the reverse complement.
CTTCTCCCGCTGCCTGCATTTCTATTTTCACCGAATCCGTTCAGTCTGCCCCCAACGATCCGCTTCCAATATCCTTTTCCCGGTCTTACAGGAAATCCCGGATCCGTTTGCTGCGGACCGGATTTCTGAGCTTTCTCAATGCTTTCGCCTCGATCTGGCGGATACGCTCTCTCGTTACGTTGAACTCTTTTCCAACTTCTTCCAGAGTTCTCGGATGTCCGTCTTCAAGACCGAATCGAAGAACGATGACCTGACGTTCTCTCTCTTTGAGATCACCAAGTAATGCGTCGATGTGCTCACGTAACATTACGGATTCCACGTTTCCTTCCGGAGTCACCGCGTTGCTGTCCGCAACGAAATCGCCGAGGTTGGAATCGTCCTCCTCACCGATCGGAGTTTCTAAGGATGCAGGCTCTCGCGCGATCTGCATGATCTCCATAACCTTGTCCTCGGACATCTCAAGCGCTTCCGCGAGTTCTGTCACGGACGGCTCATAGCCGAGTTCCAGAGTCAGCTTTCTTTGCATCTTTGACATTTTGTTGATCGTCTCTACCATATGCACCGGAACACGGATCGTTCTCGCCTGATCCGCAAGGGCTCTCGTCACAGACTGACGGATCCACCAAGTCGCATATGTACTTAACTTATATCCTTTTGTATAGTCGAACTTCTCAACGCCCTTGATCAGACCAAGGTTTCCTTCCTGTACAAGATCCAGGAAACTCATTCCACGTCCAGTGTAACGCTTTGCGATACTTACGACGAGACGAAGGTTTGCCTCGATCAGACGCTCTTTTGCAGACTCATCTCCCTCTGCCTTTCTCTTCGCGAGACGAAGCTCCTCATCCGCGGAAAGAAGCGGCACGGTACCGATCTCCTTTAAGTACATGCGGACCGGATCCTCTGTTCCGATACCTTCCAGAAGATCGATGGCGTCTAAGTCAATGTCCTCTCCGTCCTTGTCCTCACGGTAGTCATCATCCAGATCATCCAGAAGCATGGAATCATCCGCAAGCATTGCGTCATCAATTACCGGCACAACGTCGATATTGCTGTGCTCTAAGTAATTATAAATTTCATCCATCTGCTCCGGTCCGAGGTTATCTCCGGCAAAAAAGTCGTTGATCTCCGTCGCGTCAAGTGCGTTCTGTTTTGACTTGCCCAGTGCGACAAGTTTCTTAAGTTTGTCTAAAAATACTTCTTTTTCCACTGAATAACGTCCTTTCAGGTTGGGGCTGCTCAAACTGCTCCACGATAGTTCATTATATACTATCCAGCGACAATTTTCAATGCTTTTCTACGCCTTTTTTGTTGAATTTTAACATTTTATTAGCACTTTTTGTAATTATTCAGCAGGTCTGCGCACTTGCCGCCCCTGTCATCCCGCCGTCTTCTCCTCCTGCTTCTCCGGCTCCGGGCTGCAGCTTAAGGTCACTGCTTCCTTCACATTCTCGATCTTTGCCTCAGTAACCGATCCGCCAAACTCACCGTCGAGGACCCACGGGATCTCTTCCTTGGCGGTGACCGTAAACTTTGAAGATTTCACGCGGATCACGTCCTTATTTTCCTGTTCCGGGAACAGAAGCAGACCACTTATAATATTCGGAAGATCCGCCGGAGTCTTCGGTGTCCGGATAAACACGCCCTCAAACAGGCCGTCATGGAAGGAAACATCCTTCGGCGCAAGTCCTCTGAAGCCTCCGACACTTGTGGTGTTCGTCACCATTCCGAAAACGAACTCTCCATCCGTCTCACCGTCATCCCATGTCAAATGCATCCTGTAGGATTTGAGATTTCCCAGTGCCTTGATGGACTCCAGGATATATGCCTGATGCCCAAGAACGTTCTTGATGTCCTGGGGCGTGCTGTACGACACTTCCGTGAAAGCGCCAAATGCGGCGATATAAACAAAATACCGCTCATCCCCAAATTTTCCGATGTCGACGCCGTAGGACTTTCCGCTCACCACATCCTGCGCCGCCTTCGTGAGATTCGCCGGAATCTTTAAGCTTCTCGCGAAATCATTCGTGGAACCTGCCGGGAGATATCCGATCTCCGGACGTTTTTCCAGCCTCATGATGCCGGAGATCACGCTGTTCAGCGTTCCATCCCCGCCGCTGCAGACGAAAAGTTCCACATCCTTACCGTATTCCTCGGCAATCTTCGCCGCATCCCCCGGTTCCTGGGTCACATAGACAGAGGGCAGATAGCCTGCTCCACAGAAAATCCCGAGAATATCGGACAACTGGTTCTTGATGGCTTCCTTCCCGGAACGGGGATTAAAAACAAATAACATTTTTTTCATTTTCATCATGAACACGCTCCATAAAAGACGCCCTTATGCGCCATAATACTAACAAATGTCAATACTTTCTATTTCTAATATGGGACACTGACAGATGCATCGGTACTACTGTACGGAATTTTCAGTTCAGAAAATTCCTACCCGTGTACAATAATGATGCATCTTCTGCATTCTGTCCGCCCTGACAAACAATATCTGTGGGGTCAAGAGAATTTACAGCCATTATATCATAGACTCACGACCCCCGCGCTGACGCGCTCTATTGCCTGCTGACGCAGGCGGTTCGTTCGTTAATGGTCCAAGAAAAACAAATGCCACCTGCGGTGCCGCTTGTTTTTCTTTTGGACTCATTATATCATGACTGGCTTTCCAGCAGCTTTCTATACACCGCAAACGCGTTCGGGATCGGGTACTTCTCCTTTAATTCCCCTCTGTCCGCAAACAGCATTCCCGGGATCTCTTCCCCTGCCCTCACCAGGTACCCGCTCATATGCCACTCCACATGGCTGAAAATGTGCTTTGCCTCCGGCAGTTTTTCCTCCACCGATGCCCCGCCACCGAGGCGTTCCAGTACCTCTTTCTCTGAAAGTTTTCCTTCCAGATTCGGAAATTCATACAGGGATGCCAGCAGTCCGGTGTCATCCCGCTTTCTAATGGCTATTTTATCCCCGTATTTCACTAATAATACGGTCTTTTCCTCAATTTTCCTTTTCTTTTTCGGTGCCTTCACCGGGATCGCAGAGATCAGGTTTCTTTTTCTCGCCTCGCATACCGTATAGAATGGACATGGAAGATCGCAGAGAGGGGCACCATTGGGGACGCAGACGATGGCTCCGATCTCGATGAGCGCCTGGTTGAAATCTCCTGGCTCATCCTTTTTGAGTGTCTTTAAGACCTCTTCGACCGCAGCTTCTGTCTTCTTCTTTACCGCTTGTTTTAAGATATCTTCGTAGCTTCCGGCAACTCTCGAAAGGACCCGCATGACATTTCCGTCCACCGCTGGGACAGGGAGTCCGAAAGCGATGGATCCAATGGCACCCGCCGTGTAGCTTCCGATTCCCGGAAGCGCAAGAAGCGCTCTGCGATCTGCCGGAAGTTCTCCGCCGTACTGGGAAACGATGATCTTGGCCGCTTTCTTCAGATTTCTGGCCCTGCTGTAATATCCGAGACCTTCCCAATACTTGAAAAGCTCTTCTTCCTCACACTCAGCCAATGCCTGCACCGTCGGAAAACACTCCATAAACCGGGCAAAGTAGGGCTTTACTGCCTCCACTCTCGTCTGCTGCAGCATGATCTCCGAGATCCAGATCCGGTAGGCATCCTGGTTCTCCCGCCAGGGGAGATCTCTTTTATTCCCCCGATACCAGGAAAGGAGTGGTCCTCTTGCGGCTTCCAGACGCTCCGTCAGGGTGAGGTCTTTCTCATCCGGAAAGATTTTCTGGAGACCGGAATAAAGATCCGCCCCCGAAACATTCATTTCTTCCTTATACATATCCATAGACTCCGCGGACGGAAACTTCCCCGGAGATAATCTCCTTTAATGTGCCATCGGAGAGACGGACTAAAAGTGCGCCTTCCTTGTTGATTCCCTCAGAGACACCGCGGTACTCGCCCGCCGGATCCAGAACGCACACCTCGTTGCCGAGATTTACAAGGTTTGCATTGTACTCTTCAATAAGTCCCGACATGTCCTGTGTCTCGATGAAGGTGTCATAATATCCCTCAAATGCCTCCATGATCGCCGCGATGATCTCACTTCTCTTCTGGATCTTTCCACTCTCGATCCGCAGGGAAGTCGCTGTTGCCTTGATATCATCTGGAAATTCCATCTGGTTTACGTTGATGCCGGTTCCCGGGATCACGTACTGGATTTCCATGAGCTCCGTGCTCATCTCCGTTAAGATTCCGCAGATTTTCTTCTTATTTAAAACAAGGTCGTTCGGCCATTTGATCTCAGATTTCAATCCTGTCGCCTTCTCGATTCCCCTTCTCGTGGACAGCGCCATGACGAGCGTCAGCATGGAGGCCGCCATGGGATCGATCTGTGGTCTTAAGAGCATGCTCATCCAGATCCCAACGCCCGCCGGAGATGTCCAGACACGACCTCTTCTGCCCTTTCCGCCGAGCTGGCGTTCCGCGACAGCCAGGGTTCCGTGGGGCGCGCCCTGTTCCGCGAGACGGCGGATCTCATTGTTCGTGGAGTCGGTCTCCTCGAAGAACGCCACCTGCGTTCCTGCCCATTTCGTGTGGATCGTGCTTTCCAGCTCTTCCTTTGAGAGCACATCCGCCGATCCCTTTAAAATATATCCTTTATTCCGGACGGCCTCGATCTCGTAGCCCTCCTCCTTTAACTGGTTGATGACCTTCCAGACCGCCGTTCTCGAGACACCGAACTTCTCGCAAAGCTCCTGACCGGAAATATAGCCAGCTGTCTCCTTCAATAATTTCAGGATCTCTCCCTTCATCTCATTACCTCCACCAGATACTCATTGCGCTTAAAAATGTAAAGATCAGCAGGGTCGTTCCGAACACCATCTGGAACACCGCCGCCGTTCTTCTCCGCCTCTCCCGTTTTGCCCGGGACAGCCAGTATTTTCCTGTGACCAGATTTAAAACTGCCGCCAGGAAAAATATCGCCGGAAAGAGGAACATATACCTCTCCGTGTCAAGGAACGAGATAACTGCCATCACCACCACAGCGATGCCGATGATGATGTGCATGGCATCAAGAGCCATGGACTCGCTCCTGACTTTTCTTCTCTTATTGTTTTCCGCCATATTTCAGCGTTCTCCTCATATTTTCTGCCGGATCTGCCGTTTTCCCAGGATCATCCGTGCTGCCTGGTACTTTTGAAAGACTTCCGATGTGCTGCCACGATTCCCTATCCTATCGTCAGCCTGTCTGAAAAAAGTTCATGGATCTTTCCCACGATATCGTCCGGCGTGTAGACCTCGTAGACTTCCATCTGCATCTTTTTCGCGAACACTTCCAGGACTGCCCCGTAGAGATCCCTGTAATCCCATTCCGGCTGCAGCCGAAGCTTCCTGGCAAGAAACGGAAATATCTTCTCCGTGTATACACGATAGCCTGTGAGCTTTGCAAACTCATGTTCCTTTACATAAGGTCTCAGCCACTCCTTAAACATGTCAAGTTCCGACATGATCCTGCCAAAATAATACGCCTCGGAGTATGGCATGTCAAGATAATATTTCCTTCCGCAGAGTCCGTAGAGGAATCTCAGCCCGTCAAAATAGCCGAGCTTCATGTTTTTCCTCGTTCTCGCACTGTCAAATTCCAGGATCCCGCCGAGATTTCTTCTTGGCGCGATCTCGTGGACCGTCACGTCCTCCGGGATATCCATGAACCTTCGCCGGTCCACGCCGATCCCATAGAGGCGGATCACGATGATATCCTTATATCCCCGGTCCGTCAGGAGATCCACCGGCACATTGTTGACGCTGCCGCCGTCAAGATACGTCTTTCCACCCAGCTTTTCCTGCTTAAATCCTGGGAAATAGGCGCTGGCCATCATTATATCCTTTATGGTCCCCGGCGGTGCTGCCTTTACATCGAAGTCCTCCTCTTTCCGGTCCGTGACTGAAAAGGACGCGGCGCAGAAATCCCGTGGTGAGCGCCTGATCCGCTCCTCATCCACCGTCTCTTCCAGAAGTTTTTTGAGCGGGGCGATATCGAGCCCCCTGTCTGAAAACAGCCGTCTGAATTCTGCCGCCGCGTCGGTCACTTTCATGGATCGCACGCCAAATTTCTTTAATTTTCCGATCATGGAATCGTCCACATTGAACACGGTGGAGTAGGTCATGTTTCCCCAGATCTCCTCCGCCTTCCCGAGATCATCCATGCAGATCAGGGCGCCGTTTAACGCCCCAACGGACGTTCCCGCGACACCCTTTATCTTCATGCCGGCTTCCCGGAGCGCTTTCCAGACACCGATCTGGTATGCGCCCCTGGCACCGCCGCCCTCTAAAACGATTCCATATTCCTTTTCAAGATCAATTCTCAGTTTCACTCTTTTTTGCGATCTCCGTTACACTTGTCACAAGACCTGCGAGGGATTGGATCTCAGACGGGATGATGATCTTTGTTGCCTTGCCGTCTGCCGCCTTCGCGAACGCCTCAAGACTCTTTAACTGCAAAACTGTCTGGTCTGCTCCGGCTTCCTTGATCATGCGGATACCATCGGCGTTCGCCTGCTGGATCTTGATGATCGCCTCCGCCTGGCCTTCTGCCTCGCGGATCCGTTTCTCCTTCTCCGCCTCCGCGTGAAGGATCGCTGCCTGCTTATCTGCCTCCGCGTCGAGGATCGCGGACTGTTTCTTACCCTCTGCCACGAGGATCGTGGACTTCTTCTCACCTTCCGCACGAAGGATCGCCTCACGGCGCTCACGCTCTGCCTTCATCTGTTTCTCCATGGCATCCTGGATCGCTGCCGGCGGAATGATATTCTTTAACTCCACACGGTTTACCTTGATGCCCCACGGGTCCGTGGCAACATCCAGGGCGGAACGCATCTTTGTGTTGATGGTCTCACGGGAAGTTAAGGTCTGGTCGAGCTCCAGGTCACCGATGATGTTTCGAAGCGTGGTGGCTGTCAGATTCTCGATGGCCATGATCGGGTTCTCAACACCGTATGCGTAGAGCTTCGGGTCTGTGATCTGGAAGAACACGACCGTATCGATCTTCATGGTGACGTTATCCTTTGTGATCACCGGCTGCGGAGCGAAGTCAACGACCTGCTCTTTTAAGAGGACCCGCTTTGCAACGCGGTCAATAAACGGAACTTTGAAGTGGATTCCCACATTCCATGTCTCAAGGTACGCGCCGAGTCTCTCCACTACCATCGCCTGTGCCTGGGGCACGATGCGGATGCAGGAAACGAGGATCAGCAGAATGATAAAGATCAGTACTAATACTAAAATTGTTGGCATATTTATGTCCTCCTTTATGTTTTTATGGGGGATTATCTTTATCCCCCATTTTTTTCTTCAGCCCATTCATATTACTATGAGCAAGCCGGAAACTTTTTATCAGTTCCTATTCTCTGTTTCTGGAATCATCTCCACAATGAGCTTCACGCCCCGGACTTCCTTTATGACCACATGGGTCCCCACCGGGATCGTCACCGCTTCATCCGCGGATCTCGCCGTCCACTCCTGGCCGTCGATGACAGCGGCTCCGGACGGCTCATTGTTGTCGATTTTTTTGATCACTTTTGCCTTTCTTCCGATCAGCCCGTCCACATTCGTCTTCACGGTCTCCCGGTTGACGAACCGGATAGCGAGCGGTCTTGTAAAGAGAAGAAGGACAAACGATACGATCAGGAACACCACAAGCTGCGACTGCACGGAAAATTCCAGTACCGCAGCAAAAAACGCGAACACAGCCCCGCCCGCAAACCAGATCGTCGTAAGCGCCATGGTCGCCGCCTCGATTCCGATCAGAATTACAAAGGCCACCAGCCATCCGATCATATCCATAAAATCACTCCTTTATGCGCGCCGCTGTCTTGCCGTCTCAAACATCAGGATCGATGCTGCGATGGCGGCATTTAAGGACTCCACCTTTCCCTCCATGGGGATCTTCACCCAGGTGTCTGCCATGTTGGAAAGCTTTTCTGTCAACCCGTTTCCCTCATTTCCGATCAGGAACGCCGTATTACCAGTATAATCTTCCTGCTCGTAATTATTCTTTCCTGCGAGATGGGCCGCAAATACCCGGATCCCCCGCGCTTTCAGATCCAGAACGGTCTGCTCCAGATCGTCCGTGTAGAAGAACGGGACACGGAACACGGATCCCATGGTGGAACGGATCACCTTCGGGTTGTAGATATCCACAGTATCACGGCTCATAATGAGTCCCGTGATCCCCGCGCCCTCTCCGGCTCTCAGGATCGTTCCCAGGTTTCCTGGATCCTGAAGATTTTCCAGCACCATCAGATGAGCTGGACGGTCACTCTTTAAGAGCTCGTCCATTCCGTAGGAAAACTGTCTGACAAGTGCCAGCACACCCTGGGGCGTCTGCGTGTCGGACATCACCGCAAACACAGAGTCGCTGACAAGTTCGTATCCCGGGTACTCCGCAAGAATTGCGGCATTCTCCGGATTTTTCGCGAAAGTTTCAGAAACATAGATACTTTTAACCTGATCCTTCGGGAGCTCAGCGGCCATCCGCACTCCCTCGACGACGAAAAGTCCCTGCTCATTTCTCGCTCTCGCTTTTTTCTTTAATTCAATGACTGCTTTTACCTGGTCATTTTTTGTGCTTGTGATCATCTCCCTTCCTCCGGGTCAAGTTTCTCCACTTCATCCATCCAGATCCGTCTCGCTGCGTCGCTCGGCATTCTGAGATCACCTCTCGGAGAAACCGCAACAGATCCGACCTTCGGGCCGTCCGGCAGGCAGGAACGCTTGAACTGCTGTGCGAAGAACCGGCGGTAGAAGGTATTTAACCACTTGTAGATCACCTTGTCCTCGTAAACTCCCGCGAAAGCGATCTTCGCCAGGCGGTAGATCTTCGCCGGATGATAACCGTAACGGAGAATATAATAGAGGAAGAAATCGTGAAGCTCGTAAGGTCCGACCAGGTCCTCCGTCTTCTGGGAGATCTTTCCGTCCTCCGGCGGCAGAAGCTCCGGGCTCACCGGGGTATCGAGAACATCGTTGAGTACATCTGCCAGGGCCTTGTCGCCGCAGGTATCCGCGTAGTAGCGGACAAGATGACGAACAAGCGTCTTCGGAACAGACGTGTTCACGCCGTACATGGACATGTGGTCGCCGTTGTAGGTCGCCCAGCCAAGAGCCAGCTCAGACATATCTCCTGTTCCGATGACCATGCCGTTCGTCTTGTTCGCAAGGTCCATGAGGATCAGGGTGCGGTATCTTGCCTGGGAGTTCTCGTAAGTCACATCATGGATCGCCGGATCATGTCCGATATCCTCGAAGTGGGTGGAAACTGCTTTTCTGATATTTACCTCTCTTAATGTCGCACCCAGCTTCTTTGTGAGCGTGACTGCGTTGTTGTAGGTTCTGTCCGTAGTTCCGAAGCACGGCATCGTGACGGAGAGAATATTTTCTCTCGGAATGCCCAGCATATCGAAGGCTCTCGCTGTGACAAGAAGTGCCAGGGTGGAGTCGAGTCCGCCGGAGATTCCTACAACTGCGCTCTTGGCACCGGTGTGGGCGAGACGTTTCTTTAAGCCCATGGCCTGGATCGTTAAGATCTCCTCACAGCGGGCGGTTCTCTCTTTCTCGTTTGACGGAACGAAAGGTGCCGGATCGACATAGCGTTTTAATGTGAGCTCCGTTTTATTTAAGGTGAAGTCCATGTAATCATAGTCCTCAGTCTCCGCACCCGGCTGACATGTGGTCATTCTTCTCCTCTCGTTTTTAAGTCTGTAAAGATCGATGTCCGCCGTGATCATGCCGTTTTTGAAACGCTCGGATTCCGCAAGGATATTTCCGTTCTCGGCAATGATATCATGTCCGCCGAAGACGAGGTCCTGGGTGGACTCGCCCTCTCCGGCATTGGCATAGATGTACGCACATACGAGGCGGGCAGACTGTCCGGCGATCAGTGTCTCACGGTATCCCGCTTTTCCTGTGGTCTCATCGCTGGCGGAGCAGTTTGCGATCACGGTAGCTCCGGCTTTCGCGTGGGAGACGCTCGGTGGATCCATCGTCCATACGTCCTCGCAGAGTTCTGCGGCGACTATGAGTTCCGGGATATTCGTGCAGCGGAACAGGATCTTGCTTCCAAACGGGATCAGGCTCTCTCCCCACTCTACCACATCCGGTTTTACCGGACCCGGGTTGAAATGGCGTAGCTCATAGAATTCAGAATAGTTCGGAAGATGTCTCTTCGGAACAAGGCCTAAAAGCTCGCCATCCTTGATGGCAGCCGCTACGTTGTAGAGTTTTCCGTCCTTCATCCACGGAAGTCCGATGAAGGTCAGCATATCCATATCCTTTGATGCGTCTAAGAGCCATAAGAGTTCTTCCTTCGCCTGATCGATCAGGGTGTCCTGCAGAAACAGGTCACTGCAGGTGTATCCGGTGAGACCGAGCTCCGGGAACACCAGGATCTTTACATCCCGGGATGCTGCCTCCTGCATCATCTTCCAGGTCTGTTCCCGGTTAAACACAGGATCTGCAACCTTTAAATCTGGGGTGGCCGCCGCCACCCGGATAAATCCGTCTTTCATTTTGCTCTCCTTATTACATTCCGACTTTGATAGCCGCGCTGCAGCGCAGAATTTCAGTCAGTTTTGGAATATATGCCGTTATACAACAATTCAGTCATAAACGGGCTTTCTATTGTTTTGAAAATTTCCGTATGGCTGAATGATTACTTTTTATTATACACTTTTTTTCTGAAAAGGGCTATGGATTTTCATCTGTTTAAGAAATATTTCATGAATAGTCCGACCATGCGTCAGTCTGGCAAATATGTGTGCGCTGCACTCTTGCCTGCATAAGCACTCACATTCGCTGAACTGCATACGGGCAGCGCTTAAACGGCGAAAGGCTGTGCTCCCCCACTGAGCACAGCCTTTCATTCACGTACAATTTCCTTGCATTATACAGTTCCTCGAAATTGATACCCCTTCAATTTCAATGCTTATGCAGTATAACAAAATATTACCGGAAATGCTATGGTAAATATAGTTAAATTTGCACAATTTTATTGTATATATTTACTATCTTTCGCACAAATGTCCGCTGGGGAAAAGCAGATTCGTTGTTTTTACAAAAAAACAATCTATTCTATGGTGGTTCTGCCCAGTGGAATTGGGACTTTGTATACAGTACGCATTTTCGGCGGTTTGCAGGCCGCAGGTATGTCCCGTATAATTTCATGTTTTTTTGAAATAATATCTGCAAAATATCGTCTGAAGGAATCACTCCCCCTTCACGTGACTCATGACTGCCCCTTTCGATTATTGATCACCGGGTCTGCTTTTTAAAAGAAATGTACCTTGGCACATTCTCGCACCGAGCGCGGTCGCTTGCAACACTCTACATCATCATAACTCTTGAAAGGACATGATATCCATGAACATTTCATCCAATTTCGATCAGAACATCTCCCGCTTTCACGAGATCCTGGATGTCCAAAAAAACTTCGATATCGTCTACCACACTCTCACTATTGCGGACAAAAAAGCCTGCCTGTACTTCATTGACGGCTTCACAAAGGACGAGATCCTTCTGCGCCTGATGCAGGATTTCGCCTCCGTAAAACCGGACTCGTTCCCATCATCTGCCCATGATTTCGCAAAGCAGTACGTCCATTACGGCGAGACCACCGTGGAGACCGATGATAAAAATATCTTTACACAGCTCCTCTCCGGCCTCTCCTGTCTCCTGATCGACGGGTATGACCGGGTGATCCTCATCGACTGCCGTACTTACCCGGCCCGCGGGGTCTCGGAGCCCGAAAAAGACAAGGTGCTCCGAGGCTCCCGGGATGGCTTCGTGGAAACCATGATCTTCAATACCGCCCTGATCCGCCGCCGGATCCGGGACGTGAATCTCACGGTGGAGATCATGCAGACCGGAGAAAGCTCCCACACAGACATTGCGATCTGCTACATGAAACGTCGTGTGGACGAGGACCTGCTAAATAAGATCAAGGACCGCATCGAAAATCTGCATGTAGATGCTCTGACTATGAATCAGGAAAGTCTGGCAGAATGTATCTTTCCCCACAAATGGTTCAACCCGTTCCCAAAATTCCGTTTTTCTGAACGTCCGGACACGGCTGCGGCGTCTATTCTGGAGGGAAACATCGTCATCCTTGTTGACAATTCCCCCGCCTGCATGATCCTGCCGTCCTCAGTCTTCGATATTATCGAGGAGGCAGATGACTACTACTTCCCGCCGGTGACCGGAACCTACCTGCGTCTCTCCAGGATGACAGTCTCCTTCCTCACCCTGTTTCTGACCCCGGTGTGGCTTCTCTTTATGCAGAACCAGAACTGGATCCCAGGCTGGCTGGAGTTTATCAAGCTGGCGGATGACATGTACGTTCCCCTGATCTTCCAGCTTCTGATCCTGGAATTTGCCATCGACGGCCTGCGCCTCGCCGCTGTCAATACGCCCAGCATGCTGACCACACCGTTAAGTGTTATCGCCGGTATTGTTCTCGGCGAATATTCTGTAAAATCCGGCTGGTTCAATTCCGAAACCATGCTCTACATGGCCTTTGTCACCATAGCCAATTACTCTCAGGCAAGCTTCGAGATGGGTTACGCGCTAAAATTCATGCGTGTGATCCTGCTGATCCTGACCTCCCTCTTAAACGTCTGGGGCTTCATCCTCGGCACCGCCATCGCCGTCTGCTCCATCGTATTCAACCGCACCATCGCCGGAAAGAGCTATATCTATCCGCTGATCCCGTTTTCGTGGCCGGAGATCAAAAAGCGGTTTCTGCGGGGACGGCTGCCGCATACAGAGAAAAGCCAGCGATGAATCGTCTTAAAAAAGAATGTGCCTTTTGTGCAATGGGGAATTCCTCGGAATTTCTTATTGCACAAAAAATCCGTGTCCTGCAGATTTCGTTATGCAGGGCACGGATTTCTTCAATTGTAAACATATCAAATCTTTAACGACCACTTACTGAGATCCCAAACCTTTGACACCAGTCCGTCATAGAACTCCGGCTCGTGGCAGATGAGGAGGACTGCTCCTTTGTACTCCGAAAGTGCTCTCTTAAGCTCGTCCTTCGCATCCACATCCAGATGGTTCGTCGGCTCGTCGAGAAGCAGAACGTTGGTCTCCCGGTTCATAAGCTTGCAGAGGCGGACCTTCGCCTGCTCACCACCGGAGAGGACGCGGACCTGGCTCTCGATATTCTTTGTAGTCAGGCCGCACTTTGCAAGGGCAGATCGGACTTCGTACTGGGTGTAGGACGGAAACTCCTTCCAGATCTCCTCGATACAGGTCGTCGTATTTCCCGGTGCCATCTCCTGCTCGAAGTAACCCGGGAACTGATAGTCACCGACCTCAACGGTTCCGGAGATCGCCGGGATCAACCCCTGAATGCTCTTTAAAAAGGTAGTTTTTCCGATACCATTCGCACCAATGACCGCGATCTTCTCGCCGCGCTCCATGAGGAAATTAAGCGGTTTTGAAAGTGGTTCATCATAACCGATCACAAGATCCTTCGTCTCAAAGATCAGTTTTCCGGTTGCCCTTGCATTCAGGAAATGGAACTCCGGCTTCGGTTTTTCCTTTGCAAGCTCGATGACCTCCATTTTGTCCAGCTTCTTCTGTCTCGACATCGCCATGTTTCTCGTCGCAACACGGGCCTTGTTTCTCGCAACGAAATCCTGAAGCTTCGCGATCTCCGCCTGCTGGCGGTTGTAAGCTGCCTCCAACTGGCTCTTTTTCATCTCGTAGACTTCCATGAACCGGTCATAGTCACCCACATAGCGGTCAAGCTTCTGGTTCTCCATATGGTAGATCAGGTTTACCACGCTGTTTAAAAACGGGATATCGTGGGAGATCAGGATAAAAGCGTTCTCGTAATCCTGAAGATACCGCTTCAGCCACTCGATATGCTGTACATCCAGATAGTTTGTCGGCTCGTCGAGGAGCAGGATATCCGGCTTCTCAAGAAGAAGTTTTCCGAGGAGGACCTTCGTTCTCTGTCCGCCGGAGAGCTCGTCAACATCCTTGTCAAGTCCGATCTCATCGAGACCGAAGGCGCGTCCGATCTCCTCCACTTTGGAGTCGATAATATAGAAATCATGTGCCATCAGAAGATCCTGGATCGTTCCCAGCTCCTCCATCATGGCGTTCATCTCATCCTCGGACGCATCTCCCATCTTCGCGCAGATGTCGTTCATCTTCTCCTCCATCTCAAAGAGGAAGGAAAAGGCACTCTTAAGCACGTCGCGGATCGTCATACCCTTCTCAAGCACGGTATGCTGGTCCAAGTAGCCCACACGGACATTTTTTGACCACTCAACCTTTCCCTCATCCGGCATCATCTTTCCGGTGATGATATTCATAAATGTGGACTTTCCCTCACCGTTTGCTCCGATGAGACCGATATGTTCCCCCTTTAACAGGCGGAAAGAAACGTCCGTAAAGATAGCCCGGTCTCCGAAACCATGGCTCAGGTGTTCTACATTTAAAATACTCATAAAACTTCTTTTATTCCGGCTTTTCCTTAAAATTCAGCCGTTTTCCCTTTCTCCTGGAACCCCAGGTAAACCTATATAAATGATGTTGAGGGCAAAAAGTCTTTTGACCTCCCTGATACCGGATTGCTCCGCACTACGTGCTCCCGCATCTACGCTCCGCTTCGGTCAGTGTTGGACATGTGCCACCGGCACATAGCACCCTCATATAAATAATGTCATGATCGGAATTGTGATCAGAGAGAACAGTGTATTGGTAAGCAGACATTTCGACGCATACACCGGATCCGATCCATATTTCTCCGCCAGAAGCGCCGTCGTGCTTCCCGCAGGCATCGCTGTAAGAATCACCGCGCACCCTGTCATGATCGGATCTGCATTTAACAGGCGCATGATAAAGAGCGCCAGAAATGGCAGTGCCACAAGGCGCATAAACGCCAGGTACACAGTACTCCAGTCCTTAAAGGACGCCAGTGTCAGTTCCGTCATCATCGTCCCGATCAGGACCATGGACAGCGGAGTTGTACAGTTTCCAAGTCCTGTGATAGACTTTGCCAGAAATTCCGACAGAGTAAAGTCTGTGAAGCTTCTGAAAAGTCCGATAAAGATCACGATCACGCACGGATTCAGCATGACCTTCTTAAACGCCGCCTTTTTATCCGCCTCCGCCGTGAAAATCGATACTCCCGCCGTCCACATAAAGATACGGTTCGGGATAATAAAGATCGACGCCAGGAACATTCCCGTCTCGCCGAGCACCGCCTTCACGATCGGCAGCCCCAAAAACGCCGCGTTATTGACGAGTGTGGCATACTGTAAGACGGATTTTTTCTCCTTCGGATACATGTTGTAGACAACTTTTCCACCGAGCCATGCCGCGAAGCAGATAAAAAACGCCACTCCGAGACACAGGGCCGCCTGTTTTAACATGTCCAATGTGATATGCATGCTGAAGGAGTTAAAGATCATACAGGGCAGCGTGATCCTGAGAACAAAATCCGTGAGCTTTCCCTGCATCTTTTTTTCAATAATTCCACGCTTTCTGCAGTAAAATCCCACCGCCATGTACACGAGCAGGATCGCCTGGGTCGAAAGCATCTTCATAAAATTTTCCATCTGGTCCCTTATTTCTAAATACACACAGTCCGAAAAAAGGCTGTGCAGGGAACAGCGTTTCCGCCGCCTGCACAGCCCTTTGCTGCCCTCTCGGGATTAAAATTATTCGTCTACGCTGTAGTTCGGAGCCTCTTTTGTGATGTGGATATCATGCGGATGGCTCTCACGGAGTGCGGCTGCGGAGATCTTAACAAAATGACTGTTCTCCTGAAGCTCTTTGATATCATGAGCACCGCAATATCCCATACCGGCACGAAGACCGCCCAGCATCTGGAATACCGTATCCTCAACGAATCCCTTGTAAGCGACACGTCCTTCGACGCCTTCCGGAACAAGCTTCTTCGCGTTCGACTGGAAGTAACGGTCCTTACTGCCGTTCTCCATAGCGGAAATAGATCCCATTCCACGGTAAACTTTATATTTTCTTCCCTGATAAAGTTCGAAGTCTCCCGGGCTCTCATCGCAGCCCGCGAACATGGATCCCATCATGCAGACATTACCGCCGGCTGCGAGAGCCTTTGTAACATCTCCGGAATACTTGATACCGCCGTCGGCGATGATCGGAATACCGTACTCCTTCGCAACTGCATAGCAGTCCATAACAGCAGTGATCTGCGGAACACCGATACCTGCAACGACACGTGTCGTACAGATCGATCCCGGTCCGATACCAACCTTGACAGCGTCAACGCCGGCCTCGATCAGGGCTCTTGTAGCCTCACCCGTTGCAACGTTACCGGCGATTACCTGAAGATCCGGATATTTCTCCTTGATCATCTTTACGCAGTTGAGAACGTTCGCAGAGTGTCCGTGCGCAGAGTCGAGAACAACAACATCGACCTTTGCATTTACAAGGGCTTCTGTTCTCTCAAGAACATTTGCTGTGATTCCGATTGCAGCACCGCAGAGAAGTCTTCCGTGATCATCCTTTGCGGAGTTCGGATACTTGATCTGTTTCTCGATATCTTTGATCGTAATGAGTCCTTTTAAGTTAAAGTTTTCATCGACGATCGGAAGCTTCTCGACTCTTGCCTTTGCAAGAATGCGCTTTGCTTCTTCCATAGTTACGCCTTCTTTAGCTGTAACCAGATGCTCGGAAGTCATGCACTCCTTGATCTTCTTGGAATAATCTTCCTCAAATTTCAGATCACGGTTTGTGATGATTCCGACGAGCTTTTTACCCTCAGTGATCGGAACACCGGAAATGCGGAATTTTGCCATCAGCTCATCTGCATCTTTTAATGTATGTTCCGGGGACAAATAAAATGGGTCTGTGATTACTCCGTTTTCAGAACGTTTTACCTTATCTACCTCTTCAGCCTGCGCCTCGATCGACATGTTTTTGTGAATGATACCGATTCCGCCCTGTCGCGCCATAGCGATCGCCATGCGGTGCTCAGTAACGGTATCCATGCCGGCACTCATAAATGGAATATTGAGTTTGACTTTCTTTGTCAGGTGTGTTGAAACATCAACCTGATTTGGGATTACTTCAGAATATGCAGGTACAAGGAGCACATCATCAAATGTAATACCATCACCAATGATCTTACCCATTTTATGGTTCCCTCTCTTTCTTCTGTTTTATTATGTTTAAAAAAAATATAACTAAAAACCGTCATAACGTCAGTTCCAGTTATTACTGTAGAGTATAACAGCTTTGTCGAATTTTAGCAACAGGCAATTCATATAATTTTTTTGCGATTTTATATTATTTTTGCTTATAAACATACAGAAAATTTCTTTATCCTTCTGCCATTTTCCAACGTATCTTTCATTTTCTTCCAACGGCTGCGTTTTCCCTCCGGATGATCTACCTGTAGTCCTTTAATATCTCCAGGAATTCCCGGTTTTCTTCATGGGAGCGGACGCAGATCCTGTAAAATCGTCTGTCAAGCAGTCTGTAATTCCTGCATGACCGGATCAGGACCCCCCGTTCCAGAAAATATTCGTACAGCCAGGATTCCTGACCGGTCTTGAAGTCCTTAAACAGGAGGAAATTCGCGTCCGAGTGGAATACCGTGAAGCCTGCTTTCGTCAGTCCGTCAGAAAGATACTGCCGTTCTTTCGCCACCGTCTCCCGCATCTTTTTCAAAAAAGGAATCCGTTCTTCCGAAAGTGCCGCATATCCCGCTTCCTGCGCCGGGATCGAAACACTCCAGGGCTGCCAGTTCTCCTCCATCCGTTCTAAGAGCTCTCTGCTTGTACAGAATCCATACCCCAGCCGCAGTCCCGCCATGGCATATGTCTTTGTGAATGCCCGGAGAAGAAATAAGCTTCCGCCATGTTCCGGTCTTCCGGTCTCCCAGTCGAGAAATTCACGGATACAGCCGCAACTTCGCTCCTCATCAAGGAATTCCACAAAGCATTCGTCCAGAACCAGCAGGATCCCATGTTTCTTGCAGTAGTCTAAGATTTTTGAAAGATCTGCCTGACGGATCATGGCCCCTGTGGGATTCGCCGGAGTGCATAAAAATATGATCTCCGGCTGCTCTGTTCTCAAAAAATCCAGAAATTCCGATACGTTTAAGAAAAAAGATTCCGCCTCTTTTAAATAGAAAAAAGCGATTTCTGTCCCACAGGATCTCAACGCCGTTTCATACTCCGCGAAAGATGGCGCAGGGATCACTGCCTTTTTCGGCCGTACCTCCTGTACCAGCCGGAAGATCAATTCCGCCGCCCCGTTTCCGAAGATCATCTGATCTTCCGGGACACCGGTAAGCTCTGACAACCGTCCCCGCAGGTTTTCGCAGGAGCTGTCCGGATATCCTGTACAGAAGGCAATGCTCCTCTGGGCTGCCTCCCAGACAAAATTTGGCATTCCCAAGGGATTTACGTTGACCGAGAAATCCAGCTCCACATTCCGGTTCCGGTAGATATCACCGCCGTGTCCGTACTCCATCATGTCTCACCGCCCTTTAAAGCCATCGGGATCCCGCAGACAACGCGGCATACCTTCACCGCCCGCGCCGCCAGATACTGGCAGGCGTCCCCACTCATCTCCCGCCACAGGCGGTCTGTTTTATCGATGGGAACGATTCCGCAGCCGATCTCGTCGCAGGTGATGACTGCGTTGGGATTCTTCTCAAGGATCATATCCAGATACCGGTACATGACCTCTTCGATCCGGATCTCGATATCTTCCGTTTCTTTCGTCTGCACTCTGACCATCTTTGTTTCTCCGGCAGATGTTCTTTCAGCCGGATCCCTCACAGCTTCAGTTCTCTCATTGATTTCACTGCGGATACTGTCGCAGAACACTCTGTCATCCTCTCTCTTCGCGTCATACTCACCCAGTACTGTGTCTATCAGCCTTCGAATATAGATATGAAGATTCAGAACAGCCTCCGAATCAAACGCGTCTTCCAACGGTGACTGTTCGCCGTCTGCCACAAGAATGAAGCGGTTTTCTTCCGTCACCGCCTCACGCATCGCAAGGTTTGATTTCCCCTGATACGCGCCTCCTACAAAAAGCCTGATCCCTCTCTGACGATCCACAGATCGATCCGTTCTTCTCTCTTCCACTTCCGTATCTTCCCTCTTCTTTTTCTTCACCATCACCGGCTCACCGCAGATCACCTCGTACACTTCATCCGCCTCCCCGGCCAACGCACAGTTGATTCCGCCCAACAGCTTCCGGTACGCTTCCGTCTCCTCCGAGTACGGCCCCTGATCCCCGGACACATCATTTGTCACGACTACCAGAAAGTCCGCATTTTTTCTGATCATCCTGATTCCTTCCAATATCCGTTCCATCGCGCCATTCTCCGGATCTTCCATGTCCCGGCGGTACATCTCGTTCGCCGCAAGATTGGAAACACACTCTAACAGACACCGGCTCCTGGCAGGGACCTCCGCCTTCGAAAGATCCACAGGGCACTCGATGGTCATAAAATTCTTTTTTTCCCGCATTTTGCGGTGTTTTCGGATCCGCTCCCTACACTCCTCGTCCCAGGCGATCATGGTTGCAAGGTAACAGGACGGCTGATGGCGCAGATCCGTTTTCCGGGCGCCGCCGCGCATCGATTTTCCGGCGGCTTCCGCCATCACCTCTTCTTTCTTTGCCTGTTCTACGATCAGGGTCTCTGCAAATGCGGACTTTCCGCTGGAGCTTCCCCCATTTATCAGGATCATCATATTCTTTCTACTCTATCCTCTCGATTTTTCTTCCCGATCCGCATTTTCTCCGGACTTTCCGATCATATAATACGCTGCGGCCACTGTCACGCCGTCCTCCGCTTCCTTATGGATCAGGATCCTGCACTCAGAAGCTCTCACGCCCAGCCTGCACGCAGCCACTGCGGACCGCTCGCAGACATTTCCGGTTCCCGTGGTCTTTTGCACAAATTCCGACTCCGGGAAATCTCCCGGCTGTCCATTTAACTCCTCACTGGAAAATGTCAGAAACGGCACCTGAAGTTCCTTTGCGAATTCGATGAGTCCCTGCTCCTGCTTCTTGATGTCGATGCTCGCCGCCGCAAAGACGCTTCGCAGATCGATCCCGTTCCGCTCCATCGCACTTTCCACCGCAGTCCGGATCTTCTCAACAGGTGTCCCGCGTTTACAGCCGATTCCAAGTGCCACACACCGTGGGATCAGGCGCAGGACGCGGTTCTCCGGAATCCCTTTCTTTTCTTTTCCGGACACCGTAATCCAGAGATTCCGCTTACAGATCCGATCCTCAAAAAGTCCCTCCGGAATCTTCTTCCACGCTGAAAATCCGAAATCTGAGAACACTCCCACCGGCTCACCCGCAAGGATATCAGCCGAAATCTCCTTCGCAAGTTTCCGGTCCGTGATCACAAATCCATGATCCTTTGCGAACACGTCCACCGCAAATTTCTTCTCCACATCCGTCGCCGTCGTCACCACCGGCACTGCTCCGATCCCGGAAGCCACTGTTTCCGCCAGCCGGTTCGCTCCGCCCACATGTCCGGAGAGAAGCGGGATCACAAACTGTCCCGCCTCATCCACACAGACCACCGCAGGGTCCTGAAATTTATCCCGCACATATGGCGCAATGGAGCGCACCGCGATCCCACAGGCACCCACAAAAATAAGAGCATCGTCCCGCAGAAAAGCCTCCTTCGTCCACTCCGAAAGTCCGCCCTCCGGCACTGCCTGATAAGGCACTCCGGCATCCGTTGCCGCAAGCTGGAGCGCGTACCGCCCGGCGATCCACAGAAACTGATACAGAGTACCCCCCTCACAGGATCTGTCCTCGGTCTTTGCGCTCCTATCACGATGTTCCGGACAGGACGCATTCGCGAAAGCTTCAGAAGCTCCGGAAAGGGTGTCATTGATCCGCTTCATCGTCTCAAATCCGTCTCTCGTAAAACAAATAAGCGATATATTCATAATTGATTCCCTTCCAAGATCTGATTTTTCCATATCGTTGAACTGCTGCCTCTCTCTCCCCTAATTATAAAAGAAAACCGCCATTGTTTCAATGGCAGTTTTCCCCTGAATTCTCCTTGTCCTGCGTTTTTGCGGACATTTCTCTCTTCTTTTTTGTCACAAGACCGCCGATCCTGCCGCTCTCTTTTGCGGTAAGACACCGCCAGCCACCGGCGATTACCTTGTCCGCCAGCCCCAGCTCCTTCGCGATCTCGAATTTCATCCGGTCCTCCGGCTTTAAGTGCTCCGGATCCACCGGTTCTCTTTTTTTCTTCGACACAGGCTCACGCTCCTTCCATAAGGAGAGTATGCCCGCTGTCCGGCATTTTCATACAGATTGTTTTCTAGCAAGATCCCATTATTTATTTTGCGTATCCATTCTCACCCTGGAACACGACGATCTTTTCTGCTTTATTTCCGTTCTCATCATTCCAGATCAGGATCTCGGTTCCTTCTGTGAGGTCTTCCTCGGAGACAATATTTCTTGTCAGATATGGAAGAAGTCTTGTTTCAGCGGTAATCATGTAATTGATCCCATTCTCGGCTGTGAGGATCCGCTCACCTTCTGTATTTGCAGCCATCAATTCCTTTACCTTCGTGTATCTCGGGAAATCATATCCCTCTGCCTGTACTAAGATCAGCAGACCATTTGCGATCGGCGGAAGGCTCAACGTCATTGCCTCGTCTACATAAGCGCTGATGGTATTTCCTTCTTTCAGATCACCGAGTTCCACCGGATAACCATTCTCTGCATCCAGAACCTTCGTATCCTCTGCGATCGTAATTACAACATCCTCATCAAATCCATTATCCTGGCGATGCATCGTAAGCTGTCCATCTTCCACAGAAACGATCGTTCCCATCATCGGATCAGACTCACTCGCGGACTCCGTGTCTGCCGCTCCACTTTCCTGACCGGTACCGTCCGGAAGTTTTCCCGCCTCGTTTTCCGTAGTCGCAGATGTCTCAGTTCCTGCAGGAGTCTCAACTGCTGTCGTTTTTGTCTCCTCCTTTGTCTGTCCATCCGCCTTGCCGCATCCGGTGATCCCCATAGATGCGATCATCATGGCAGCGCAGGCCAGTGCAGTCATTCTTTTCATATTTTTCGTCATAATAAAATTCCTCCTGTTCTCTTGTATCGGTCTTTGCCGGACTGCATTGTTTTACAGCGTTCTCCTTCAAATACCGATTTGCGGCCGTCCTGATTTTCCAAGGTTACTGTTCACAGTAACTTTTCAGGTTCTTCCGCCGTCTTTTGCTTTTGTACGGTTATCTTAACATACAAACCTTGAGATTACACTATGATTTCAATTACAAATCTCTTACGCATTTTTGTAGTGTGGACACAATTTGCGGCATTTCTGCGGCAGGCTTCGCGGCCTCTGATGTGTCCTGATGCGTTCGTGTTTTTTGTACAGGGAATTCCTCGGAATTTCCTGTTACAAAAAAGGACACCGCCCGCAAAGAACGATGTCCTCGAAAATTCTTATTTAAGAATCACCTTCGGATTACTCCTCAGTCTGCTCCTGTGCGTTGTCAGCCTCAAGAGCCTTCATGCTTAAGCTGATCTTTCTGTCTGCCTCGTTGAAATCAACGATCTTAGCAGTGATCTCCTGACCGATGGAAAGTACATCAGCCGGCTTAGCAACGTGCTCTCTGGAGATCTGGGATACATGAAGCAGAGCGTCTACGCCCGGCTCAAGCTCAACGAATGCGCCGAAGTCAGTCATACGAGCTACCTTACCTGTAACTACGTTGCCTACTGCGTACTTCTCAGCAGCGTCAGCCCACGGATTTGTCTCCGGGAACTTCATGGAAAGGGCAATCTTCTCACCGTTGATGTCTTTGATGAGAGCTGTTACCTTATCGCCAACCTTGAAGACCTTCTTCGGGTTCTCGATTCTGCCCCAGGACATCTCGGAGATGTGGAGTAAACCGTCAGCGCCGCCAAGATCGATGAATGCACCGAAATCAGTTACGTTCTTAACAGTTCCTTCTACCTTGTCACCTACATGGATCTTCTCGAAGAGAGCTTTCTGCATCTCAGCCTTCTTAGCAACGATAAGCTGCTTGCGGTCGCCGATGACTCTTCTTCTTCTCGGATTGAACTCTGTGATCACGAATTCGATCTCTTTATCAGCATATTTGGATAAATCTTTCTCATATACGTCGGATACAAGGCTTGCCGGGATAAAGATTCTAGCTTCGTCCACGATCACACTTAAACCGCCGTCAAGAACCTGGGAAACCTTTGCTGTAAGAACCTCGTGGTTCTCAAATGCCTCCTCAAGTCTCTTATTTCCTCTGTCTGCAGCCAGTCTCTTGTAGGAAAGAGCGACCTGACCTTCACCGTCGTTCACCTTTACGACTTTGGCTTCCATCTCGTCACCAACATGTACAAGATTTCTTAAGTCTACGTTGGACTCGTTTGTGTATTCACTGCGGGTAATGATGCCATCAGACTTGTAACCAATATTTAAAACGATTTCGTCTTCTTTTACGTCAATGACCTTACCGGTGACAACCTCTCCTGTACGTATTGTTTTTAATGATTCTTCTAACATTTGTTCAAAACTTAACTCTGACATTTAGTATGAACCTCCTCGATAATATTGTTTGGGGTTGACGCCCCGGCCGTAATACCTACACTGCGCACAGAACTAATACATTCAGGATTAAAGTCGCCCAGAGTCTGGATGTAATAGGTGTTTTTACATTCCTTCCGGCAGATATCGTATAGCTTCTGGGTATTCGAGCTGTGTTTCCCGCCGATAACCAGCATCACGTCCACCTGTGAGGCTATCCTCATCGCTTCCACTTGTCTTTCCTGTGTTGCATTGCAAATCGTATTTAAAACAGTTATATCATACCTCGTTTTAGAAATTTTTTCAACTATATCTTGAAATTTCTTGTAATTAAATGTCGTCTGGGATACAATACAAAGCTTCTCATTTTCCGGAAGCTGCAGCTTAAGAAAATCATCCATGTCCTCGATGACCACTGTCCGCTCATCTCCCCATCCCTTGATGCCCTGCACCTCCGGATGGTCCTCACTGCCTATGATCAGAACTTTTCTTCCTTCTGCTGACTGTTTTTCGACGATCCGGTGGATCTTTTTCACATAGGGACATGTGGCATCCACGATTTCCACATCGTTTTCCTTTAAGATCTCGTAGACATTTTTTCCGACACCGTGGGAGCGGATCACAACAACAGCGTTCCGGATCGTCTTCAATTCTTCTAAAGAGTCGATGACCTCCACACCCTTTTCCCTGAGATCGCCCACGACCTGCTCATTATGGATAATTGGACCGTAGGTGTAGATCCTTTTTTCCGTCCTGCCGATCTGATCATATACTTTTTCCACGGCACGCTTCACACCAAAGCAGAAGCCTGCTGTCTTTGCAACTGTTACTTCCATCTTACGCACCCTGCTTCTTATCGATCATCGCTGTGATCGTGTCCACGACCTCTTTTAACGTCATGTCGGAGCTGTCAAGGAGTACGGCGTCATCCGCCTGTTTCAACGGGGAATTCTCCCGGTGCATATCCCGGTAATCCCGTTCGATGATGTCCTTCTCGATCTCATCGAGATCGCAGGCTGTTCCTTTCTCCTTAAGCTCATGATAGCGGCGTTTCGCCCGGACTGCGGAGCTTGCGGTCAGATATACCTTCACATCGGCATCCGGCAGGACACAGGTTCCGATGTCGCGTCCATCCATGATCACGTCCGCCTTCTTTGCCAGATCTTTCTGGAGTTCCACGAGCTTCTCACGGACCTTCTTGTAGACGGATGTGGCTGAAGCCATGTTTCCGACCTCTTCGGTGCGGATCAGCCCGGATACATTCTCGCCGTTTAAGATCACCTGCTGCGCGCCGTTCTCGTAGCGGATCGTGATCTCCACCTTGTCAAGTACCGCGTTGATGGCGTTCTCGTCGGTCTTATCGATTCCCTGGCGCAGAAAATATAACGCCATTGCCCGGTACATTGCTCCGGTATCCACATAGATAAAATTCTTCAGAGCTGCCACAGACTTTGCCACGGTGCTCTTTCCGGCTCCTGCCGGTCCGTCTATTGCTACATTAAAAGACATGTTATTCTCCCCTTAGTTTATTCCAAGATTTTTTATTTATTCGTGATGGTTCCATATCTTTACAGCCATACGGGTTCAAAGCTGCTTCTCAGGTCCGGTGCTCTATACGCTTCTGCCTGCCAGCATTCCGGTCGACCA
This sequence comes from Pilosibacter fragilis, assembly GCF_032490495.1. Lineage (NCBI taxonomy): Bacteria > Bacillati > Bacillota > Clostridia > Eubacteriales > Clostridiaceae > Pilosibacter > Pilosibacter fragilis. The sequence continues at coordinate 96,174 of NZ_JAVYJB010000008.1, read as the reverse complement.
GGCGATCTGCAGGTTAAATCCGCCGGTCACACCGTCCAGATCCAGAACCTCGCCCGCAAAATAGAGGCCCTGCAGCTTCTTCGATTCCATAGTGGATGGATTCACTTCCTTCACATTCACTCCGCCCTGCGTCACGATTGCCTCATTGTACCCGCGGAGTCCTGTGAGCGTCACGGAAAACACTTTTGTGAGATCCACCAGACGTTTTCTCTCCTCCGCAGTCACCTCATTGACCTGTTTTTCCGGATCGATGCCGCTCCTCTTTATCATCACCGGGATCAGCTTTGCCGGGAAGAGGTGATTTAAGGAGTTCTTAAACTGCTTATTTTTCGCCTCATCGAAATCCCGCAGGATTCTCGCATCCAGCTGCTCTTTTGAGAGTGCCGGTTTCAGGTCGATATCCATTCTGAGCGGTGTTTTTTTGATGATCTTCGCCGCATAGCTGCTGGCACTCAAAACGACAGGTCCACTGACGCCAAAATGCGTAAACAGCATCTCGCCGAACTCTTTCCAGAGCACTTTCTTTCCGTTCCAGACAGTCACCTCGATGTTTCTCAAGGAGAGTCCCTGAAGTTCTTTTACATCATCTTCTGCACACACGAACGGAACAAGCGCCGGTGACAAAGGTGTCACCGTGTGACCCGCCTCTTTCGCAAAACGGTACCCGTCCCCCGTGGAACCTGTTGACGGATAGGAAAGTCCGCCTGTGGCGATCACCACTGCATCGGCATCCACACTCTTTCCAGATTTTTCCAGAATGATCCCTGCCGCCCTTTCGTCCCTGATCACGATATCCCTGACCGGTTCATTTAAGAAGATCTTTACGCCAAGAGATTTCATCTTCCGCTCCAAGGCCCCCGTCACATCGGAAGCATGGTCCGATACCGGGAACATTCTTGCTCCCCGTTCTTCCTTCACCGGGCAGCCGTTTGCCTCCACAAGATCCACGATATCAAAGTTTGTGAATCCATAGATGGCACTGTAGAGGAACTTTCCGTTGGAGACCATATTTCTGAACAGGTCCTCCGTATCGCAGCCGTTCGTCAGATTGCAGCGTCCTTTTCCCGTGATATAGATCTTTTTTCCAAGCTTCTCATTTTTCTCATAAACGGAGACATCATGTCCGCACTCCGCGGCGCCGATGGCAGCAGCCATTCCCGCTGCCCCGCCGCCTATAATCACTACTTTGCTCATCTTTTTCTGTTCTTTTCCACTTCTTTTATCTTTTTTTCCATGGCATCCGCCACAGTTTCAAGGACCTTGATCCGCGCATACCACTTGGAATTTCCTTCCACAACGATCCAGGGGGCATCCTTTGTAGAGGTCTTTTCCAGCATTTCATTTACAGCAAGCACGTAAGCATCCCACTTTTCCCTGTTTCTCCAGTCCTCGTCCGTGATCTTCCACCGTTTTTCCGGGTTCTTCATCCGGTCATTGAACCGCCGCTCCTGCTCGTCCTTGTCGATCTGGAGCCAGAATTTTAAGACAAGAGCCCCGGAGTGCACAAAATGTGCTTCCATCTCGTTGATCTCCCGATATGCATGGTGCCAGTCCTCCTCGGAACAGAAGCCCTCGATCCGCTCCACCATGACTCTTCCGTACCAGGTGCGGTCAAAGATCGCGATGTGTCCTGCCTTCGGAACATGATTCCAGAAGCGCCAGAGATAGTGATGGGATTTTTCCACATCGTTCGGGGATGCTGTCGGGCAGACCTTATATCCGCGGGGATCAAGATGGCTCGTCAGACGTTTGATCGCTCCTCCCTTTCCGGCGGCATCCCAGCCCTCAAAGCCAAGGATCACCGGGATCCGCAGACGGTAGAGTTCTCCGTGGAGCACTTCCAGCCGTTTCTGGAGCTTGTCCAGTTTTTTCCGGTATTCCGCCTCCTCAAGGCGCTTTGTCAGGTCCGCTTTTGCAAGGATCCCTTTTTCATATCTGTCAGGCGGAACCGGTTTCTCAAAGATCTCCGCCTCTTTTCCCGCCCGTTTTTTCTCAAGCGCCTTTTCCAGAACATCTGCCACCGTCTTTATGACCACCAGCGCCGTCCCGCTCTTTTCCTTCGCGTCGATCACGTACCAGGGAGCATAAGGCATATCCGTTCTCCTGATCATCTCATCGCTGAGCTTCTTATATTTTCCGTAATGGGCATTTCTCGCAAGTTCTTTCTCTGTGACGCGCCATGCGGTATCCTTTGATTCCAGAAGTTTTTTAAACCGCTTTTCCTGTTCCTTCTCTGAAATATCCAGAAAAAATTTGATGAGAACGGTTCCGCCGTCCACCAGGCATCTCTCAAACGCGCAGATATCCTCAAACGCGGCATCTGCTTTCTTTTCATTCAGCTTTCCCTCGAACCGGTCCGCCTGAACCCTCCGGTACCAGCTTGTGTCATAGATCGTGATCCGCCCATCCGCCGGGGCATGGACCGCAAACCGCCAGAGGAACGGACGGAGCGCTTCCTCCTCGGTATCCTTATCTCCGGTGTAAACGTCAAAGCCTCTCGGATCCAGTGCCTGCATGAGCCGGCCGATCTGCACGCCCTTTCCGGCACCGTCGTAACCGTCAAAGGTAATATAGACAGGAATCTTTTCCTCTTTGCATTCCCGCTGAAGGTTCCCGAGTCTCAGCATTTCTTCCTTCAGAGCTTCTTTTTGCTGTTTCTTCTCATCTCTCATGGACCGATCCCTCCATTCCATTTTATGGACTGTCAAACAGTCAGGTTCATCGTCAGCCTTTCCGGATTCCGGTGATCTACCGGTTCATTTTCGCGTGTTCCTTCGCAAGCTCCCCGTATAATGTCAATGCGTTCCAGCTCTGGTTCGTCGGCGTAAGGACTGCCTTGTAGTCGATCCGTCCGGCCCCCGTCTTTCTCAGCGCAAGGATCACCGTGTCCACCTGCTTTGAGGTGAGTCCCGCCATCACCATCATCTCTTTTTCAAAGTCATCTCCTGTATAGACCTTCCCACAGGGCACGAGTTCCTTCACCCCGGCAAGATATCCCACCGGTTCCAGATACTCTTCCTTTTTCACAGCCCGCAGCTTCATTCCAAGCGGGAACAGCGCCCTCTTGATCTTCGCAAGTCTCTCGCCTTCCGGCAGATGGTATAAAAGAATGATTGGTTTCATATATGATCTGACCTTTCCGTTTCTCGTCCCCGACGGATTGGGACCGCAGGGCATTATACTGTTCTCATTATAGCAATTCCCGTTTCTGTTTGCAACTTTTGGCTGTACCGGTAAAGCAAAAGCAGGGGCTGGTTCATTCCAGCTCCTGCTCATCAAAAATCGGGGCAACAGGATTTGAACCTGCGACCTCTCGGCCCCCAGCCGAGCGCGCTACCAAGCTACGCCATACCCCGGGAACAGAAATTATTATACCAGAAACCGGAAAAAAAGCAACCGGAAAATATCGTCAGAAACATACAGAAAAGGAAAAGGACCCGCAGATTCCGCAGGTCCTTTCAAAACCGGAGCCATCCGGCACGTTCAGTGACCGTATGGAACTCACGCTTCTTCCTTCAGCACTCCATTCACCGCGCGGATCACAAACATTGTGGCCACCATAAGCGCAATGGCGATCGGCAGGGCAATCCATGCGGACTGTACGAAGCCCGCGATAATGTAGGAGACGAAGGACACAACCGCCGCCGTGACCGCATACGGAAGCTGGGTCGTCACATGGTTTACATGTTCACACTGGGCTCCGGCGGATGCCATGATCGTCGTGTCGGAGATTGGAGAACAGTGGTCACCGCAGACAGCTCCTGCCATGCAGGCAGAGATGGAGATGATCATAAGATCCGGGTTGCTGTTTTCAAACACAGCAACAACGATCGGGATCAGGATCCCGAAGGTTCCCCAGGATGTTCCCGTCGCAAAAGCCAGGAAGCAGCCCACAACGAAGATGATCGCCGGAAGGAAATTTAAGAAGGAACGGGCGCTGGACGCAACCACAGTCGCCACATAGACATCTGCGCCGAGGCTGTCCGTCATCGCCTTCAGTGTCCACGCGAAGGACAGGATCATGATCGCCGGGACCATGGACTTAAAACCTTCCGGAATGCAGGCCATGCACTCAGAGAATTTCAGGACCCGGCGCACCTGATAAAGACCGATGGTGATCAAAAGTCCGAAAAAGCTTCCCATCGTAAGTCCCAGGGACGCGTCACTCTGGGAGAAGGCTGTCACAAAATCCTCTCCTGAGAAAAATCCCCCCGTATAGAGCATGCCGACCATGCAGCAAATGATCAGGGATATGATCGGGATCAGAAGATCCAGAACGGTTCCCCTGACAGAGACCTCCGGCTGTTTCTCCGTGTCATACGGACGTCCCGGCGTGGTATAAAGGTCCCCCTTGAGCGCATTCTTCTCATGAAATTTCATAGAACCGAATTCTGTCCGTAAAAGTACCATTCCGATCATCATCACGATCGTCAAGATCGCGTAAAAGTTGTATGGGATCGCCCGCACGAAGATAGAAAATCCGTCCTCGCCCTCAACAAATCCGGTAACCGCGGCCGCCCAGGAAGAGATCGGTGCGATAATGCAGATCGGAGCTGCCGTCGCGTCAATCAGGTACGCGAGCTTTGCTCTTGAGACTTTAAATTTGTCTGTCACAGGGCGCATCACGCTTCCCACGGTCAGGCAGTTAAAATAATCATCGATAAAGATCAGACAGCCCAGCAGGATCGTCGCAAGCTCCGCACCCACGCGTCCCTTAATATGATCCGCCGCAAACTGGCCGAATGCTGCCGACCCGCCGGCCCGGTTCATCAGGCACACCATCGTGCCAAGGATCACAAGGAAGATCAGGATTCCCACATTGTAGCTGTCAGAGAGAACGTTTATCATTCCGTCCTCAAAAATATGGGTGATCGTTCCCTCAAAGCTGAAACCGGAATACAGGATTCCACCCATAAGAACACCGATGAACAGGGAACTGTACACCTCTTTTGTGATAAGTGCCAGCCCGATCGCCACGACCGGCGGAACGAGCGCCCAGAACGTCGCATAGACCGCCGGCACATACTCTTCTGTCTGCTCCGCGCCAAATACGGTTATCGCGAACATCAGGACCAGCACCACAGAAAGCACTGCTGTCCTTTTTATATTTTTCTTCATATCCGTCATAACGGACTCCTCCCTCCTGTCTCCGGAGAGTTCCACGCTCTCCGATTTTCCTGTTACATGAAGAAATCCCCTCTCATCAGTACAATTCTGGTGAAAGGGGATCACAACATACACAATCACGATTTTTTATTCATCCCAGTTGTGGTATACAGCCTGTACGTCATCATCCTCGTCAAGGAGATCAAGGATTCTCTGCATCTTCTTGATCGCTTCCTCGTCAGTAAGTTCTACCCAGTTCTGCGGGATCATAGTAATATCAGCCTCTACCATCGGGATTCCGGCTTTCTCGAGAGCCTCGCGGACTGCACTGAAGTTGTCCGGATCTGTGATAACCTCGTAGCTGTCCTCCTCCTCGGAGAAATCCTCAGCGCCTGCATCGAGTGCAGCCATCATGAGTTCGTCGGCATCCATATCACACTCTTCTTTGTCGATCACGATCTGGCCCTTGCGGTCGAACATGAAGGAAACGCTTCCCTGTGCGCCTACGTTTCCGCCGCCCTTTGTGAAGGCGCTTCTTACGTTTGCTGCGGTACGGTTCTTGTTGTCAGTCAGTGTGTCAACGATGATCGCAACACCGCTCGGACCGTATCCCTCATATGTTAAGTTTTCGTAGTTTACGGAGTTTAAGTCACCGGCTGCTTTCTTGATACCGCGGTCGATGGTATCGTTCGGCATGTTGTTTGCTTTCGCTTTTGCAATCACATCACGCAGCTTGCTGTTGTTAGCCGGATCAGCGCCGCCCTCTTTAACTGCGACAGCAATCTCTCTTCCGATTACGGTAAAGATCTTACCCTTTGCTGCGTCATTTTTCTCTTTCTTATGTTTGATGTTGGAAAATTTATTATGTCCTGACATCGGTTCAGCTTCCTTTCTCTTCGCATCTCGCTCTTTTTTATCTCTCGTGCACCAGTCCCAAGGATCTTTTCGTGCGCATTATACATAGTCTAAAATATTCTAACATCATTTTTCTGATATGGCAAGCGCTTTTTCCGGATACCCCTGCTCCACTTTTCCTTGACACATTCCACTCTGAGTATTTATACTCATTTCATAGCGATCCAGTGCCTTCCGGCCTATGATCTTCCGGGGTCAGCCCGGCAGATTCTGTGGATGGATGCATCTGACCTGCATTTTTGCGCAAGTGCGCATCATTGGCACATTAGTGCCTGTTTGTATAATAGGGAATTCCTCGGATTTCCTGTTACAAAATACTAATTATGGAGGACATGACGATGAAGAAGATTGAGATCGACACATTCCTGAAGTTCCGTTTTTTGAGCAACCCACATTTCTCACCCGATGGAACGAAGATCGCCTTCACGGTATCCGTACCGGACCGGGAGACCAATGGCTATCTGTCTGACCTGTACCTGTATGATCTCGGGAAGAAGACTGTCTCCCGTGTCACCTGCAGCGGTGACGCGAAGACCTGGAGCTGGACCGCGGAGAATACCCTGATCTTTACCGCAGCCCGGACTGCCGCCTTAAAAAAAGAAAAGGAGAACGGAACTTCTTTCCTCTATGAGATCTCTCCGTCCGGCGGAGAGGCCCAGTGCATCACGTCCATTCCGGCTACTGTCACAGGGATCCGCCTTCTCCCGGATGGACGTTACCTTCTGACGATCCGTCATGATAATTACAGAGATACGAGAAAGAAATCTTACGAGGTCTTCGACGAGCTTCCGTTCTGGGGCAATGGTCAGGGATACACGAACGCGAAGAGGAACCGTTACGCCATCTATGATATGGGATCCGGTAAACTCACTTACGTGGCGGACGAATGGACTGACTGCTCCCAGTATTCTGTCCTTGGAAACCTCCTGCTCTACAAGGCATATCCGTGGAAACAGAGTGTCATGGGGATTCGTCCGGGCGTTTATCTTTATAACCTCTCCACCGGAGAGACAAAAACCTTGATCGCGCCGGATTCCATGCGCACCGGAGTTGTCTCCCTCTTAGACGAAAAGACTGCACTCATTGCGGCAACGGATGACTCCTATAAGGATACGACGAAATACTGTGACTTCTACCATATGGATCTCGCGGACGGATCCATGAAGCTGATCCATCCTTATGAATCTTCCATCGGCGGCTCCTCCGTGGGCTCCGATTCCAGATTCGGCGCAGGACAGACATTTAAGGCTGTGGGCGGGGAATTTTACTATATTTCCACCGTGGGAGATTTTTCCCATCTCTATAAGATCTCCCGGGGCGGCACCGTCTCCGGGCCGCTGACGGCAGGAAGCTCCTGCGACAGCTTCGATGTTGCGGGCGGACACATCGCCTCCATGGAATTCCATGGACTCCACATTGCGGAACTCTTTGTAGACGGCGAGCAGGTGACCCACATGAATGACTGGCTCACCGACGAATATGATGTACAGACACCGGAGGCGTTCTCTTTCACCGCCAGCGACGGCTACGAGATCCACGGATGGGTCTTAAAACCAGCAGGTTTCGAGGAAGGAAAGTCCTATCCCGGCATCTTAACTATCCACGGCGGTCCGAGAACCGTTTATTCAGACGTCTACTATCATGAGATGCAGATGTGGGCAAACCGCGGATATTTCGTGTTCTTCTGCAATCCGAGAGGATCTGACGGACGGGGCACGGATTTTGGAAATATCAACGGAATCTACGGAACTGTGGACTATCAGAACCTGATGGATTTCACGGATGAAGTTCTGAGGCGGTACCCGATGATCGATCCGGAACATCTCGGTGTCGCAGGCGGCTCCTACGGCGGATTCATGACAAACTGGATCATCGGACACACAGACCGTTTCCATGCCGCCGCTTCCCAGCGTTCCATCTCTAACTGGGTATCCTTTGAGCACAACTCCGATATCGGACACACCTTCATCTTAAACAACCAGGGAACCAACACGAGGACCGATGTGGAGCTTCTCTGGAAGCAGTCTCCGCTCCAGTTTGCGCCGAACTGCAAGACACCGACACTCTTTATCCACTCTGATGAGGACTACCGCTGCTATATGGCAGAAGGACTCGCCATGTTCAGCGCCATCAAGCGGAACGGCTGCCCGTCGAAGCTTTGCCTGTTCCATGGAGAAAACCATGAGCTGTCCAGAGGCGGAAAGCCGGAGAACAGGATCGACCGGATGACGGAGATCATTAACTGGATGGATGAATATTTAAAATAAAGGAAACGATCCTACCGCTCTTTTTTATATGTGCCACAAGATTTCAAATGGCTGCAGGGTCGTATTCCCTGCAGCCGCAGTTCTTATCATTATCGATTTACATAATTCAGCACCAATGCAAGAATCAGCATATGGACCGGATAAAACGCATAACAGCTATACTGGAAGACTTTCGTATGGCAGCCCTGCCGTCCACGATACAACCAGATCAGAAGCAGTGAAAGCAATGCAAGTCCCTGCTGGCAGAGTTCAAAGTCCATCCCAAAAAGCCGGATGGGGTACATCAGACCTCCCAGCAGCTCTACGTTGACCCAATAAAGCGCCAGAAGCTGTCCGGAAAAACACCACCATTTTCTTCCCCGGAAAAAGTAAAAAATAAACAGTGTCAATACACCGGCACCATAGTAATCTGCCATTCCTACCGTCCCAAGTGCACTTCCAACCAGCACGACCAGAACCGCCGTCGGCAGTAAGATCCACGGCTTTTGTTTTTTTCGGACTTTTTCCATCAAATGGATTCCGGAGAGTCCTATCAACAGCGTCCAGATCACATTCTGATGAAACGGATAAAACCAGATTCCGCCATACATCAGATCAAAGGGTATCTCCGACAGCACTGCAAACAGCAGCAGCCGGAGAATGTACTTTTTAAAGCTGTGCGTGTGAAAATATCCTTCCACTGCCATAAATGCAAAGATGGGAAACGCGAGCCTTCCTACGCAGGTCAGCCAGTCCTGAGCCGGAAGGAGCGTAGCCCAGAGATGATCCATCAGCATAAATGTCATGGCGATGATATGAAGCATTGCCGCACTGATGTCAAAGGTTCCTGACTGAGATGAATGTACTTGATTTTTTACCATATTGTCACTCCTGTTGTTTTCTCTCAGTCCAATTATACTTCCTTTTACCGTCTCTGGTCAAATCCTTATCAGTGACAACGTTTCTTCTACCTGCCGGGCTCACGAGTCAAGACCATCGGCTTAGCCGGTGGCTTTATAATATTAGGTTGTTACAGTGCGTTGATTTCTTTTTCTAATTCGCTGACTGCGCTCATGACAGTCTCAAAGGTCGGCACATCACCATAGAGCATATCCTTCATTGCTTCGTAATCTGCGGCCAATGCTGCAAAGCGATACTCCGGGGGAACAAGCTTCAAGGTGCCGGGAATAGCTTCCTGATACTTTGCCCAGGCTCTCGGATAAAACTTCATCTTGAAGTCCACCACTGTCTTTAGCAATTCCACCCGGGCAAAGGCAGCTTCTTTCACAGGTGTCATGGACATACGGTACAGATCATAGTAGTGCCGGGAATAACGCTGCGGCATTTCCGAACTCTCGGGTCTGTTGGCTTCATGGTGCAGAATCGTTGCCTTCTCCCAGAAAGTCCGCTCCGGCGCAACGGTCAGAATAGCCGTATCCTTTTGTGCAAAGACTTTCGGATAATAGATTGCGGCATAGGGCTCGATCCGAGCGATTTTTGCGGGCGTCCAAGCGGCCAGCGCACCGATCTCCAAACGAATAACCTGCAAGGTAGCGGGATTTGTAAACAGGTGCGGATAGGCAAAGGTAACTGTCTGTTTGTCCTTTTCGTCTATGTAAATATTCGCCTCACAGCCAAGCTCCTGAGAAAGTTCTGCCTGAATGGTGGGACAAAACTGCTCCGCAAGAAAAACCTCTGCCCGAGCATTGGCTTCTTTGTTGAACGTATCCTGTTTGGTGTTGGAACGTTTTTCCCATGGCTCGTCCTTACCGTATCCCAGCACCCGCCAATCCAGAATCAGATCAATATCTTCGGAAAAGCGGCTGATCAGATTGAATGCCTTGGAAAGACTGGTGCCGCCTTTGAAGGTAATAGTCTCTTTCCACGGGCAGCGGTGGAACAGATAATCCAGCGTAAAGCATACCCAAAAATCTTTCTCTACGATGGCATCATTCAAACCCATCTTATCGGCTGTATTTCGGAACAGTTCGCGCCGGTCGCTTTCCGGCAATCGTGCTACATTCCTCATTGTGTGTCACCTCCACACATTTTTCGTATCGTATCATAAACCCAATCCGTGGATTCCGTTGCCTCTTTCAGACAGGCTTGCTTTTCAGCCTCGGACAGCTTTTCAGAAAGCGTCTGTATGATCTCCGGCGTCACGTTGGTCCTTCCCAGAGTTTTCAGCGCCTGGATCACCAAACTCGTCATGTAAGACAGACCCGTGATTTCCTTGTTGGTCCTATGCTTAAATTCCAGCTTGGTGGAATTCCACTCATAGGTCTTATACGGACCGTCGCTGATGTAGGACCAGACCGCTGTTACCTGTGTAGAGAGACCCAACAGGTTCAGGGCCGTATTTCCACATGGGGCAATGGTCCAGTGGTAACACCGTGCCAATGCTTTGGCAACTGCATCCGGGTCGGCCGCTACATATTCATCAAGCAGTTTGCTGTACTTTGGCTTTTCGTAAATGCCTCTGATAATTCTGCGGATAATGCCAGATTGGTAAAGCCGCTTCAATCCTTGGCGAATTGTTGCGGTGTCCGCAATATCTGCAAAATCAGGAGCAACAAAAACTGCACCATCCTCAGCAGCAAGAATTCGCGCTCGTATTTCCTGCATATATCCATTGTCCACAGCTGTGCCCTCCTTTCATGATGTCACGAATATTATATACTATTCGTGACATGCTTTCAATACAAACATCGGAATTTTCACTTTATTATTTTCAAAATCTTGATGTTTATTCGGAGAGCGCGATATAGCATAGGATGCATATTCCGCAGGTGATGGTTGCACATGAGGTAAAGTCTTTCGTTTTTTCAACTCTGAATGCAGCCATTACAAGACCTCCTTTCCTTTGAAAATGGGTATGAAAAAAGGGCATCCACTGGTTAAAGTGAAACGCCCACGTTAAGAACAATATTGACTTTTCTTAAATCTGAGACAGGATTTCTCCAATATCTCCATTGATACAAATGGACTTCTTTCTGATTTCGTCAGGCGCATACGCCTCTCCATAATTGAGACAGGCATAAGTGGCATCTTTCCAGTCATGAGCCATGCGCCAGAAACTGTACTTCACTATGGTTGGGGTGTTGTAGCCGACACCCAGCTCCAGAAAGAGAATTTTCTGCTCACTTCGAGTGCGGAGAAAATTTTCGTACCGCTCCGCTGCCTTGTGCCAGCCTTCGTCCTCCACAAAGGTATCATCGCAGCGGAGATTCATGGTCATGGGCTTGCCGCAGTGAGGGCAGACGGGTAAAAGTTCTGTCGGTACTTTCATATTCTGCTGCCGCTTGACCATTTCACGAATCGCGGCTTCGTTATCAAAGGTTTCCTGACAGCACGGCTCACTGCACTGGAACAGGCCGTAATCGCCCTGCGTGTAAAACAGCCGCTTTTTATCAAAGCCTGCTTTCTGAAAACAGTGATCCACGTTGGTCGTGATAACGAAATAATCCTTGTCAGACACCAGCTTCAAAAGGTCATCGTAGACCGGTTTGGGGGCATCCATATAGCGGTTGATATAGATGTATCGGCTCCAATAGCTCCAATGCTCCTCCGGCATGGCAAAGGGATAAAAGCCGCCGGAATACATATCCTTGATGCCGTACTTTGCCGCAAAGTCGGAAAAGTATTTTTCAAACCGTTCGCCGGTGTAAACAAATCCGGCTGAGGTGGAAAGACCGGCTCCGGCACCGATCACCACGGCGTCACAGTCCTGCAATGCAGCTTTCAATCGCTCAATCTGCTCTGAGCAGCTTTTCGTATATGGCTTTGTCCAAATCCTTGAAAACATTGAAGATCACCTTCTTTACATCGGTATTTCTATTCATAAACTGTTTCACGGTTTCCACGGCGATTTGCGCCGCCTGCTCGTTGGGAAAATGAAACTCTCCTGTAGAAATACAGCAGAACGCCACACTTTCCAGACTACTTTCCGCCGCCAGCTCCAAGCAGGAGCGGTAGCAGGAGGCCAACAGCTCCCGGTCACGCCGTGTCACACCCCCTTCAATGATCGGCCCAACCGTGTGCAGGACATATTTGCAGGGCAGATTAAATGCAGGGGTGATCTTTGCCTGTCCGGTGGGCTCGGGATAGCCCTGCTGCCCCATCAGCTCCGCACAGGCAAGCCGCAGCTCCACGCCCGCATAGGTATGAATGGCGTTGTCGATGCAGCGGTGGTTCGGGATATAGCAGCCGGTCATGCCGGAGTTTGCCGCATTGACGATGGCATCACACCGAAGCGTTGTAATATCCCCCTGCCAGAAATACAGCCCCGGCTGAACAGGCATCAGGTCGTCAATATCGGTAATGCCCTTTGCGGCGGTTTCAGCTTGCAGATATTCGTCCTGAGTTTTCAGAAACTCCGCACCCATACGCCGTGGCGCACGAATATTCATCAGTCCCCGCAAAAGCTGGCGCTGGCTCTCCGGCTCTGTTGGAATCCTCATATCCCGATATTCCGGGCGTTCTTTCAAAAGTGCCTGGATGAGAAACTGTCTTTTTTCACTCTGGTTCATAGTCAAACCCTCTTTTCGATAACCTGTTTGGGGCAAATTTTCGCACATTGCCCGCAATGCAAGCAATGGTGTTGGTCGATAACTACCGGCTTCTTTGTGATGTCGATATACTTCTGGGGACAGACGGAATAGCACAGCTTGCAGCCGATCCAGCCTTCCCCCACATAGTAGCCCGGCGCTTCCTGTGCTTCTTTTCCAATGGTGAAGCTGTCCCGGACGATGTGTTCCGGATCGCTGATGTCAAAATACTCGCCATCCGCTTCATACAGGCAGAACACCTCTAATGCACTGCGGGTATTGCCGGAATCGTGTAATGCCCGATGGCTGTGATAGACCATCGGGCATTCTTCTATCTTCTTTCATCCGGACTATGCCGTCGGTTACGGAATCTCGCCGTATCATGCCTTTCGGTTTGCGGACTTTACCGCCGGTGGGGAGTTGCACCCCGCCTCAAAGATCGCAATATTCTGTCTTATTTCCTTAGAACTCGTAGGGAGGGTTTCCGGAGAAGTCCGCGATAACGCCGTGGGCATTTTCCAGATAGAACACCTCAAAGATGGGGTTGGCAGCCTCGCCGTACTGACCTTTCACGATGGGGTTCTGGATGCACATTTCCTTGGCAGCCATGTTGTTCTCAAACACAGCCTTGCCGTGCAGGCGGATCCATGCATACTCCGGGCTTGAAACGGAAATCTCGATCTCCGGGTTTGCCTGCATATCCTTGTAGACGTCCTTAGTGTTGTTGGTGCAGAACCACAGCTTGCCGTCCAGTTCGCCGGCGAACATAAACGGGCGGCACTTTGCCTTACCGTCACGACCAACGGTAGCCAGATACTGTACAGGGTTGGCATTCAGAAATTCTACGACTTTATTCATGATAAATACCTCCAAAAATTTGTTGTTTTCTCTTGATGTTTTGATTGTAATGCGATTTGTACGGCTTGTGAAGTACGCACAATATTGTGGTATGGTTACCTCCGGGTAACGATCAGAACTTGCCGTTCTGATTCTGCCAGGTGGACTGTTCTGCGATGGTCTCCATCACGTCCCAGTGCTCGGCGATCCTGCCATTCTCGTCAAAGCGAAAGATGTCAAAGGCGACCTGCTCACCGGCACCGGTGCCGTATGCCAGATTGTGCTGGATGTAGCCATCAGATAGCAGGCTGCGGGCAGTGTCTGTATCGCTCGTGGCAAAGGTGTTGATGAGCGCCAGTGCCTTTTCAGCCTGGCTCTGTTCCTGCCGGACAGGCGCCGTCTGCTGGGTGCTTTCAGCGGATGTTTGGGATGCGGCGTCCTTGGATCCACAGCCGGTGAGGGCCGTGCCGAGCATGGCAAGAGCCAGCGTGAGAGAAAGAAATTTTTTCATTTTGAGTAACCTCCTTGGTAATTGGGCTTGCTTTCGTTTGCCTCTGGCATTATAATAATACCGTAGCTCCAATTCGTGAAGTAAGCACATTATTGTGCTGTAGTTACCAAATAGAAACTAATATGTAGTTACCAAGAAGAAACGATTGCGCCATTACTGGGTTTTCCGGCAATTTGGCACTTGAAAAATTTTATGGAGATTTTTTTAATGAACGAAACAAGCGCAAAAAAAGAACTCCCTGCATGTCCTGTGGAGACTACGCTGACCCTCATCGGGGATAAGTGGAAGGTGCTGATCCTGCGTGACCTGATGCCGGGAACAAAGCGGTTCGGCGAACTGAAAAAGTCCGTAGGCAATGTGTCTCAGAAGGTCTTGACCGCCCAGCTCCGGACAATGGAGGAAAGCGGACTTGTAAACCGCAAGGTCTACGCCGAAGTACCGCCGAGAGTGGAGTATTCTCTGACGGAACTCGGAAAAAGTCTGAAACCCATTCTGGATTCCATGCGGGCATGGGGCGAAGCATATAAGGCCAAACAGTAAAAAACCCGAAGCAGTACCTTTACCGTGCTGCTTCGGGTTTTCCTGACCGATGGAGATGTTCCGATGGACAACAATGCATCAGAACGTGCAATCCGCGGATTCTGTGTCGGTAAGAAGAACTGGCAGATGATCGATACCATCAATGGTGTGAGTATACTGGACAAGCAACACTTCACTTTGAACCAAACTTGTCCAATGTCTTAACTCACTTGGATTAGAATGATTGTCGCATGAATTAGCTGGAATGGAAAGACGGTGGGTTATTCAGCGCTTACAAAGGATCTGTCTCAGGACGAACCGGTTCACGGGATATCCGATGATCCTTTCCGGTCTTTTTAGCGCAAGAAAACCAAACAGCCATCACAGCCATTTGGTTTTCTTAAAATTACTTCTTCTTTTTTACTTCTTAGATCCTTCTGTTCTCATGGATTCCCAGCACTACTGCACAGACTGCTGCGATCACAAGTCCGATCCAGAAGATGAATGCGTCTGCAGCACAGTGCTTTTCCGTGACGAACAGCAGGACACCTATCAGGATATATACTGCAAACAGTATGACTTCCACTACAATGTATAATTTCTTATTCGGTTTCGTGTTTTCCATGTCTGTTTTCCTCCTTAGGCTTCTTCCGACTCATCACGGAGCTTCTTCACACGTACTACGGTATAACCCAGGATTACAAGGAGCCATACAATGGGGATCCAGTGGAAACCACATTCACCAAACGGTATATGGCTGTCACTGTCCGTACCATTCTCAACGCTGTCGCTGTCTGCATGGATGCTCTCCTCTTCCTGTATGCCATCTGCATCACTTCCGTCTGCATCGCTGCCATCTGCATCACCTGTCAGGCTGCTTTCATCCGCAGCATCGTTCAGGCTGTCATCCTCTGCCGGATCCTTCTGTCCGGCATTACTGTTGCCGGTACTGTTTCCTTTATTTCCTTTATGGGCATTATTTCCGGAATCATTGCCGGCTGTATTACCTGCATCTGGTGTATTACCTGTGTTACCTGTACTTCCGGAATTGTTATTGGAGTTATCTCCGCCGTTATTGCCGCCGTTGTCTCCACCGTTGTTTCCAGAGTTGTCTCCACCGTTGTTTCCAGAGTTGTCTCCGCCGTTGTTACCGCCGTTTCCTCCGCCGTTGTTACCGCCGTTTCCTCCATTGCCATTGTTGGAGCCGCCGCCATTTCCGCCGGGTCTGTTACCGTTACTGCCGGAGCTGCCGCCGTTTCCATTGTTTCCGCTGTTAGAGTCTCCGCCGTTTCCGCCGTTTCCTCCATTGCCGTTGTTGGAGTTACCGCCATTTCCGCCGTTGCCTCCGGTGCCGTTGTTGGAGCCACCGCCATTTCCGCCGTTGCCTCCGGTGCCGTTATTGGAGTCTCCGCCATTTCCACCGTTTCCTCCGGTGCCGCTGTTGGAGTCTCCACCGTTTCCGCCGGATCCTCCATTGCCGCTGTTGGAATCTCCGCCATTTCCACCGTTGCCGCCGGTGTTGTTACCACCGTTTCCTCCGGTTTCGCCTGAGCTTCCTCCATTACCGCCGGATCCGCCGTTACCCTTGTCAGAGTCGCCGCCATTTCCGCCGTTGCCGCCACTGCTGGTGCCGCCGTTGTTATTATTTTCCCCTGTGGAGCCGCTGCCGCCGTTTCCTCCGTTTCCACCGTTGCCGTTGTTGGAGTTTCCGCCGTCTCCGCCATTTCCACCCGATGTTGTTCCACCGTTATTATCGGTCTTTCCGGGCTGTGTGGTCTCGGTTCCTGTACCGCCGTTACCGCCGTTGCCACCAGGATTCGTGTTACCTCCTGTTGCGCTTCCGCCGCTTCCTGCATCACCGCCTTTGACGGTTCCACCGGGATTGATGGTGATGGTCTTATTGTCTGCGCTGATTCCAGTTCCACCGTTTCCACCATTGCCAGGGATACCGACTGCAGAATCTCCGCCTTTACCGCCATTGCCGCCAGTTACAGTTCCATTGACTGTTGGAGTGATTTTGCCGTTACCGTCAATACCGGCTCCACCATTTCCTCCATCTTTGCCTTCGGTACCATTTGCACCGTTACCACCAATCACGTTTGCATTGTTTCCAATGATAAGTCCGGCATCTGCTGTATCACCACTGGCTCCGATACCGGCTGCTCCATCTGGATGTTTAGCAGAACCGTCTCCACCTTTGATCGTACCGTTTACGATTTCAAGATTCGTTCCCGGATGTTCGTTGCTGTTAACATCCTTGACAAATTCCAGTCCCGGTTTTGCCTCATTATTATCATCTGCCTTGTCACCTGTGATGGTCTTATCATTTAAGTCGATCTTGACCTCACCCCATGTGTCAGGGATCTCAACTGTGTGGTCGATGTCTTTCTTCACGATGACCTTGTAGTTGCCGTCAGCATCCACTACAACATCTACATTATTATTAGATGCTTTCTCATCCTTATCGGTTTTTCCATTTGTCGTTGTCTGGTCACCGTCATCCGCAAACTGCTTTGCGATATCTTTTGCATCCACGAGGGCTGTTTTGCCGTTTACAGAACCATATTTCTTATGACTGATCTGATATGGTGTTGCTTTCTTCAGGCCTGTGATGGTTGCTTTTCCATCCCCATCCGTAAGTATGGTTGATACATTACCTGTCGGGGTTCCCTGGGCATCCAGCTCCTGATACTTATAAGTCTCATTTGCTCTTCCCTTGAAAGTCAGCGTATATGCAGTCTTTCCCGTAATGGTCGGATTATCATCCGTCACTTCCACTTCTACGCCTGTCGTCAATCCTGATGCTGCAATCATAAAGGTCAAAGCATCCACATATGTTCCCTTAGTCTTTTTCTTTAATTCCTCTAATTTTGTTTGTTCCACAGTCACCATATTACTGATGTCTGAACCGGAATGATCATAAGCAGTCACATTTGCGAGTGTCACTGCCTCTGTGTCCGTAAGCTTTCTGACATCGTTCACATGAATGACAAAATCATCTGCTGCAATAACGCTTCCATCTGCCCCCTTGATCACGTTCATCCGGTATACCGAGATTAAGTTCACGACATCCGCAGTCTGTGCAGTCATCACAGTTGTTTCATTATAGATCTTTGTTCTGTCTGTTTTATCAACCCATACAAAGAGGCTCTCATTTTCAGCCTTTGACTTATCTGCTTCTTCCTGCATTTTGGTAAAGATTGCTGCCGGAATCGTATCTCCATCAATCACTGTAATATGCTCTGTCTTATTTAAGATATTGCCCTTTTGATCTTGAAAAACGATCTCATGCAGTTTTTCAAAGTCCACCGTAACATTCCATGCCTGATAAACTTTTGCGAATGTATGGGAATAGGTCTTCGTTGTACCATCCCATGTGATTTCCCCACTCTTGATTGCCGCATCAATATCAATTGCCACATTATTAACCGTAATGCTCTTTAATCCGTAACCATCCTCTGGCTTAATATTGACCTTCAATGCTCCATTATTCTTCACAATCGTCTGGTATGTACTGTTTCCTTTATCATTCCACGCCACACCATCATTTCCAGTCACAAGTTTTCCATGTGTCACTTTTACATCTACGGTCTGTCCCTCTTCAAATGTAATATTTAATGCCTGTGGTTTGCCTACCGCCTGTGTTGTGTAAGTATAGCTTGTTCCATTTCCTGTGAAAGCCTGATTGGATACATCGGTATCATCACTGCCATCCACGTTGCTCCAATATGCCTTTTTATAAGTAGTGGCTGTTCCTGTTGTATCTTTTAACTCCAGCTCTACTGTTTCATTGTCTTTCACAATGACATGCTGGAACTGGTCCGCACCTGATTCTTTTGTTACAAGCCCTGTATCTTTCACTTCTGCCGTACCACCTGTCACATGAACATGTACGATATGGGACGGTGTGAATACAGCTTCCAGTGTCACATCTGAAGTTGTCGGTGTGTACTTTAATTCATAACTCTTTTCTTTCCAGTTAAACGTTTTTGCTCCTGCAAATAAATCTTTATTGTTTGTTGTCTCCTTCAATGCTGTCAGGATAGAGAAACTTTCTCCCTTCTCCCCGGTAAGATCTGAATAATAAGGATTTGAAAAATCATTTGGCGTAAATATAAGGGTGAGTTCCTCATTGCGGTTTACATTGATGCTGCCATCCTGCTCCAGTTTGTATTCATTACCAGATGCATCTACCGCCTTGAAGCTTCCCTTTGCCTTTCCTGCTGCAAGACCTGTTACTTTTAAGGTTGTCATCTGCCGTTTTGCCGCAGCATTCACTGTAATGTCTCCACTGACATTTGGAATCGTAACTGTAATGCTTCCATCTGCCGGATCTACCCTGCACACATCTGCAAATGTCAAATTCTTAACAGTCCCTGTATCGCTTTCCTTCATAGTAACGATAAAGTTGTCCTGATCCAGATCATAATCTGCTTTTGGACTGATTTTTACAGTATAAGTTTTTAAATAACCAACATCAGTCTGCTCCTTACCACTTGTAATCTCAGCATTGCTTCCTATGGTTACGATTGCTTTAAATGTTCCAAGATAAAACTTCTGCTTGTTTTCCGTTGCAACATATTCAATACCATCTACTGTGACTTTCTCTCCCGCAACAGCTATTACGATATAATCCCTGTCCGGATATCCTGTATTTTCTGCACTGCTCTGGCTGACTGTTACGCCGCCTGCCGGAGCTGCCCCTACGGCATGTCCAAAGATTGTACCTTGTGCGCCTGAAGGCAGTTTTACATCCACCTTCGAATCAGTTGTACGCCTCTCAACAGTTACGGTATTGCCTTGAGATCCAGTTCCTTTCAATACTACTGAATTCGTGTCGTCCACCTCAATGGTTGCCTGCTGATCTGCTGCGACTTCAGCTTTTGTTACCTGATCATTATTTTTCATTCCCTGTGGAATGTAAACCATTGCCAGCTTATTTTGACTCAGATTCTGATACGAATAGGTCACTGCATCTATTTTTACAGTTCCATCCGCCTCTCCCATAAAATAAGGGGAGTCTCCCTTATCCTTATCGTCTACAGTTACCCATGAAGTGCAGTCTGGAGCTGTTACCTGATAAGTCTGCCCATCGGTCGGATTGAGTACCTTAACGGATGCATTTGCAGAAAGCTCTAGTTTTCCATCCATCAGGGTTACCACGCTGTCCTCATCCACGGCAATCTTCGAGGAAACTGTCGTCTTATAGAATCTGGTGGCATCGTTATAATGCTCTAACGTAACATCCTTTGCTGCCTCTACGCCGTCTGCCGTGGTTGGGGTTATTTTTCCATCTTTAATGATCCTGACCGTGTCACCGGATGCAGCATCTTTTAAAGCCTGTTCAACAGAAGCATATTTCTTGGCTGCTGTTGTCCCTCCTGTAAAGATCTGTGCCTGTTCCTCACCATACTGTGCCGTAAAGGTCATGGTCTTATAAACATCCTTATACTTCAGCGCTGCCACTTCATCGTCAGTATATAGCTTATTGAGATCAATATCACCATCCGGAGTACCGGAAACAGCTAATTTCCATCCTTGGAATTTTTCAGCATTATTATTTGGTCTAACAGCAGGGATCTTCTCAATTACCTTGTTGGTGTTTTTCACAGGAGGGTATACCTGCTGCGTTCCCAACACTTCATTATCAAAAAACAGATACTCCTGCTTTTTGCCTGGCTCTGTGAAAGTTCCATTTCCGGATTCAAACTTGACATTTTGAATAACAATGGAGCTATTTTCTAATGTTGTCAGCGAAATAGATACTAAAATATCATTCTGATTTTCCCAGCTCAGAGAGATGCCTGCATCTTGTGAACTTTCCACAACAGGATTATTCTTAAAAAAAACTGCATCGTTATGTCTCTCTGCTGCCCATTTGCATAATTCTGTGTAACTTTTTACTACCATTGTCATCTGATTTGGCTGATAGGGGTCATCTGGCTGCTTACCCACAAAATCAAACTGATGTATTTTTCTATTATCAGTAGCTCTCATGTTAAGCGAGTCATAATATGTTCCAATATTCGATTTATTCCCCAGGCAAATATCTGTAGCGATGCTATAAGCTTTATCCGCTGGTTTTATGTTTAAAAATATCGTATAGTCTTCAAAGTAAAAACGGATAGGAGAACTTTTAAAATGCGTTTGTGCGTCATAGATGGAAATTTCATTAGCCGCCGTGGATGTAGTAATTGTAGACCACTCCCCTTTGAAAGAAGTAGCATTCCAATACCCATTATAATAAAAGCAAATATCAAAACCACATTTGCTTACAAAACCCGTCTTTGACGGTGTATACATAACGTTATCATTAGAAATATACCAGGATGACCATTTAAAGTTCCAAAATTGTTTAGAAAGAGGCCATTTTTGACCACCTCTATATCCCCCACCATTCGAAGATACTAGCCTCACAGCTTCGCTATAATCGTCATCACTAAATTTAAAACGATACCACTTACCATCTACAAGACTAGCCCCTGACAGGGTAACATTTTTGTTTACTACCGTTACGCCAGGAACATTCTCCCAGGAATTGTCCGTTATATCAGCTTTTCCAAGGGTGTTTGTATTCGTCCACTGTAATACCGGAGTTCCCGCATAGGTATCATCTTTCGGTGCACTCAGTGTGACACTGCTATCGGTCATATTAGGAGACCAAGGATAATTATTGTTGATGGTATTGCCGGCTGATAACAATGCGATTCCCGGTGTGACCACAACACGTCTGGTGAAGGTAGTAATTCCATCCGGGATTACAAAAGTATCCTCCGCCTGGTCCGTGTTGGCTGTATTGTCATTTTCTTCTTTCTTATCTTCTACATTATCATTTTCTGTATTGTTATCTTCTGTATTATTATCTTCTGTATTATTATCTTCTGTATTGTTATCTTCTGTATTGTTATCTTCTGTATTTTTGTTTTCTGTTTTATCATCTGCATTTTCAGCAGAGCTGTCCATACTCCGGGTAGCGCCAAGTACTTTTTCACTCTGATCTCCATCCGTCTGATCCGGATCAGAAGTATCCGCATCGCCTGTATTGTTCTCAGAATCCGGATTCTCTTCCAGCGGATTAAGAACAAATGTCACCTTGTACTCTCCCGAAAGCATAATGTCAAAATTTCCATCATCCTTTATATTCAGTTTGTACTTATTTTCATCATAAACAAGTCCTGCCGCAAGGTCATAGTCTTCCTGCCCCTGCTCCAGGTAGAGTTCCGGAACTTCAAACTCCCCGGTTTCTTCCACGGCTGCTTTCACAGTAACCGTTCTCTGAAATGTGATGACCTGGTTATCCTGTGTGTCATCCTGTCCATTTCCCTGTGTCTCTTCTGTTGTCACAGGTGTAAGGGAATAGGTCACTTCGTAGGAGCCGATCTTGTTAATATCGAAACCACCAAGTTCTACTACTTCCAGTGTATATTTTACGTCATCATAAAGAATGTCATCTGTCAGGTCGTAGTCTTCTTCTCCCTGTGTCAGCACCAGTTCCCGTGCTACATACACGGGTTCTTTGTCCTCAGAAGCCGCTACTACATGAACCGTTCTTGTAAAGGTGATGACCTGCTTTTCCTGCGTATCAACGGTATTGGTGTCATCCCCTTTTGTTACATCAACGGCTTCCGCACCCACGGGCTCTGACTGATAGCTCATATCTACACCCGTTCTCGGCCTGGATACACCCAGTACACCGGTATCTCCGGTATTCTCCTCACTCTGTACTGCATCCTCTCCGCTGACCGCATCTGCAGTATCTTCTGCATTGCTGCTGTCGGAACTCGTATCTCCCTGTCCGGCATCCGTGCTGTCTCCTGCATTGCTGCTGTCAGAGTTCGTATCTCCCTGTCCGGCATCCATGCTGTCTTCTGCATTGCTGCTGTCAGAACCCGTATCTCCCTGTCCGGCATCCGCACTGTCTCCTCCATTGCTGCTGTCAGAACTGTCGGATCCGTTATCAGAACCCGCATTATCAGAGTTATCGCCGGTCTGGGTGTTATCCCCTCCCTGATTGTCTCCACTGTTCTGGTCTTTGTTTTCATTATCCGAATTGGAAGCATCCCCCGAATCTCCCGGCTCCAACGTTCCATCATCCTTGGAAGTCAGGGAATAGGTTACCTCATAGTCTCCCACGGTATTGACATCAAATCCGCCATCATTCACTACAGCCAGTTCATACATGCTGCTGTCATAGGTAATGTCTTTCATCAGATCATAGTCTGTGGCTCCCTGCGTGATGGTAAGCTCCGGTGCATCATACAGTGCACTTTCCCCATTACTTCCTTCTAAAGCATCCACAAGATTGATGGATCCGATTACCAGCACTGCCGACAGGATTCCGGCAAGCCATCGTTTCGTCTTTCCTTTACGCTTTTTCATACGTTCTCTCCTTTTGCATCGTATTCATTAAAATCTATGTAAAATCAACAGGTACCTTTGCGTACCTGAAAATGTTCCGTCAGTTCTTTTAAGATCTGTGCCTGGTTTGCCAGTTCCGGGGATGCGGCTGCATTCTGCTCGGATACGGCAGAACTGTTCAGTTCCTCCCTGAGGGGTCTTGATCCATTGTTTTCCTTTTTCATCGGTTTCTCCTTCTTATCCTTATTTATTCTTCCAGGAAGTTCCTTTTTCCGTTTTCCTTAAGGAAGGTGAGAAGCTTCCCATAGCTGAGAGGCGGTGCGATGAGATACCCCTGCAGGTAATCACATCCCCAGGATGCCAGGGTTCTCGCCTGGTCCAGTGTCTCAATTCCTTCTGCCGTGACCTGGATGTTATGACGGTGTGCAATACGGATTATCTCTTCGACCAGATCCTCTGCCATCCTGCTTCCCTCCGTTTCCCAGACCAGTTCCTTATCGAGCTTCAGGGTCTGGAACGGGATCTGGGACAGCCGAAGCAGGTTGCTCTCCCCTTTGCCGAAGTCATCTAACGCCAGCCGGATCCCCTGGCTGCTCAGCTGTTCCACCATGCAGCTGAAATTCTCTGCATTCCTGACCTTGCACATCTCGGTGATCTCCATGCAGACCTCACTTCTTGATACTTCATACTTTCTGAGTATCTGCATGATGTTAGGTACGGTCTCCGGAACCTCACAGACCTCCGGGGATAAGTTGATGTTGATCCTCTTAAGTCCGTAGGCTCTCAGCTCCGGGATCCTTCTGCAGGCTTCCCGGAACACCCATCTGTCGATCTCAGCGATCCATCCTTCTTCTTCCGCTTTTGCTGCAAGCTGATCCATGTTGTAGTAATTGCCGTTTTTATCCTTCAGACGGAACAGGGCTTCCGCTCCCCAGATCCTCTTTTTCTCCACGTTGTAAAATGGCTGGAAAAAGCACTCCTTTTCCCCATGGAATGCCTTTTCGCCGATACAGCCATCCTCCTTCAACAGTTCCATGCCGTTCTCCTTATTTCTCATGTTGGTATTTTTCTTTTGTACGAAAGCTCCGGGCAGATTCCCGAATGGTCACTTTACCGATGACAGCCGGAACTGTGCGAGAACCTTCCCGGTAATCTCCCGCCTGCGGAATGCTCCAAGCTCTCTGCTGTCTTCTGACCTCGGGCGGTTATCCCCCAGACAGAAGTAGCATCCTTCCGGTACGGTATAGGGCAAGGTGATCCAGTCATCCCTGTCCTGTTCCCCGAACAGGATTTCCGTTTCCGCTGCCCGTTCCCCATTTCTGGTCAGGTGTCCCAGGTCATCCAGATCGATCACATCTCCCGGCTTGCCTGCAATGCGCTTTACAATGTCCCGTTCCAGATCCTGCCTGTGGATGACCACCACATCTCCATAATCCGGCTCCCGAAAGAGCCGTCTCTGGTACAGAAACAGATCTCCATCCCGGTAAGCGGGGCGCATGGATCTGCCGTGTACCATGCCGATGCCAAACATCCAGTAGAGCAGTACAAGTACCACGCCCAGGTGTGCACCGATGATCAGAAGCTCCATCCTGCGCTGTTTTCGTTTCTGCAGTTTCCGTTTCTTAAACTCCAGTTCAAATTCCAGCTCAGTCATGCGGTACTCCTGCACTTTCCAAAGAGTCTGTCTGCACCCCGTTTTCCGGGTCAAAGTCCAGTATCACATTGATGATCTGCCGGAAGTCCTGTAACTTCCTCCGCAGCTGCTCTGCCCGATTGTTTACCCCTTCCGCTTCCTCTTCTGCCTGCGCAAGGATTTCTGCTTTCTCTGCCTCCAGCCCCTCCTGGAACTCTTTCTTTATCTGCTCCAGCTCCGCTTCTTTCTGCGACTCCATTTTTAACAGGGCAGCTTCCCGTTCCTTCATCTGCTGTTCCCGCAGATGGTAAGCGGAAAGCTCGGTTTCCCGTTCAATGGCATTTTCCGAAATCCTGCTCAGCTTTTCTGCCAGCTCCTCATATTTCTTCTGCATGGTATTCTGCTGTTCCATCATCCGCTGGTTTTCCGATTCCAGGGAGTCCACCTTCATCAGAAGCTCTGCCATCTGCGTGGTCAGTGCTTCCTTTTCTTTCACCAGTCTCTGGTTCTTCTGGAGCAGGACACGGTGTTCTTCCTTCTTCTCTGTCTCCATCGACCGGATGAGCGTCTGCAGCAGTTCGCAGGTAGCTTCCTTGTCATAACCACGGAATGCTGTTTTCATCGAATCCAGCTGATCCATCAGGGTCTTTTCATTCACGGTCTCCACTGCTTCTTCCCCTGCCTGTACTCTGGCAGTCTTTCTGGTTTCCTCACTCATTCTGGTTTCCTTTCCGTTTTATCCTTAAGTATCTATTTTCATTCCTTACAGACAGCGTTCTGTCCTTTTGATAATGTTTCCATTCCTTGCATCCAGGATGATATCGTAAGAAGTCAGGTCGGCATACGCTTTCAGAAGGTACACCGGAATTCCTTCTTCATAGGAAAGAGCAGGAAAAACCCATAAATGGATCTTTTCTACCCGGGGTAACTCTCTGCCGGCAATCTGCATTGCCGTTTCTCTGCTGATCCTGTTCAGATGTTCCTTTCCTTCCATACGCATCATCACGTCTTTCGTTTTGTACTGAATTTCGTTACAAAATGTTTGCCCCCCCCGAAAAAATCCGGGAAGGGGAACATTTTAAAGGAGAATTCTGTTACACAATTCTTTTACACACATTATTCATAACGGAGGGCTGTTACTGTGGACTGCCACTGAGCGAACGATCTGCTCCATGCAAAGACAAGCTGCCGAATATTGGGGACAAAATTGTATGCGGGCAATATTTCCGGTCAATACCACATAATCTGCATTATGTGGTAGAAGCAGACAGGGATTGTCTTATGCAAAACGCCTTAAAAATACGTTTTATACAGTGAACGTATTGTGAAAATAGATCCTTTACGGATTCTGTATCAGATCTGCACAATTTTCTGCGAAAAAAGTCGAATTATATCATTGACATACAAATTTATTTTTGGTATATATGAATCGCAGAGAGAAATTATAGTACTTTTGGACAATGTTTCCAGGTAAGGAAACATACCATTATGTATAGACACAGCTTTTGGATACGATTCCTACCACATAATGCAGATTATGTGGTATTTTTGTTTTTCTGCCCCGATTTTTCTCACATCTGCTCTGATTCTTCTCTTATTCCGCTCTGATTCAGACCTGATCGGTAAGCTTATGTTACTAATCCCAGCACCTGCATCCGTCTTCCATGGTTCTTAACAGTGGTCATGGTATAGATCCTGGTCGTGTTGACATTGCTGTGTCCCAGTATATCCGCCAGGTAAAAAAGATCCTTCCATTTTTCCCAGAACACCCTGGCAAAAAGGTGGCGGAGGTTATGGGGGAATACCTTATCCGGACAGATTCCGGCTGCGGCACCGATGGCTTTCATCTGCGACCAGATATTACTGCGGTCCAGTGGATTCCCGAAGCGGCTGACGAACACACTTCCCTTACAGATCCCTTTTTTTCTGCAGTATTTGAGCAGCTTCTCCCTCAGCTCTTTCACCAGATACACCTGTCTTTTCTTTCCCTTGCAGGAAACCTCTGTTTTCCCGCTTTTCACAGCGGCTACGGTGATATATTTCAATTCACTGATCCGGATCCCGGTCGCTCCGATGGTCTCCATGATGAGTGCGGTCTGCTCCCGTCCCATCCGGTAAGCCTTTTCGATCAGCTTTTTGTATTCTGCCCTGCTCATTTCCTTTTCTGTGGAACGGAACATCTGCTTCTGTACCTTTACCGTCTTCACCCGGCTCTGCGTTTCTCCCATAAAGTCCAGAAATCCATTCAGGGCTACCAGCATGCTGTTTGCACTGCTCGTTTTGTAATGCTCCTGCAGCCATGCCTTGTAGGCGATCACTTTTTCCTTGGTAATGCTCCGGTTTTCTCCCATCCACTGCAGGAAGGTACGGATATCCCGCAGATATTTGTCAATGGTGGCGATGCTTTTTTCCCGATCCGCCAGATATCCCCTGTACTGCTTCAGTGTCTCTTCTCCGATTTCTGTCATTTTCACCAGTCTCCTTCCGTCCGGTTCTACCCGGGTCTTCCTGTCCACATTATGGTATACCGGATGGTGGATTCCTATCCTTTTTCCAGCAATAACGAGTTTGCCTGCGGACTCTTTGCGCATGAGCAGTGTTCAAAGCAAAACAACCTGTACACTCCTTAGAGTGCACAGGTTGTTCCTGTCTGCGTTCTGTCATGCTGTTTTATTCCGGGGAATGGAGCGGGAAGATCCTGCTCACGGTGCCATCCAGGCACACCGCTTCCCCACGGAAGCTAAGCGGTACCGGGTGGCTGCTCCTGTTATTGACGGTCAGCGCATTCTTCGTTACCTTGATATCCAGGGTGCTTTTCCGGTAACAGATGCGGAATTTCACGCTTTCCCACGTTTCGGGAAGGCAGGGATCGATCCGCAGGGCATCTTCCTCGATCCGTACCCCGCAGAAGCCCTCTACCACACACTGCCAGATGCCGCCCATGCAGGCTGCATAGATTCCTGCCGGTGCATTCTCTCCATCGGAGCTCAGATCCACATCGCAGCACTGGCGGAACAGCTCATAGGCTTCCTGTGTCCTTCCCAAGGAAGCTGCCATCAGGGAATGGGTGGCAAAGCTGTAGGATGCTTCATGGAGCGTGTGTTTTTCATAAAACTCGTAGTTTTTCTCCCGTACCTGCCTGCGCTGTGTCCCACCGGCTTCTTCCGGGAGTTCCGGGAACAGCTGCAATAGCAGGACGAGGTCTGCCTGTTTATGCACCCGGAAGCTCTCAAGCTCCATAACGGTATGTTCCTTCCGTATTTCGGCGGCTGCGTTTTTTCCAAAGCTCTTGTAGTAGCTAAGATCCATCTCCTGCAGCTTCCCGTAACCGGCAAACTGGGGAAGGATGCCATCCTTTCCCACAGGCGGCAGATATATTCCTTCCGCCGCCCTGCGGATCTTTGGCAGCATCTCACAGATCTCCCAGCGGTTATTCAGCTCTTCCAGATATTCCGGATCCTCTTTTTCCAGTCTTTCTGCGATCTGCACCGCCAGGCGGAGGTTATTCCGTGCCATGTAGTTGGTATAGGTATTGTCCGTCAACCGCTGTTTGTACTCATCCGGTCCGATCACATCACGGATATGGCATACCCTGCCATCCTCGTCCCATTCCACACGGTCTGCCCAGAATACTGCAGTAGCCAGAATGATCTCATCGCCCCACTGCTTCATGAACTCTTCATCACCAGTAGCCTGATAATATTTCCATACGGCATGGCTGATATCTGCTGAGATATGCAGTTCCTTTTTCCCGGTATAGATGGCGGTTCTCTCCCCTGTCTGCGGATCTGCCATGCCTCTTTCCGGGGTGGTCTCCCCGTACTCCGGTCTGGCAGCCTCCCAGGGATACATGGCTCCCTTATATCCGTTTCGGTATGCCTTGGTCTTCGCTCCCTGTAAGCCCCTGCCACGGTAGATGAGCAGACGCTTTGCC
Organism: Pilosibacter fragilis; assembly: GCF_032490495.1. Lineage (NCBI taxonomy): Bacteria > Bacillati > Bacillota > Clostridia > Eubacteriales > Clostridiaceae > Pilosibacter > Pilosibacter fragilis. The sequence continues at coordinate 67,568 of NZ_JAVYJB010000008.1, read as the reverse complement.
TCCGCAGGTTCTGATATCCTCTCCGGATGAGGCTGCTGGATGCATGGTGTGCCGTCTGTCTCCCGACACGCAGGTAATCACCGACCTGGGTGATGGTCCTTGGGTGGCTCCCTTTTCCTACGGCGGACAAAAACCGCATATCCGAGCTGTTTAAGTCTGCATACCGGTCATTGGCCGCAATACGGTCTTCCATCTCGATAAAGTTATAGAATAAATCTGTTAACTGCTCATTGATAATCTTTGTACGCAACTACTTCTCCTGTCTTAACGGACCTTCTCAGCATCCCACTCCATTACGGATCCGGTCGATGCATCAATCGTGAATTCGTATTCCGTTCCACCGTAGATGATCTTTCCTTCATATTCCGGACGTCCGTCATCATAATCAAGCTTCCATTCATAGAGATCCTTGTCTGTTGCACCGCTTACACGGTCAAGGGCTGTTTTCTTTGCATCTGCCTCACTGACCGTAACGTTCCTGCTGTCTGCTCCCATCGTTTTTTCTTCATATGCGGAGCTGATGATCTCTCCGGTGTCTGTCGCAATCTCATAGTCATACTTGGCACCGCCTGCATACCATTCAATGTCATATACCTGACGTCCGTCTTCATAATCAAGCTTTGACTTGGTGATCGTTGCATCCGCTGCCTTCACTCCGGCATGCTCCAGTGCAATCTTCTGTGCTGCTGCTTCATCCACGGTTCCGGTACCTGTTGCATTCTGTGCCGGAGCAGCGGCTGAGGTCTGTGCCGGAGCAGGGGCAGCGGAGTCTGCTACCTCCGTCTGTGTCCCGGAAGCCTGTGCATTCTGTTCCTGGCTGCTCATTTCCATGACAGCTCCTGTCTCTGCATTGATCGTGTAGGAGTAGGCATACTCTCCGGAAGTAAATTCCACCTTATAGCAGGCCACTCCCGCCACCTCACTTAAGGTCGTGGCTGAAATGTCTGCATCTGCCGCTTCAATATCCGCTGCTTTTAACGCCGCTTCCTGTGCCTCCTCCATAGGGATCATCTGTGTCTGCTCCTTCGTCTGCTCCTGGCTGCTTTGCTACGGAATACTTGCCGCTGCATTATCTCTGCATCCGGTCAGGGTCATTGCAAGTGCAAATGCCGCTCCGGTAAAAATCCATTTCTTTCTCATACTCTTTCTTATCCTCCTATCAGATTGGAATGCGTAAAGTGTAGCCGATATCCTGCCAGATTACAAGTGAAATTTTTGTGTACAGGGTATATTTGTAAAAATCTAACAAATATAGTAACACTTGCAATACCGTAAATTGCGCCGCCCATGCCTCTTTTTACGGATTCCCTGATTGTCTCCATTTTGTATAACAAAAGGCAGTCCACTATGGACTACCCTGATAAAAATAAAAAGCAGCAAATTCCGGCAATCCACTCCTTACTATGTATTATCCTTCAACCCATAACACTGGTATAGCATTTCTGTCATTTTCTTCTTATCTGTTCCCCTTATACCCAAGGACTTTAAATCCACTGTTTCATCAGCTATTTCAGATAAGAACTTTTTCATATCCTCTGCTATTTCCGGACTGAGGACTTGCCTTGTATTGGCTGTGATTAACTGTGCTAATCGGAACACATCGTTTTTATGTTTCTTTATGTTTTTGCTATCGACCTGCTCTCCATTCAACTTGCGTTCCTTTAAATCCAGCCATGCTTTCGTCTTAAATGGAATCAGGCAAGTCGGACTTAATACCGGAATGCCATCAACCATCATTTGTCCGGTTTTTAACAATTCATAATATGCTTCATTTAAAAGGATTGCCGACAAACTGGATATTTCATCATCGATCGGAAGCGGAGTGAGAACTGCATCATCTTCCAATATAATAAAATCCGGATTTCTGGAAAATATTTCTATCATATATGGATATTCTTTACTTTTCGGAGATGTGAAACGATAAAACTGTGCATTTCCAGTGCTTTTATTCAAATGCTCATATCCTGCTTCTTTGACATACTCCCAAAACTGCCTGCCAAACTCCGCTGTTATGGATTCAACAATCAATACAATATCTACATCTTTTGTAGCACGAAATGGTAATTCTTCATTTTCCATAATCAAATCACACGCCGTCCCACCGATGATGACATATTGATTTTCAAAACCTTGAAATCTTTCCTTAAATTTTGTAAATCCACTGACCATTACTCATGCAACCTTCTTTCCTGCAATTCATCTACTGCTTCTTCAATTCTTTCATCATTTGTATTTGTAAAAGATAAAACAAGTGAAATATCATCAGCACTGTTATCCTCTGAAAATTGTTTTGGGTTGTATGCCCATAATTCAAGGCTGACCTGTTTATCCGGGTCTATCAATTCATCAGTCAGCAAGGCTTTATCATAATCTTTCTCACTAATTGCATAGGTAACAACTCGGCTTGGATTTAGCATTGTTTTTTTAGAAAGTGCTGTTTCCCCTGCAAAGACCATATTTTCTGTAACTTGCGTCTTATCTATATATCCTGTTTTTCGAACAGGAGTCGTCAAATATACTTTTGCTTTTTCAAATAATTCATCTCGCTTATATTTTGACTCAATAAACTTATTGACACCGTCTTTTGCTACAAGAAACAAATCTGTCGTTTCCAACTGCTTCACTGCTCTGGTCAAGGTCATTGCTGTAAACGGAAGCACTTTTCCGGCTTCTGAAGTATACAATCGTTTTTTCTTACTGTACAGATAAAATAAAAACAACTGCTGCGTGGAGTAAACAAACTTACTCGTCAGCTTTTGGGGTTCTTTTTCATCAGAAAGCATTGTCCCAATGAAAGGAAGAAAGACCTGCTTATCAGTAATAAATGGTATATTATTTTCTATAAGGCTTTTTCTTCGATAATTTGATACCGTTGTAAGTTCAAATACGACTGGCACATTATCAATCTGCTGTATTTTTACAATTTGTTTTTTCAATGCCGGAAGTGTGGCAAGTTCTTCTGTTGGAGCAAGCATTATACAGCGTCTGTTTCCAATATATGCTGTATGAAAATCATAACTCCCTGCAATATAAACAGGCAAAGAATCCTGATGATTCCATGCTTCATATTTTATAGAAATCCCGAATACGCTTGTAAGCATATTTCTCATTCTCCTTTTAACTTAATTTGTTTTATTTTAACTTAGCCAATGTTAAAAGTCAAGTTTTTGAGTTATTTTGAATTTATATTTCCTTTTTCCGTGACCGGATACTGGTTCAATAATGTCTGCCTTTGAAAGGCTTACCTGAACTTTCTGTCTTTCGTTATAGAATGATGTGGAAGTTTCGGTAACAGAGATATTCTGACCTACATAAGTAACCAAACTAATTGTCTACATCTCCCTGCTATTCTTTTTAACTTTATTCTGATCCTGCGGATCTCTGACTTGTTTTTCCGAAACTTCACATTGCTTTGTGCAAAGACGCTCTTTCAACGATATGCGACCCTGCTGCAGCTTCTGCTTATCTTCTTTACGATTAAATTTTTCCACACCATTGTTAAGCACATTGTCAATCATGTTATAATTCTGCTCTTCCATTTCCTCGACCTTCGCAAGCGGCTTGTACTCTGCCAGTTTTACAAGCAGCTCTTTGGCTCTCTGCTCACTGTTCTCATCGGTGCCTTCTTCTATGGAAGTCTGCAAAAAATTCCGCAAATGTCCGATGTTTCCATTGCGTATATCTTCTGCGATCCTTTGCACCTGCGCTTCCTGATCCGATACTGTATCGCTATACTCATAAGGATCCATCTCATAGGATAACCGGTCAAGTTCTCCCGCAAGTGCCTGTATTTTCTGCTCTTTCGTTTCCCGGTCATTGACCTCTTTCTCCGGGAATGCTTCTACCAGCTTTTTAATAGCGTCCTGCACGCTCGGATGATCTCTCACATCCGGCATATAGTTGAGAAAATCTACATCAATCGTCTTTCCGGTAAGAAGATCCACCTGGTCATCCTCCAGGCAGTCGGTTCCCTCTACATGAAGATTCACTCCGATTGCCGGAACTCCATTTAACCGTGCCGGATCCATTTTCCGGTAAATCCGGATAGCATCTTCAATGGTTGGAATATCCTTATAATATGCTCCGATGCCATGAAATTCTCCACACTCTGCCACAGTAAATGTGACCGTAAGATCTTCTGCTTTCTCTTCCAGTTCATGCAGAAATTGTGGCAGACCGGTAAATCCGAACGTATCCACAAAATGTGCGCTGTTTTCTCTGTTTTCATGCAGTACCACAATGTCACTGACAGAAAGAGAATGTGCCTTGTAGTCTGCCGGGTGGTCATTATTGAACTTCGTATAGATGGCTTCCAGTGTTTCCCCCTGCGTCCTTCCCCGGAATTCAGACAATTCCCCCATATACACCTGTTCATAATTCTCCGGCACTATGGTATCAAAATTATACTTGGTGATTCCCATACGTTTCAGACTTTCCGTTCCTTCAAAGCGGAACTTATCCAGTTCAGGATTATTCTTTAACTGGTAAATGCCATATTTATCCATACTTCCATGGAGTAACTGTGCAGCCTTTCGTGCATCAGAAGCTTCTTGCTGTTTCTGTGATTTATTGATTTCTGTCTCCGAATCCTGCAATGCATCAATCCCTTTCTGCGCATCCATCATAGTAAGCTCCACATCCTTGTCTGTAAGTTCCTGTACTTTTTGTTTTTCTGTCTGATTATCTGTCATAGATTACCTCCATTTTTGCATGATAAAAGGCAGCCCACAATGGACTGCCTTGATAAAAGAAAAAGCAGCAAATCATTTACTGATCTACTGCTTGTTTCTTTGGTATTTACTTGTTACTTATGCCATCACGGGTTCTTTCTTCTTAACGATTGCTTCCACAACCTCCACACTGGTTTCTGCCACGTCTGCGATCTGATCTAATGTATAACCTTTTTTATACATATTCATAATAAATTTTTCACTCGTTTTTTCTGTGGCTCTTTCTTCAATTCCTGTACTCAGATTACACATAATTCTCACATCCTCTCTAAATTCACTGCTGATTGGGATATTATACTCATGTTCTATAATATCCAGTTTTTCCTGCTCTTTCAATTCGCTTGAGAGAAGTGCACCAATCAAACGATGCATTTCATATTTTTCCTCATGATCTGGAATATCATTCGTAATTCCAATTAAAACGATATTCAGCAGATCCATATTGCCCTTCCAGTCATATGGACTCAGCATCTCATCCTTCGTAAGATGAATATGGCTTAAGCTGTTGCAATCCATATTCATGCAGATCCAAATGCTGAATACCTGTTTTATGTCATCATAATTCGTGTTTACAAAATCTCTCTCTTTTTGTGAAGAGACAAGCCTGCTCACATAAAAGATTGCCCGATTTAATAGCTTATATTTGTCGGGTTCATCCTTTTGAGCTTCGACATTCACGATAATCTGGGAAAGACCATTTTTCATGCGGACATAAAAAATAATATCGAATCTGACCAGTCCCTCATTGATCTCGGCATTCTCTGTATTTAGTCCAACAATCCTCTGCCCAGTGGCATCTATTTTTTCTACATTCGTCAATCCTGGTTCAACCGGTACAATCCCAACTTTTGGTTCACCTTCAATGTATGTTACTACATCCTCCGGCTTCATTCCCTTGAACTCGTCAACTGTCTTTACCAAAATATGTGCCAGAATATTCTTTTGTGCTAATATCCTTTTGACACGGGCATCATACTGTGCTTTATCTCCCGCTGCATTCACAGCATTTGTTATTTCTGTATTCAAGTCGGCATTCCTCCTTTTGTACTGTGCATAGCACCTTTCTATTTCCTCAAAAGGCTCTCTGCCTTAATATTATTATAAGCGAGAGCCTGTGCGGAATCAACTGAATTTTCCATAAACATTTTTCTATCGTATCGTTTCATTTCCTCTTGTCTTATCCACTGCATCCCTTCCTGCAGGTATCCCGGACACCCTTGCCTTCATTTCGGTGAGTCTCCCCTTCAATGAAGTCCGTTCTGCTGGTCGGTCTGCAAGTTTTCTTTCCGGTTCTGCTTCCTGCCCTTCCTCGTCCATTCCAATCGCATCATTCCCCTTTTCATCCATGTTCAGAAGAGCATTCAGGGCAGTCAGACGATCCAGCTTCTCACTAAGCTCCGCTTCCTGTGCAAACGGCTTATTTACCTCTGCTTTCGCTGTTTCCAGCTGATGTTCCACATTGGAAAGTTTCGTCTGTGCTTCCTCAAGCTGTGCCGGCATTGCTTCCAGTGCATTGTTGATACGGGTAATATTGCCGAGGGGATCAGCGCCGACTTCCATCGGATGGCTCATGGCACCTTTGACATTCATCACGAATTTATTGTTGAAAGAATCAAAGGTCACATTCAGCTTAAATCCAAGATATTCCCCCACATCGGCACTGGCATTGATGCCCCTGATTTCCTTACACATGGCAATGATGGCAGTTCCGGCTTCTTTTTTATCGGTATATGCCTTTCCCCCGATGGTTATAGAGAACTGTTCTTTATCTAATGGCTTATTCTGCTCATATTTTTGCATATCCGCAGTAAAACCATTGATCCGCTCCTTGAAAATAGCGATCTGCTGCGGGTAATGCTTGGTAATGTTATCTTCCAGACGGTATTTCTGGCTTGTATGGTTCGCCTTCATCAGTTTCAGCTTCGATACCTGAATGTCCAGATCCATCTTTTCCTTGATATATGGGTTGCCTGTGGCAAGTGCCTTTACCTCTGCATAGGAAAGTGCCGCTTCATCCACATCCTCGCAGCTTCGCACCGGGGATTTACTGGTCATGATCTGGCCGATGAATTTCTGCTTGTTCTCTATGAGCTGCCAGGAGTAACTGTCAAACGTACCTTCCGTAACATAACGAAAGATCTTAACCTTGTCATTCTGATTGCCCTGTCGTAAGATTCGTCCCTCCTGCTGTTCAATGTCAGAAGGTCTCCACGGCACATCCAGATGGTGCAGTGCGATAAGCCTGTCCTGCACATTGGTTCCGGCTCCCATTTTTGCTGTGGAACCCAATAAAAAACGAACCTGTCCGCTTCTTACTTTTGCAAACAGCTCCGCTTTTCTCAGTTCTGTATTCGCATCATGGATAAATGCAATTTCTCCTTCCGGTACTCCCTTTTCCATGAGTTTATTCTTGATGTCCTTCTATTTGCAAGGCTTTCCTACACAATGGAAACACGTTCTTTCGCAAATCTGTTCATTTATCAGGCTTTTTAGCTTAAAAAAATTTTTTTCACACATACAAAAAAAGAGAAGACAGATACAATCTCCATCTTCTCTCACTGAATTTTTATACAGTATTACAATTTATATCATCCTGAAATGCTTAAATGCTTCCATAATCAGCTCACGCTTTTCATCAGGACATTGTGGCACCTTGTGCCCTTCCGCACCTGTATTATAGTTTTCACGCTTCTCAAATCCGCATGAATCTTTCACCTGTGCAATATACAGATTCGATACAGAAACATTATACTGTTCCTTTATCCATGATTTTATCTCTGCATACGTTGCTGAACCCTTTGTATTACGCATATATTCGTTATCTTTAGGCTCATAATCAACATACTCATATTCAATATTCCTATCATCGACCATTTTCCTACCCAAAAGGACAACAGTCTCGACAGTTGTTTCAGTTTCCAAGGGAAGTTCTTTCACTTCCTCACCATCAACAGGCACAGGAAAATTGAATACGATCTTCTTTATCCAGCTTCCGTCTTTCCTTTTCTCCGGGAACATCTCAATTCGCTCGATAAAGGCCTTCATAAACTCCTTCTGCTCCGCTTCCGTTGCGGAATGGTAGACTTCATCAAATGCCAGCAACAAGCGATAGATATTGTCTCCGGAAATCTTCTCCTGCTGGATGCTGCGGATCTGACTTTGCAATTCGCCAATCTGAACTTCGATTTCCTCTATGGTATCATACTGCTCATCATAGCGGCGCTGCAAGTCCAAAATCTTTCTGTCATAGTGGGCATCATTGATGTCCAAGGTATCCATCTGACGCTCCAAGCGGCTTTTCGTTCCAAAGGCTTGCTTTAGCCGCCCTTGTAGGACAGCAATCTGCCGTTCCATATCTTCTGTATCAACTGCTGTTCCGATTTTCGCCTGAATCGCTTCTACAAACCGTGGATTATTGACCATAGCGGAGATAACCTTCGCCACAAATTTGTTGATTTCCGTCTGCTCGATATTCAGACGGAAACTGCACTCATGCCCTGTCGGTGTAACCGTATTTTTGCAGTAGTAATAATACCGTGTTTTCTTGTCCTTGCTGTGCGCCTTGGCGATATTGCCGTACATACTCTTTCCGCAGCATGGGCATTTCAAGATACCGGACAGGATGTGTGCGTGGTCTGGATTGTTAACCTTTTCCCTCTTAAAGAAATTGATCTTGCGCTTTTCCTGTGCCAGATACCAATCCTCTTCGGAAATGATAGCTTCGTGTTGTCCTTCATAAACCGGGAACTCCGACTGCTCAACCACGTGCATCTCGTTTCTTGTACCCTGTTTCTTTTCTGTTCTTCGTCTGCCGTAAGCAATCTTTCCCATATAAACAGGATTGTACAATACATTTTTCACAAAATCTCTTGAAAATCCCGGAATGGTATTATTCTGTCTTAGTTTCTTAGTATAACCATTGCGGTTCAGATATTTTGCAACTCCTGCAACACCCTCATTAGTGTGAATGTAGCGGTCATAAATGACACGAATTACTTCCACTTCATCCTCTGCAATGACAAGGTTTCCATTTTCCAGTTTGTATCCATATGGAGCGAAACCGCCGTTCCATTTGCCCTCACGAGCCTTTTGCTCACGTCCTGCCATTGTCTGTGTGCGGATATTTTCTCGCTCAATCTCTGCCACCGCAGACAGCACAGAGATCATCAGCTTTCCTGCATCCTTGGAGCTGTCAATGCCATCCTCCACGCAGATCAGATTGACACCGAAATCCTGCATGAGTTGCAAAGAGTTCAGAACGTCCGCTGCATTTCTGCCAAATCGGGACAGCTTAAAGACCAACACATAAGAAACATCATCTTTGCCGTCCTGGATGTCATTCAGCATCCGTTGAAACTCCTGCCGTCCTTGGATGTTCTTGCCGGAAAATCCTTCGTCAGAATACTCCCCGGCAACGATCATATCCTCGTATGCCGCATACTTCCGCAGCTTGTCACGTTGGGCATCCAAACTGTACCCGTCAACCTGCATGGAGGTGGACACTCTCGTATATAGATAACATTTAAGTTGTTTCTTTTTCAGAATCGCCACCTCCTTCGTTCATTTCTTTTACCACAAGTCCTTCGTTACGGATATAATACTCCAAAAGCCACAGCACATAATCCGGTGCATGGCGGTTGTCCAATTCCCACTCGGTCATCGTCCGGTATGGGATATGAACCAACTTGCAAAAGTCCTTCCGGTTTAATCCCGTGCTTTCCCGCAACTTTATAATTCTGTTTTTACAATCCATCTGCCTATCTCCCTAAAAGCAAAAATACACGTTGCGTACATATTATAGCATATCCGCAACAAGTACGCAACGTGTAAATTGTAAATTTTTACGCAGCCTTATCCGTCAAAGGCTGCGCTTGATTACTTTCCTCGGAATGCTCCACTTCCTGCGAAGCGTCCTGTTCCAATTTATCCAAAACCTGATGTCCATATTTCTGGAGCATCTGGCTCATAACATCCACACAGCGGTCAAATGCCGCATTATATTTCGCTTCCTCATAATATTTCTTCAATAGGCAATTCCTCCGTCAAAGTTCCATATCCTGCCCACGCTTCCGGGCAGGTGCTTTGTGTTCCTGTGTTTCCTTTCCTCTGCTGAGGACAACATCAAGAAAAGCCCGAACCCTTTCGGATGCGATTTCCAGTGCATCCAAGAAGGGCTGGGCTTTCTTTTTCAGCTCTTGATATTGTTCATGCAACGCATCGTACCGCTGCTTCCATGTTTTTGCACTTTTCTCCGCTTGCTCGAATTTCTGCTTGTACTTGATCTTCTCTGCCTTTTCCGCAAAGCTACTGACAGCATAATCTTTGAGTGTGCGGCATTCATCCGGTGTCAGAGTGATATTGTTTCCGAATGTGGCCTTTTTGCCCATCGCTTCAATATCCTGCACCGTCAGTGCAAGAGTCTTTGCCGTCTTGGTTTCCTTTTGCAGCGCTTCCAGTTTCCTTTTCTGTTTCTCCGTGGCAGCTTTGGCATTCTCCAAACTCTGCTCCGCCTGTGCCACCTGTCCGGTCACAGCTTCCAAACGCTGCTGTTCTGCCTGCACCTTGAACTGTGTCACCGTCAGATGTTCCTCGGTGCTTCCACGCTCTCCACGCTTCACATCGGTATATCCGGCAGCTCGCATGAAATGAAAAAAGTCATCCTGCAACACACTGTAGGACGACTTCAAAATCTTTTTTCCGTTTGCATTGAGCATGGGATTTCCGTTTTCATCAAGCAACGGCTTGGAGTCCCATTTCTTACTTCGGCTGACCTGTGTAATTGTTTCCTTTACCGTTCCCCGGAGTGCTTCATCCTTACACCGCTTCGACCAAAGAATCTGCTTTTCCACCACCGGGATATAAACCACATGAAGGTGATAGTGGTACACATCCTCGCCAAGAGCTTCGGACATTGCCCGGTTGCGCTCATCGGCGTGCATCACAGCGGAGAGGATATACTGCTCACCACCCACGATCTCCACAGCGGCTTTATAGGCATCGGTATAAAACTGTTTCGCAAATTCATAGCCGCCGTGGTTGTAGAAATAGGCGGAGTTCACATCAAACACCAACTCGCCGTATTTCACAGCATCCGGTTTCAGACCTCTTGTGGAGATCACATTATCATGCTCCATCTGCTCAAACATTTTCACATAATCATCCGTGGGGGCTTTGAAATGAACGTTCAGAGAAGTGCGCTCCGGCACGATGTCCTGATTGCTGTAGCTGTCCTTTTCACGCTCATTGTGTTCCTGTACCTTCGCCACATCCGCAGGCGTTTTCAAGTCCTGATTTCTGGCTATGGTACGGTCTATTCCATCATTTCTTGCCATTGGATTTTTGTCCTTTCTTTGAGATTTGCAGACAGTGGGGAGCTACGGAGAGGCACTTTTTCAAAGTGTAATAACCCACTATGACACTTTCATCCATACTGGCTGCAAAGTGCCGTGGGCTCTCCGAGGGCTCTCCCGAGGGGGAATGCGGTCACTGCGGTGACCTCTGCTGACCAAGGCGAAAATGTCTGCGCCTTTTCCCATGGTCAGCCCCGTCTGCATGAAGCTGTTCTGTGTCAACTTCCTCTTGCAGCCGATGTCCACAGACACTTTTTCAAAAGCCTGTGGACATAGAAACAGCCCGAACGAGAGGATGTGTGCTGTTTCTATAACGAGCGTTTCACGCTCTTTTGCTGCGTACATACGTACCAGCAATGGGATTTACTCGACCTGCCGCCATTCCTCCGGAATGTCCTCCGGTACGTACGTACACGGCGAATCTCCGTAAAACCCATTTATATGAGGTCGTGCAATGGCTTCCACTCCCATGAATCCCCAAACCCGCCGTCCGGCAGAGTTGGTGATATTGTTGCAATGTTCCAGATTGAATCTCCCGGCATTGGCAATCATGGCGTCGCTGAAGCTGCGAGCTTTCAGCGGTGCAAGGGAATTTTCTTCGCACCACATCCGGTAGATTTCATAGAAATCCTTGGAACTGATGGACGCATCCGCTTTACGCTGGATGTATCCCTCGGAATCCATGAAATCAAAGATATTGTTGTTGTCACGCTTGACCGCTTCCCGGTTTTCCCGGATACGCTCACTCTCCGTAAACTTAAAGTTGTTGGCAACAAGCCGCTGTAAGCCTTCAAATGCCCACAGGAAGATACCCTCGGATTCGACTTTCATCTTCTCCGCAAGGTCGGGATCGTCAGCTCTGTCCACTGGCTTTTCCTTGGTGGTCAGCACAAGCTGTCTGCGATAAAATCCGTCACTGCGGTCATACAAGGCTTGCAGATCACCGTTGCTGAATGCCAGCAATCGGGCGAACATCCAACCCTGATAACTCTGCTTGCCTTTGCGTTCCAAATCCATCTTGCCCTGTGCGGTGACAATGGATTTTACATAGTTGGTCTGGCGCAGAACTTCCATCCGCATATCATCATCCACGCACAGGAGAATGTGTTCCAAATCGGCACGGGCGAAGCGGTTTTCAGAAATCTTGCCGATGCTGCCGTCTTTCATATTCGTGCCGAAGATGGTAGACAGTACCGCACCGATTTGAGATTTACCCTCGCCGCCGTTGCCTTTAATCACCATCATGCGCTGCCCCTTGTTGGAGGGAATCAGGCAATAGCCGATAAACTCCTGCAAAGTTGGAATGTCCTCGGCGTAAAGCAACCCATCCAGAAAGTTCAGCCAGATCACCGGCGCAGTAGCATCGGGATTGTAAGCAACCGGCAAACGGCTCCGCACGATAGCCGGTCTGCCCTCGGTAAATGTGCCGTTCAATAGCAGCGTACCGTTGGACAAATGAATCCGATCCTGCTCCGGTGGAAAGTCCGGCACTTGCGCTTCCAGTTTCAGCACTTCCAGAATGTTGGTGATCTTCCGGGGGATATTGTTTACGGCACAGAATTTCAGCTTGTCGTAAATCTCCCCACGCAGAGGAAGATCGTCCGTCACTCGACCATCGGGCGTGAAAAAAGCTCCGTTTGCGAAGATGATCCTGCGCTCTTGCAGAAATTCTTCACAAAACAGAGCTTCGTTGATGTTCTGCCCGTCAAACCACATGGGCAAGTTCATATCAGGCGTTTTCCGGTTCTTCGCCATGGTGCGCCACCTCCTTTTTCTTTCGTGCGGTATACTCTTGCAGAAAAGCAATTTTGCCGTCCTGCATCAGCTTGTCCACCAATGCCACCCGTTCTTCCAGATCACCCACCGTCAGCACATCTGCCATATATTCGATATGGCAGTGCATCTGGCAGGCTTCCACAAAACGGTCATCCAGAGCATCTTCCGGTGTCTTGGGAGCATAGCGCACTTTCCAATCTTCCAACAGATGCAAATAATCCGTCAGCACCCGGAAGCACAGCATTTCATCCTCCCGGAACTGACGGATATAGGGACGCTTCGGCTTGACCATAGCTGCGGCAGTGGGCGGTTTCGGGTCAAGCCCGAAGTCCAAAGCCAGCTTTTGCGCTGCTTCATAACTGCTCAGATTGAACAGCCTTGCCACAAGGTCGATCACATCCCCTTTGGCTCCGCAGCCGAAGCAGAAAAAATAGTCCTCATTCAGCTTCAAGCTCGGATGCCTGTCGTTGTGGAACGGGCAGCAAGCCATGCCGTTGTGGCTCACTTTCAGCCCGTAGTGTTCGGCGGCTTGCTTGACGCTGATTGCCGCCTTGATGGTTTCATAGATTGTCATAGAAAACCCTCCGTTCATAATATTCTGGAAAGCACGAAGCAGCCGCCGTGATTGGCAGGTGCTTCGCTCCTTCTATTATGGTTATGACGGATTTTTCAAAAAACAGGCTAATCGGAGGACAACCCCGTTTCAAAAAACAGGACAACTTTTCAGAGAATATGGATTTCTTTACATTTGCATGATACAATCAAGAAAGTAGAAAAACAGGACAGGAGGGGCAAGCATGAACCAAGAACTGATGACATTGGATTTTTGGCAGGATACGGTTATATATGAGGGAAAAACACTTCCTGTCGGCACGCTTGCCTGTGATGCGCTGAATGTCCCTGCGGATACCATTTCAAGGATGAACGAGCAATGCGAGAACATCAATCTGCTGCTCGGAACATTAAACGCCGGACAGGATGCTTCTGCACTCTGTCCCATTGCAAGGGAAGCTACTCTGGCGATGTTGGATATTCTCAGCGAAACTCCGCCGTTCTCCTATATGGATATACCAAAGCACAGAAAACGGATTGAAAAAGTCTTTACTGTGGACAATGCGCTGAAATATGTGGAGTTTGCCATAAAAGCCGCAACCAATTCTTTGCAGTTTGAAGAAATCCAGAACTTTACCGATGCGATGATGCTCCAACGCTATACCGCAGTTTTCGGGCATCTGGCATACTCCCTTGGGGAATACCAAACGGCCATGCTTGATTTTGCAGAAAAAACAGACGGCAACGAAGCAGACCGCACCGCAGAGGGTTTTGCAAAAATGTTCGGCAGCTATTTCCCGCCGGAGTTTTCCATCACGGAAGGCAATGCCTGGATGTCTACCCTGAACAATTCCGTTCAGTATGTATCCGTCATCCGTCCCGGCGAAAAAGTTGCGAAGCTGGTCAAGCGGATGCACTATGTATCCTTTGTAGGGATGTTCCGGTCTGATCTCTTTGAGGGCCTGTGTGTTGGTCATGCACCGAAGAAATGCAAAATCTGCGGCAAGTGGTTTCTGACCACCAACGCACGGCACACCAAATACTGTGGCGGCTATGCACCGGGGGACAAGCTGCACCGCACCTGTCGGCAGATCGGCAACCTGAAAGGCAGAGAACAACGGGAGCTTGCGGACGATCATCCGGTGAAACAGATTTATGAGAAACGGCTGAACACCATAAACCGCTATGTGAAGCGTGGTACTCTGGACGCTGATCTTGCAGAGGTTATGAAAAAGCTGGCAAAAGATAAGATGCTCCGGGCATTGAGCAATGTAGCCTATGCCAAGGGAGCTTATGAAAAAGAAATGGACCAGGCGGCTTTGAAAAAGGAAGCAAGTGCAAAAATATACAAAGAAAGGGACAAACGTGAATAGAAAAGAACTTAGTCAGAATCATTGGAAATACTACTTAATGCTCGAAAAGCGTTTTGTTGAATCAATAGAGTTTGTAGAACTACATGAGGACAATTTTGATGCATTTTCTAACGGATATGCCCTCTTAATTCAAGCCATAGGGGCAGAGTTGGATACTGTATTCAAAGAGTTTTGCGGTTTCAATACAACGGATCGAAAAACGGTTGCAGACTATGCACAGTATATTTTGACCAACACACCGGATATAAAAAATCAAAAAATCAGTGTACAGGAATACGATATCGAAATACAACCGTTTATGAATTGGGATATTACCCAGCCCGCACAGTCGTTGCAATGGTGGGGAGCATTTACAGATGTCAAGCACAACCGCTATGAGCAGTTGAAGCAAGCAAAGCAGGAGAATGTACTAAATATCTTGGGAGCTTTGTATTTGATAGAAATGTTGTACTTGAAGAAAATCACTGATGGGACAGACGAATTTGATGTGTTTGATGAATCTTCCAACTTGTTTAGTTTGAAAAACTGGACTTCTAAGGCTGTGCCGCTGAGCCAAGCTTTTGCCGTGCTAAGCGATATGATGGACGACGAAAATAATACTACTAACAAAAAGTTCGATGCATAATTACTGTCGATATTGATAGAGAAAGAACCGAAAGGAGGTGCGCTATGCTGAGTGATTTTTCATGGGACATGACCGGATACATACCAAAACACGCTGTCAATCCGCACGGTGACGGCATCATTCCTTATGCGGCAGAGCGCATCTTCCAACTGGAACCGGAGCCTCCAGCGGTGGGCAATCTGAACGAATATATCCTGTCTGCCTTGCAGGATAAGAACCTGATATATTTCTCATTCTTCCTACACCACTACGAGCCGCAACTTAACAAGCGCATCAAAGACTTTCTCGGTGTGGATGGCGGCGATCTGTACGACACAGACCGATTTATAGATATAAAGCTCTCCTGCCGGGAGCAAATGCTCCAAAAGCTGATGGACTATGATCCTGCCAAGGGTGCGAAGTATGCTACATACATTTTTCCATTCATTCGGGATGCTATGCTACGTTTTCGCATGGGAGAAGAAAAATGGTCGGTATCCTCCCTGACCAATTACAAAATGGTGCGGTCAATGGCTTGGCTCTACCATAACAGCAAGGATGCAGTCAGCGAATTTGCCAAGAAGTACAACTGTGATCTTGCCCTTGCGGAAGAATATCTGAAAGTTGTCCGTGGCATCCGCAATCAGCAGCCTTTCTATGTGACAGACGAGGACGGCGAGGAAACCGACGAAGATGTTGCCCTTGATGATACTTGGAACTATGCCGACATTCTCTGGAACGGCATACAGGCAGAAAAGGTGCAGCGGGCTTTTGAGAAACTGAACTACCGGGAGCAGACCTTGCTTGAAAAGCGGCTGGCAATCTGCATGACCTGTGGGCGTGTCGGCTCATGGAAAGGTCGTCCCACCTTTGAGGAACTTGCAGTTATGTTCGAGGGCAGCACAGCCAGCGGTGCAGAGCGAGCCTACCGGAAAGCGGTGGACAGGCTGACGGAATTATTGGTTGCCGAGGGCGCAATCCATGCTGTCCGGCTGAAACAGAAGTCCAAAACCAAGCGCAAAAAGAAAATTGCCGCCGCAATCTACGAATACCAGGCAGACTGCGACGGCGAATGGGGCGAGATTTCCTTGGATTTTGAAAACGGCACAGCGGAGATTATCCGACTTGCCGATTGGGATACCATGAAAACAAACCGCTTTGCCAACAAGGTAATATCCTACCTTTTGAGCTGCGAGAATGAGAAGCTGCCAAAGGAAACTACAGTAGCGTTTGAATAAGCTTATAAATATTAAAAATCATTTCTTTTGACACAGAGAATACAAATCGGTGTTGTACAGTAAGGGCGAAAGGAGGAAAAGTATTATGAACAGTAAGATTTTGATTGTAGAAGATGAGGCCAAGTTGCTGGAAATCCTGTGTGACTATTTCAGCAGCAAGGGAGAACTGCCTGTTGAAGCAAGCAACGGAATACAGGCGCTTGAGCTGATTGATGAAAATGAATTTGACGCAGTTTTGCTTGACATTATGATGCCGGAGCTTGATGGGCTTTCTGTCTGCCGTGCTGTGCGCAGAACAAACGATGTTCCTATCATTTTCCTCACAGCCCTTTCCGACGAGGAGGACAAACTGCTGGGTTATGAACTCGGTGCAGATGATTATGTGACGAAGCCATTCACCATGTCTGTCCTTTATGCAAAAACTATGGCGCTCATCAAGCGTAATCAGCGCAGTGTCCTTGCCGGTGACCGGATGGAGGTCAGCGGGATCACTCTGGAGCTGACTGCAGGCAGAGCTTATGCTGGAGGCAAGGAAGTCTTTTTGACGCCGAAGGAGTTTGCTCTCCTTCGCTGCCTGATGCAGAATAAAAACCTTGTCATGAGCCGTGAGCAACTTCTGGTTAAGTGCTGGGGTTACGACTACGAGGGCGAATCTCGGGCTGTAGATACCCATATTAAGCGATTGAGAGAAAAACTTGGCGACTATGCCGAATGCATCAAGACCGTTATTAAGGCGGGTTATAGATTGGAGGGGTGACGATGAAAAAAATCTCCAAAGGCTATCGGATTGCATCAGCTCTTTTCCTAATCTGGGCGATTGTTGATTTCCGCAATTATGCAACAATCGGGAAAGACCTTGTAGCTTATTATTCTGGTGAAAGCATTATTTGGGAATTAGTACAGGATAAACTGTTTCAAGGAATTGTAAAGGTTGTTTTGGCTGTCGCCATCATCGTGGTTGGTCTAATCAGAGCAAGGAAAAAGAAACAGCGTACCGCTCTGACAGCTATTACTTGCCTACTTTCCCTCGCATTGTTTGTAATTTGGGGAGCAGGAATGTTCTGCTTGACCTCCGTTACTGCTGAGTATGCCGCCACAAGATATCTAAATGGCTATCGCGATTTTGCATCTACCATCGCAACTCGAAGCTTTGAACACTGGTTGGGGAAAGGTTTTGATTCCAGTTATGCGAACTACGATGCAAATCGCCGGTGGGAGGCGGTAGACGACGGCGGACATGCAGATACTTTTTATGGTGCGAGATTTATAGTTGGTGAAGATGATGAATTTCTAAAGCGGCCAAACAGCAACAAGGTATATTCTGCTACTGCTGTTTATGATGCAGGAGGAAATCTTCTTGAATGTAGTTGGTCGGATTTCTTTTACTTCGAGTATTTGACAGAAAACCAATGGGATAATCGAGAGGAAAGATCCGGGAATAATGCCCGTGCTTTCTTTGATAGAGAAATGCTTACTGAGAAAGGTAAGGAGATACTCAGCAACAGCGATCTGACATTCGATGCTGCCGCAATGCGCTTTACCGGGACTTTTGATGGTGTCGAGTTCACACCCATCAAAATTGAATATATCGATTGGGACGAATTCCAGCATGCCTTAGATTCAAAGGGAAGTGGTCAGTATACCGTTTCCGGCATCGTAGAGGATTACGATCTTCAATGGAACACCATGTACGAAGATGCCTCTGACGCTTTATCCAGTGAGGACGTTGTTGTATTCTACTCTGATTGGTTTGATGTTTGCTATAATGAGATATCTCCTGCTTTTTCGTACAAAGGAACAGACTATGAAAATGTAGCTTCCCTTGTTGCCAAACTTGGACCGGAACTGGCTGCCGGAGCAAAGAATTTGACTTTCTACGATGGCCTTGACCTTTTAATCCCAAGTGTGAACTACTGTCACAGCTTCGATGGAGAAACCTATTATGACCCATACTATTATGGGGAGGCTGCCTATGCAGAAGAAGCGCCTGATCTCCATTTTTATACCGTGAGTGTCGTGTACTGCTCTCCTTGGCGCACCGCATTTGGCGAACTGAGCGTTGTGTACTTAATTACACTTCTTATTGCAGTGGCACTTGTGTTCGTATTACGCTCCATAATAAAAAATCATTTAATCCAACCTGTCCTATCGGTTGGAGAAGCGCTGATGAGCGAAGAAGAGAAGAACTACCTATATCCGGAAATGTCAAAAGCTTGGTATGAAAGCAAGTTGCTACAAGAGGGTTTCGCCAAGCATAGCGATAAGAGCCGGATGCAAAGAAACGAGATTACACGCTTGAACACGGCACTTGAGTATGCAAAAGCAGCTGAGGAAAACCGTCGTCAGATGACCTCTAATATTGCCCATGAACTGAAGACTCCGCTGGCGGTGATTCACAGCTATGCAGAGGGACTGAAGGAACACATTGCAGAAGACAAACGTGATAAGTATGTGGATGTGATCCTTGCGGAAGCCGAGCGAACGGACGGTATGGTTTTGGAGATGCTGGATTTGTCCAGACTTGAAGCGGGTAAAGTGAAGCTCTCACGGGATGAGTTTTCGCTTGCCGATCTTACGAAAGCCATCTTCGAGAAACTCCAAATGGCGGCAGAGGCAAAGGAACTGCAGATCAGCTACGAGTTCCCGGAGCAAAGCACCATCGTTGCGGACGAGAATCGAATTGCACAGGTGGTTGAGAATTTTGCGACCAATGCAGTCAAGTACACCCCCGCCGGTGGCAGTGTCACAGTACGGATTCAGAACAATCGTGGTAAAACCACATTCTCCATCGAAAATGACAGCAAGCCTCTTTCCGCAGAAGCTTTGGCTAAAGTATGGGACACTTTCTATCGAGTTGATGAATCCCGCTCCGGAGGCGGCACGGGGCTTGGTCTTGCTATTGCGAAGAATATCGTGGAACTGCACGGCGGCAAGTGTTCTGTCCGAAACACGAAGACGGGTGTGGAGTTCCAGTTTACAATTTAAAACCTTGTTAGAAACAACACGGCCCACCGATCATTTTGACCGGTGGGCTGCGCTATGTTTATTCAGTTCAATCCATCAACTGATGTTCCGATACGCCTTGCACAAACCGTTCTAAATCACCGCCAAACACAAGCTGTGCATATTCCAGCGGCTTGTTGTAGATTAGCCAGTCCAGCTCCGACCGCTGATACATATTATCGGCAACCTCATTCTCCACGGCAATCGTGTCAATCGCAATCATGCTGCCATCTGCAAATTTCAGCTCCACACAGGCGTTATCCATGTTGAACTCACAAGAAATCAATCTATCCATAAGAAACCTCCATTCTGCGGGATGTTAGATCATCCCAAAATATTTGAATGCTTCTCGGATTGCTTTCTCTTTTTCTGGTGGACACTGGGGCTGTCTGGAATCCTCGGATTTCGGCAGATTATAGTTTTTGCCTACCTCAATCCCGCATTTCCGCTTAATCTGTGAGATATAGAGGTTGGACACCTTTAACCCGGTATGCTCCAACACATACTCCTTGATCTGCGGATAGGTAGCTCCATCTTGGAACTCTGACATATCCATATCTTCCAAAGAGAACTCAACCCGAATCTTTTTCGAGTCGACCTCACCCTTGGAAAGCAAGACAACCGTCTCTACCTGCGTCGTCCCCGGGAACATGTCGACGCAGCATACTCTTGTGACCTCATAACCTTTCGCCTGCAGCACGACGAGATCTCTCGCAAGGCTCGTTGGTTTGCAGGAAATATAGATCATTTTTTCGCATCCATAATGGTCGATGATCTTTGGAAGCGCCTTCGGATGGATTCCGTCTCTCGGCGGGTCCAAAACGATGAGATCCGGGCGTTCCTCTAAGGTATCTAATACTTTTAAAACATCCCCCGCGATGAAGTCGCAGTTTGTCAGTCCATTCTGCGCCGCGTTCACCTTCGCCGCCTCAACAGCTTCCTCAATGATCTCCACGCCGGTCACATGTTCTGCCGCCGGAGCGAGGATCTGGGCAATGGTACCGGTTCCGCTGTAGAGATCGAAGACCTTTCTTCCGTCTGTCTCACCGATGTATTCGCGGGCTGTTTCATAGAGCACCTCTGCACCGAGAGAGTTGGTCTGGAAAAAGGAGAATGGAGTGATCTTAAATTTTAATCCCAGAAGCTCTTCCATAAAGAAGTCCTGTCCGTAAAGGATCACCGTGCGGTCATTCTGTACCACATCCGCAAGGCTGTCGTTTTCTGTGTGGAGAATTCCGGCAAAAGAGCCTTCCAGATCCAGTCCAAGAAGTTTTTCTTTCCAGCCCTCAAGCAGCGCTTCCTCATTCTTATCACTCTTCCATGTTCCCTCCGTCTGGGTGGAGGTCACAAGATCCACAAGGATCTCCCCGGTCTTCACACCGCGGCGGACAAGAAGATGTCTCAGATAACCGACATGCGCCATTTTTTTATAGAAGACTGCTCCGTGCTCCGTAAAATAATCCAACGTCGCTCTTAAGATCTTACAGCAATCCGGATGCACCAGCACACACTGGTCCACGGTCACGATATCATAAAAGCTGCCGCGTTTATGCATTCCCAGAGTCATGGGACCGTCCTTAAACTCATCTCCGAAGGAAAATTCCATTTTGTTGCGGTACGCCTTTGTCAACGGACTACCTTTGATCCCCTCAAAATTGTAGCCGGCCGGAAGAACCGGATCTAAAAGAGCCCGGACCTGCTGCTCCTTGATCTTTAACTGTTCCTCATAAGGAACCGTCTGGTACGTACATCCGCCGCAGTCCGCACGATGAGGACATGCACCCTCTGTGTTTTCGTATGCTGCGGGAGTCACGACCTTAAGGAGTCTTCCCTCGCATCTTCCTTTGCGCTGCTTGGAGATCGCGATCTCGACGGTCTGCCCCGGGAGCGCGTTCTTTACAACTACCTTTTCCTCTCCGATATGGAGGATTCCTTTATTTGGAAAATCCATCTTTTCCACTGTACCAGTGTAGATCTCACCTTTTTTCATATAATTTTTGTACTCCTTTTTCTGCCGGGAATCGGATTTTTCCGTTTCTGATCGCACAGCGCGTAAACGATGCCTCGTTCCCTGATATGTTTTTATGCACAGAAAAAGGCTGTGCAAGCGATCCCTGCCACAGCCTCGTTCTCATTGTGTTTGTAAGCATTTCGGCTTAAGCTTCTTTCTCGTCATCCTTCTCGACAGCTTTTTTCGGAGTTTCCTCCTCTTCCTCGAAAAAGTCATCGTCGAAATCATCGTCGAAATCGTCTTCAAAATCTTCCAGATAATCCGGTGTAAAGAAGCGATATACTGCGTATGCGATTCCGGCTACAGCAGCAACAGCGCCGATGATAGCAAGCACCCAGAGGATACAATTCTTTTTCTTATCCTCTTCTTCTTTTTTATGAAGCAGTTCATTCAGCTTGGACGCGTTTATAAGCTCTTCCATTTTGCTGAGTGCGTCTTTACTCATCGTATCGAATTTGTTCATCCTCACACATCCTTTCTGTTTCACAGCCGCCCCGGACAAGAATAATCCGCACGGACAGATACTTTGTAATAGTATATCATGATTTTATGGTTTTTACTATCCCTAAATTTTCATAGTTTTAGACACCATTTTTTTATACCGCAGTATATGGAGTTCTACAAATAAACATGATAAAATAAAACTGCTGTCGCACCTCCAGCAGAAAGGAGGCGGTATTTATAGATTACATAAACACTTTCCTTGTCTCTGTCGCGGCAAGCATAGTTGGCTACTATGTTTGCAAATGGCTGGATAGGGACAACCGACAGTAACAGCCTAAACGGTTCGGCTCACCGCAAAGAGCAAGAAAACCCCCGGAGGTGCCACTCTGGGGGTTTTCGCGTACTCATAGACATATAAGCACTTTCCTTAGCTGTTTTTAATTATATGCGATTGCCCCCAAAAAATCAATACTAAATTTCTTTTGGCTAATTTATTTACAACTTCTTCAGCTTCGCAAAGGAAGCAAACATCTTCCTTGTCCCGATCGCCGCATGATCAAAATCGACTGTGACCTCGAAATCTTTTCCGCCGTCCGCGATGGATTTCACGGTTCCGTCACCAAAACGCATGTGATGGACGCGGTCACCTTCGGAGTAATCCAAAGACTTCGGTTTTTCTACGGTGAACGCCTTTCCGAAGGTCGGCGTGTTCTTCGGCGCCGCAGAAGTCCCGGAGGCATATGGATTCTTATAGGCATCGGATTTCTGTCCAAAAAGACTCACACCCGCCGGACGGTTCTGGAATCTTCCGGTGTGACCGTCAGCCGCTTTTCCGTCCGCGCCGGAAGCCTTCGCCCACGGAAGTCCCGCTTCCTCCGGAAGGTTCCTGTACGCGTCTGCCATTTTCTTCCATCCGGTCTTTGAATCATCCCGATCCGGACGTTCCAGGCACACATCCGGGATCTCGTCAATAAACCGGCTCGTTCTCGCGTACTGCATCTCGCCCTTCACCATACGGCTCTTTGCGGCGGTCAGCGTCAGCCGCTTCTCCGCCCTCGTGATTCCCACATAGCAGAGACGGCGCTCTTCCTCCAGTGCCTCCGGTCCCTCCATCAGAGACATCATACTCGGGAAAAGTCCATCTTCCATTCCCGCAAGATACACATACGGGAACTCCAGACCTTTCGCGGAATGCAGTGTCATAAGGATAATTCTATCCTCTGACTCATCCATACTGTCGATATCCGCAACCAGGGCAACTTCCTCCAGGAACGCGGAAAGACTCGGTTCCTCGGCGCTCTCCCAGTAGGAGACTGCCTTGTTGATCAATTCCTCAATATTTTCCATTCTGGACTCGGCTTCCACCTCGCCCTCTTCCTTCAGCTCGTCACGATATCCTGTCTTATCAAGGATCGCCTCGATCACATCCTTGATCGGAGTCTCTTCCTTTAACATCTTCCGGAACTCGCTGATCTGGTCTGTAAATACTCCGATCTTTAACGCCGCTTTTCCGATTCCCGGAACAGCCTGCGCCCTCTCCAGCGCCTCATAGAAACTCATATCGTTTTCCATCGCGAACATGTTCACCCGGGCGACACTCATAGCTCCGATTCCGCGCTTCGGAACATTGATGATCCTCTGCACAGCCAGGTCATCCCGCCCATTGGCGATCGTCTTTAAATAGCAGAGAACATCCTTGATCTCTTTTCTCTGGTAGAAGTTTACGCCGCCCACGAGACGATACGGGAGATTGTACGCAACACATTTCTCCTCGAATATACGGGACTGGGCATTCGTGCGGTAGAGGATCGCGTAATCCTTCCATGGTCCGCCTCTCTTCACGATATCCCGCACGATCCACTCCGCTTCCTCAAAGGAAGAGCTGAACTCCCGGAACACCGGCCGCTCTCCGACCTCGTTCTCGGTCCAGAGCGTCTTATCCTTTCTTCCGGTGTTGTTCCTGATCACCTCATTCGCCGAATCCAGGATCATCTTTGTGGAACGGTAATTCTGCTCCAGCTTGATCACCTTCGCCCCCGGGAACGTCTCCTCAAAGCTTAAGATATTTCTGATATTCGCACCGCGGAACCGGTAGATCGACTGGTCATCATCGCCCACCACGCAGATATTCCGGTATTTTGCCGCTAAAAGGCTCACAAGCTTAAACTGTACCGTATTTGTATCCTGATACTCATCCACCATAATATAGCGGAAACGGTCCTGATAATACTCCAAAACTTCCTGCTTTGACTGGAACAACTCCACGGTCTTTACAAGAAGGTCATCGAAATCCAGGGCATTGTTCTTTTTTAAACGTTTCTGGTACTCCATATAGAGCTCCGCAATCCGTTTCAGTCTCGAATCCCCCTCAGCCTTCGCGCTGAGCATAAATTCTTCCGGACTGATCATCTCGTTCTTTGCGGAGGAGATCACGCCGAGGACACCCCGTTCTTTTAATACCTTTGTATTCACCTCAAGATCCTTGAAGATCTGTTTCATCAGGGTTTTTGTATCATCAGAATCATAGATGGAAAAATCCGTCGTGTAGCCGATGTTCTCAATAAATCTTCTTAAGATCCGCACACAGAGGGAGTGGAAGGTGCTGACCCAGACACTGTCCGCGCCGTATTCCACAAGGCTGTTGACACGGTCCCGCATCTCTCCCGCCGCCTTGTTTGTAAAGGTGATCGCCAGGATATTCCAGGGCTTCACACCCTTTTCCTCTATTAAATAAGCAACCCGGTGCGTCAGCGCCCGTGTCTTTCCGGATCCGGCGCCCGCCAGCACTAAGAGCGGACCTTCCGTAGTGAAGACAGCTTCCCGCTGCATCGGATTTAATGTATCGTAATTGTTCATTCTGTTCCCCTTTCACGTTTCCGGAGGCTGACGGTTCTGCACGTATCTCCCACATACTGAAACCGCCGGTATTCCGACAACAGATACCATCATTCTACCACAGGAACACTCGTTCGTGCAATCTTTATTATATGAAAAGTATGTAGCTGTTCCTGTATGCGGATAGGAATTTTCTGAACTGATAATTCCGTAACAGTACAGTGGCAGCAGTAGATTTTTCCGATTGGGAATGCGAAATGGTAATGATATAAAAACGCCCCGGATCAGAGAGAACTGTCATCTCACGATCCGGGACGCTTCTTTTGCAAGCTGGCAGCCAGCATTTACTGCCAGTCTCATTTTATTTTTTTAGAATTCCAGATATGCACCTTTCATCGGGCTTGCCGCATGCTCACTGAACATACGGAGCACACCGCTCTTGTAGCGGAGCTCTCTCGGCTTCCAGTTTTTCTTTCTCTCGGCAAGGACCGCGTCGATCTCTTCCGGAGTCTTTCGCTCGCCCTTGATACCGATGATGTTTAACTTTCTCTCCATCACATCGACCTCGATAAGATCGCCTTCCTCAACGAGCGCGATCGGGCCGCCATCTGCCGCCTCCGGGCTGCAGTGTCCGATAACCGGACCTGTGGATGCACCGGAGAATCTTCCGTCTGTGATCAGGGCGATGGAACGGCCAAGCTCCTTATCGCTGCTGATGGCCTCGGAGGTGTAGAACATCTCCGGCATACCGCTTCCCTTCGGTCCCTCGTAACGGATGAAGACTGCGTCGCCTTTCTCAACCTTGTGCTTTAAAACGGCATCCAGGCACTCTTCTTCGCTGTCAAACGGTCTTGCCTTGAGGACTGCCTTGAACATCTCCTTCGGGCATGCGGTGTGCTTGATGACCGCACCTTCCGGAGCAAGGTTTCCGCGCAGGATCGCGATGCTGCCGTCGGTTCCGATGGCCTTGTCAGCCGGACGGATGATGTCCTGTCTTGTGATGGAGATTCCGTAGCGCTCGTTGAACTTCTGAAGCCATTTTTCACAGCGCTCATAGAATCCGTTCTCTTTTAATTCCTTTAAGTTCTCGCCGAGAATCTTTCCGGTCACGGTCATGACATCAAGGTGAAGGTGGTCTTTGATCTCCTCCATGATCGCCGGAACGCCGCCTGCATAGTAGAAGCACTCTGCCGGCCACTTTCCTGCCGGGCGGATATCAAGAAGATACTTCGCGCCGCGGTGGAGTCTGTCGAAGGTGTCACCTGTGATCTCGATTCCAAGCTCATGAGCGATCGCCGGAAGGTGGAGTAAGCAGTTTGTACTTCCGGAGATGGCCGCATGTACAAGGATCGCGTTTTCAAAGCTGTCCATCGTCACGATATCACTCGGACGCATGTTGTCCATCTTCGCAAGCTTAACCGCCTGTTTTCCGGCCTCTCTCGCGTAGTTTAAGAGATCCGGGCTTGTCGCAGGCATCAACGCGCTTCCCGGAAGGGCAAGGCCAAGAGCCTCAGCCATGATCTGCATGGTGGACGCAGTTCCGATAAAGGAACAAGCGCCGCAGCTCGGACATGCGTTGTGTTTTGCCCAGTTTAAGCGGTTCTCATCGATCTCACCGCGCTCATACTGTGCGCTGTACATGCCCAGCTGTTCCAGGGTTAACATCTCCGGACCTGCATTCATGGTTCCGCCCGGAACAACAACAGCCGGAATATTCACGCGGAATAAGCCCATGAGGTTTGCCGGCATTCCCTTATCACAGCTTGCGAGATATACGCCGGCATCGAAGGGAGTCGCGTTCGCGTGGATCTCGATCATGTTCGCGATCATCTCACGGCTTGCAAGGCTGTAATTGATTCCATCGGTTCCCTGGCTCTCGCCATCGCAGATATCGGTGCAGAAATATTTCGCGCCGTGACCGCCTGCCTCAGCGATTCCTTTTTTTACTTCATCTACAAGGATATGGAGATGTCCGCTTCCCGGATGGCTGTCACCTGCCGTACTCTCGATGATGACCTGCGGCATCGCAAGTTCTTCCGGTTTCCAGCCCGTTCCGATCCTTAACGGATCAAGCTCCGGTGCAAGTTTTCTCATTTCCTGACTCTTCAGACATTTCATGATATTTCCTTCTTTCTTTGTGGGGTGTTACTCGTTACTGAGCGAATGATATCTTTTATTGGAACCGCTTTCCAATAATTTTGTTCTTTCTCTGTG
Source organism: Pilosibacter fragilis (assembly GCF_032490495.1). Classification (NCBI taxonomy): domain Bacteria; kingdom Bacillati; phylum Bacillota; class Clostridia; order Eubacteriales; family Clostridiaceae; genus Pilosibacter; species Pilosibacter fragilis. Next base: position 40,438 of record NZ_JAVYJB010000008.1, on the reverse strand, counting down.
TTTCGAATGCACCGCGGCTTTAAGCTGCGTATCTGCATCTTTCTACTACGCAAAGAATGAAATTACAAGTGCTACAAGGAATCCGGTCACGCCGACTAAGGTCTCCATGATGGTCCAGGTTTTCAGAGTCGTCTTCTCGTCGATTCCCACGAGGGATCTTACCAGCCAGAAACCGGAATCATTGAAGTGGGAGCATACGGTGGAGCCGCCCGCTACTGCCGCTACGGTACATGCCAGATATAACGGGGACAGCTCGCTGATTCCCGGAAGCGCCGCAACGATACCTGCCGCCATGGTCATGGCAACCGTCGCGGAACCGACACTGATACGGACAAGGACTGCGATGATAAATGCAAGGACAACGATCGGAAGATTCATGGATGCAACCGCGTTTCCGATCACATTTCCGAGACCGGAGTATTGAAGCACATAGCGGAGCACGCCGCCGCAGGCGGTAACGAGAAGGATGAGGCCGGTCGGCTCTAAGGACTTTGTCATAACCTTCTCAAGCTCTTTCATCGTGTAGCCATGCTTTAAGCCAAGACCAAACATGGCCGCCAGAGTCGCGAGCAGCAGTGCTACGAACGGCTCACCTAAGAACTCAAAGATCGGAGCAACACCGGCTAATGCCGGAACAACGCCGCAGATGGAGTCCAGAATGATGAGCACTAACGGGATCAAAATGATCCCAACGATCAGCCAGAAGCTCGGAAGCTTGGACTCATCAATCTCTTCCTGATTTGCCACACTCTCCGGTACCGGAACATAAAACTTCTTACCACAGATGGATCCCCAGACCGGACCGGCTATGATCATCGCGAAGATTCCGCAGAAGATTCCGACTAAGATGACCCAGCCAAGATCTACATTTAACATCGTTGCTACGAGAACCGGACCCGGTGTCGGCGGAATGAACGCATGTCCAACCGCAAGTCCTGCAAGGAGCGGGATCACATAGTGAAGAGAGGAACGCTTTGTCTTCTTTGCAAGGGAGAATGCTAACGGGATCAGAATGATCAGTCCTGCATCGAAGAATACCGGCATCGCGATCACGAGACCTGTGATTCCAAGCGCCCACGCGGCCTTCTCGTCACCGAATTTCTTTACCATCGTGACGGCGATCGTCTGTGCGCCGCCCGAGACCTCCAGGATCGCGCCGAACATGGATCCTAAGCCTACAAGCAGGGCAATTCCTTTTAACGTGTTTCCAATTCCATCATTGACTGCCGCGATAATATCTTTCGTCGGCATTCCCGCAAGAAGTCCGATGCTGATTGCTCCGATCAGGATCGCGATCATTGCCTGCACATTAAACTTGATGATCAGGACGAGCAGGATCACAAGACCGATCAGTGCTGCCAGGACAAGGCGGGTCGGGTTGAGTACAACTCCTTCAGACATAGTGAATTTACCTCCCAGTGTATTTGTTTTGGTTGTTCCGCGCAAAGATCCGTTCCATACCCCTGAACCGGACTGCTCTGCGCTTCATGGTTGCATTTGGAAATAACAGTTCATATTTTGTTTTTCCTGCTTTCCGCTTTTTCATCAGACATGTCAGGCTGTTTAGTAAATTCTTTAATGCATTTGTCTGATGTCTTATGTCTATGGGCTTAATCTAACATTTTTCTGTGGTATTTGCAATACTTGTCTGATGTATTTTGTCTTTTCTCTTTTTCGCACAAAAAAAGCAGGGGAAAATTGTGCACTATTTTTCCCTGCTCTCAGCATTCTTATTCCACTCGAATGACTTCAGACATTTTACTCTTCTACTGTTCTTTCTTCTCTTCCGTCTCGACCTGCGCCTCATAGGCCGTCCGACGTTTCAAAAGCTCCTGCCTGTTATACGTCAGATGCATCACCATGGCACACCGCGCCCCGGTGGAATCATGATTTGCGATGGCTTCCGTGATGGCCCGGTGGGTCGTGATCGTCTCTGTCCGCAGTGAGCGCCTCGTCAGGTTCACGAAGGTATTGATTCCCGAATTGATGATCGGGATCAGGGACTCCATGACCTGATTCTTGCTGCACCGGGCGATCCAGGTGTGGAACTCGATGTCCTTCGGCATATGATCCTTGTCCGCCAGATATAGTTCCTCCGTCTCCTTACACAGCCTCTTTAAGGTCGCGATATCCTCGTCCGTCGCGTAAACTGCCGCCTTAGCGGCAATCTCCGGCTCTAAGATCAGACGGACGTCAAAGAGATCCAGCGCCAGCTTAAACCTGTCATGGAGCTTTGCATTAAGCCTTAACGGATCGTCCTCCGCAGGCGTCAGACTGCTGACATACGTTCCCGCGCCTCTCCGCACCTGCAGAACTCCTTTCGTCACCAGACCTTTCACCGCCTCGCGGATCGTGCTTCGTCCCACCTCAAACATCTCCGCAAGTTCAAACTCGTTCGGAAGCCGGTCTCCCACCTCCAACGGTTTCTCTTTTATATACTCTAAGATCCGGTCCTCGATCTGGCTGCCCAGAAGTTTCCGGTCATCTTTTTTCTTCGTCTCCATAGTTTCCCCCATGTTCTGTTACAAGTTGTCTGATGTCTTCATTATACGGAAGATCGCATATGCTGGCAAGCTGATTTTTCCAAATGACCGCAAATACTAAAAAATCCCGCACACAGTCCGGATATTATCCGGAATCTGTATGCGGGATCAAAATCATCAGATGAAATGCGCTTTACAGCTCATCCTTCACATATCCGGCCACATTATAGGCATGGTCGGAGATACGTTCCAGATTGCTCAGGATATCTAAGAACACAACGCCGGCAGACGGGTTGCACTCGTTCTTGGAAAGACGCTCGATGTGCTTGTCGCGCATCTCCTCCTCGAGAGTATCCACACGGTCTTCCAGCTTGCTGACCTGACGGATATCCTCCATTCCGCCATCCTGGCGGGCAGCGACTGCATGGTCCACAGCTCCGATGGCCGCGCTCGAAATCTCTTTGAGATCCTCGAGCCCGGTCTCTGAGAAAGTGAGTCCATGTTCCTTCAGGTACTGTGCCGCCTCTGCGAGGTTTTCCGCATGGTCGCCCACACGTTCTAAATCGCTGATGCTGTAGAAGAGGTTGCTGACCTGAACTTTCTGTTTCTCATTTAAGGACAGGTTGTTGACCTTAATGAGATATTCGGTAAGCTTCTTATTTAAAATATCGATCTCTGTCTCGTTCTTAAAAACCTCATCCAGACATTCATATTTGTTTTCCAGAAGGACGTTTGTTGCAAGCTTTAAGTTTGCGAGAGCCATCTTACCCATATGAACGACTTCCATCACACCGACTTCAAGGGCAAAGGTCGGGGATTTGAAGATACGTTCGTCGAGAACCGGAAGCTCGTCCTCCTTTGTCTCCTTCTGCTCCTCTTCCTGACCTGTCTCGCGGACGATCAGACCGGAAAACGCAACGAGCTGTTTCGCGAACGGGAATAAGAGCAGGGTGTTCGTCACGTTAAAGAATGTATGGAACACCGAGATCTGGAAAGAATTGATACTGCTCTGGGCAATATCCGGGCGCATCATGGAAATGATATACATACCGATTCCGAATACGACCGCACCGAAGCTGTTGAAGGTCAGATGGATCACGGACGCGCGCTTTGCGTTTCGGCTTGTGCCTGCACTGGATAAAAGGGCAGTCAGACATGATCCGATATTCTGTCCAAGAGTAATATAAATCGCGGCATTTGTGGATACCACTCCGCTCATCGCCAGAGTCTGTAAGATACCAACAGAGGCGGTGGAGCTCTGGATGATCGCAGTTACAAGGGCACCGACAAGAATACCGAGGATCGGGTTCCTTCCAAGTACCGCAAACGCCTTCGCAAAGATCGGGGCATCCGTGTACGGTGCTACAGAACCTGACATGAAGGTCAGGCCCACAAACAGGAGGCCGACACCGATACAGATCTCACCTGCCAGACTCTCCTTTTTCTTCTTGGAAAACATCAAAAAGGCGGCGCCGATGGCAACTACGAGCGGCGCGAAAAACGACGGCTGCAGGATCTTCATCGCATCCCCCAGAGAGTTTAAGGAAACCATCCATGCGGTGATCGTTGTACCGATGTTTGCGCCCATGATGACTCCGACCGCCTGGGTCAGATTCAAAATTCCGGCGTTTACGAAACCAACGACCATGACGGTTGTGGCTCCGCTGCTGTGCAGGATCGCGGTGATCAGAGCGCCGAGACCGACTGCCAGAAGTCTGTTGTCCGTCACCATTCTCAGGAACTTGTTCAGCTTACTTCCCGCTGACTTCTGCATGCCGTCACCCATGATGCTCATACCGTAAAGGAACATGCCCAGACCACCGAGGAAACTGAAGATACTTTCCAGATATCCGATATTCATAATGCCTTCTCCATTCTCTTTTGTCGCTGCCTGTTGTCTTAACACGGCGGCGTGGCAAAAGCGCAGTTTCGATCCGATTCTGCAAAATTTGCCTTCGTGTTCCATCATATCATAGAGCACACGCTTTTTTCAATTATAAATATAATATTTGTAAATTTTAGGTAAAGAATACAAAATGAATTTCGAATTTTTAGTGAATGTCCCGTTACTTCTTCAGAATCTTTATCGCTTTCTTTACATCCTTATGGAAGTCCTCCCATTTCTCCGGATAATCCACAAAATATTTCGGGCAGATCTTTCCCGTCACGTCGTAGTGGCGGATCACGTCATCCGGCTTCAGATCAAATTCCACACAGAGGTACGCGCATAAGTTTACAAGCGTCTGATATGTACTGTCATAAAATTTTCCGGTCTCATCCGGGTGGCAGCACTCGATGGAGATCGTGTCACTGTTGCGGTTGTTGGATGCGTAGGCCACCTCATTTAACGGGACGCACTGGACGACCTCACCTTCCAGACCGATCACAAAATGGCTGCTGACAGAGGTGGTCTTCGAACCTGTCTGGTCCTTTAATCCCTCAAAATAATTCCGGTTTTCCAGAGCGGTGCTGCAGGGATTTGCGACATAGTGTACCACGATGCCGTTTACTTTCTCAAGTGGGATCTGCGGCCGTGAGTACTCATTCGGGGTCAGTAAATTCACATTCACATACTCCGGAACCGCCACATCCGCCGGATTTACCTGTTTCCTCCCCGTAAGCTTCTTTGTCACGAGCACAGCCGTGACGATCACGGCGATCACGATCACGGCGGCCAGTCCGCCTACGATCATGCGGCGGGTCCGCTCCTGCTTTCTTCGTCTTCTCCGGTTTTCCTCCCGCCGGATCCTTCGCTCTTCGATCTCATCTCTGTATGGCATTGTTCTTTCCTTTCTTCTATATATAGAATTGTGATGTCTATTCCGCAGGTCTATGCACTTACTGGGCTGACCGTAAGAAAACCTATGCCGGAAGTCAAAAATCCCATCGGCACAGCCGATTTGGAATGGATTTTTGCGCGTAACCGCGAGGACACTGAACCGTTACATTATAAAAGCGTAAAAATATTCTTCTCAAATTCAATCAGCCCGTCTTTTTTCATCCTGGAGAGCTCCGCAGACAATGCGCTCCTGTCCACCGCGAGATAATCCGCGAGCTGCTGGCGGTTAAAGGGGATTCCGAAGGTCTTTTTCTTCTGTTTTTCAGACTCAAAGGACAGGTACGCCATCACCTTTTCCCGGATGGACCTCTGTCCCATGTGGTCGATCTTCCGCGTCAGCATGAGATTTTTCTTCGCCATGATATAGAGAAGGTTGTGGATCAGGCGGTTGTGGTGGGAGCATGCCGGGGTGCAGACGTTTAGGATCTTTCCGATGTCCAGAAACAGGATCCGGCACTTCTCCGCCGCCTCCACATTTACCATCAGAGACTCGCCGGGCATACAGGCATAGGCCTCTCCGAAGAGCTCGCCGCTCCCAGCATGTCCAAGGACCTGCCTGTTTCCCCAGAAATCGTCCCGGGAGATATCGACACTTCCGGAGAGGATGAATCCCATGGAGCGGATCGCAGTTCCTGCAAGAAAGACCGCGTCGCCTTTTTCGTATTTCTTTTCGACTGCGGAGAGACATTTCAAGATGCTCTCCTTTTCTTCCGGGTGGATTCCGGCGAAAAGCGGGGAATCCGGAATTTCTTCTTTGTGGATCATAGTTTTCCTTTCTTTCACCTAACACGGGCGGCCATTTGCACTTTCCTGTTTCCTTCTTCCATCACGTGCGGTCTACCTTTTTTCAGTTCTGAATGTACCACATTGCGGATTTTTCGTTGGAAATACAACATACTTTTTGTCATCATTGTAGTATATTGACGATACAAAAGTCAATACATGACACTTACAAAATCTGCCACGATCCGCTTTTTCCGGATACATGGCAGCAAATACACCGCAATAGAAATTGCTGAGACAATATTTACACATTTTGAAAGGGGAACTTAAATTGAAAAGAACGATCGTAAAAATTGATGAAGAAAAATGCAACGGCTGCGGAGCATGCGCAGCAGCCTGTCAGGAAGGCGCAATCGCGATGATCGACGGAAAGGCGAAGCTGATCCGCGACGATTACTGTGACGGCCTTGGAAACTGTCTTCCGGCCTGTCCGGCGGACGCCATCAGCTTTGAGGAGCGCGAGGCTGCCGCTTATGACCATGAGGCGGTTCTGGCACACATGGCGGCAAGAAAAGCTGCTTCCCTCATGCCGACAGAGGCACCGTCCCCGAAGCCGGAATTTACAGGATGCCCGGGAAGCATGAGCCGCACGATCACACATGCCTCCGCGCCTGCATCTAACAACGCAGCGATTCCGGGACACACTGCACCTGTCTCCATGGAGAGCAGACTATCCCAGTGGCCGGTTCAGATCAAGCTCGTCCCGGTCCGCGCCCCGTACTTTGACGGTGCGAAGCTTCTCGTTGCCGCGGATTGCACCGCTTACGCATACGGAAACTTCCACAACGATTTCATTGACGGACATGTGACACTGATCGGATGTCCGAAGCTGGATTCCGTAGACTATTCCGAGAAGCTTACAGAGATCATCCGCAATAATGATATCCAGAGCGTGACAGTTGTTCGCATGGAGGTTCCGTGCTGCGGAGGAATCGAGGCGGCTGTGAAGAACGCGCTGATGGCAAGCGGGAAGTTTATTCCGTGGCAGGTATATACAATCGGTACCGATGGACGGATCTTGAAATAAGATCTCGTCCCTGCCAGTTCTTCTGGAAAATCCCATCGGCATAGCCGATCTGGAATAGATTTTTCCTTGTAACTACGAAGGTACTGAATCGACATTTTTATATTTAAGAAGGGAACCTATATGTCTCTCTCAACTACTACAAACACCTCCGGCCGCACCCCGGAGCAGGACGCTGTCATCTGCGCCCTCATCGGACTCGCCCGCGCCGCGGAGGCAAAGGAAATCCCGGCTGGAACTGCTCCGGTCCTTTTTGCAGCCCTGGCATCCGTGGCCCCGGGCGGCTCGCTCTCCTCTTCTGCCGCCAATGACCTTGTGGAACAGATCCACAAGCAGAAATCCATTGTCTCCCCAGACTGCGCCGCTTGCCCATCCCCCTGCGGAAGGACTGCGGACTTTCTTCCGAAGGACTTAAACTGCACCGACAACGGCCTCTTCGAGGACCGGAACCGGCTGCTCGCAGAACTCAGCCAGCACGCGAAAGAGGAATGGAAGCGCATTCTCGCGGAGCAGGAAGATCCGGAGATCACACGACTCTTTATGGACTGCGTGTTCATGGCGGGATATGCATATGAAAAGGAGCTGTTTGCGCCGTATTTTGAAAAATTGGCAGCACTGAATGACTGAGAAAAAAAGATTGATACAGGGAGCCTGTTTTCGCCCTCTGTATCAATCTTTTGCATTGATTTTTTATGCATTTTTTATACAATCATAGAATCATCAGATAAACCACTCTGCCTCAGCCCGTCTCTGGTAATTCTGTTTTAGCATTTCCACATGAGATAAAAATGCCTCGTCATCAAAATACTTTGCGCCTGCCGGACATGCCTTGATGCAGGCATGGCACTTGATGCAGATTCCGGTGCAGGTATCCGGCGCGTCCTTCGGGATGGATCCCATCGGACAGACGGTCGCACAGATTCCGCACTTCGTGCATTTTTCCGGGTCTGTCTTCGGTTTCGCCTTTAAGAACACTGCAGGTTTTCCATCCGTTCCAAGCGGTGTATAGTAGGAAGTCACCGGATCATCGCCGCGGACCTCGATCTTTGCCGGGATCTCCGTCATATCAGCAACTTTCTTCGCGACCTTCTCACCAAATTCCGCGATCTTCGCGAGATCATCCGCATCCGGACGTCCTGTCGCAAGCTTATTGCTGAACACATGCTCTGTCGGGATTCCAGCAGCTGCGATCGTATGGAAGCCGTGAAGCTCCAGCTCGTTGCGAAGCTCGATCAGACCGTTGTCAAAGTTTCTGTTTCCGAATACCGATACCGGTACTGCAAATGCGCCATTTCCCTCAAAAGCGCTCTGCACATACGGTAGCATCTTATTCGGAATTCTTCCCGCGTAGACCGGTGTGCTGAAAAATACAAGATCCTCACTTTCAAAGCTCGTAACACCTTCCCGGTTCTCCGGAAGTGTAAAATCAAATGTCTCCATCGGCACAGAAAGAACTTCCGCCGCCTTTTTCGCCATCGTTGTGATTACTTTTTTCGTGTTTCCTGTGGGGCTGAAATATACCGCCCATACTTTTGTGATCTTCATAATACCTCACCTTTTCCCTTGATATATGATTCTTTATTAGCAGATAAAATCTGCTTTATGAATTTCTTCCCATCAGTATAGCATATTGCAATGCAAAAAGAAACCTCCTTCCCACAAAAACAGAAGCCCCTGGAATTTTACTTCCGGGGACTTTTCCATTTTCTGTTTCGTGAAATTTACAGCTCCGGTGCCTCATCGAGTACGAACTCTACGCTGGCATCTTTCTTGATTTCTACGGTGTCTTCAGCTTCCTCGATTTCGATGGAATCTTCTGCTTCTGTGTCCTCAATGAGTTTATCAATTTTTAATATTTTTTAATACCCAACTACATTGCCATCCCCACTCCTACATGCTAATATAATCCCAAGCAAGGTTTCTAACGAATTCTATGATCTATTTTCTATTCTGGCCATTACGGCATCTGAAGACTCTTTGCTGAAATCACCCAAACAACTGGCAGGGAGTCGGGGATGTCTCGTATCAATTCCTCTCCTGCCCAATTTTCCAGGAAAGGAAGGTAACTGAATGGAAAATCAAGTGATCCATGCTCTCATCTCCACTGAAGAGTATAGGGAATCGCCCGATTTTATGAATGTCAATCTCAGCGATTTCGCCCTGTTTCTCGCGGTAATGAAGCACAAGGAGGCGCAGGAATGCGTACTCAGTATTATCCTGGATGAGCCAGATCTCAGGCTTACACAGGTAAGGGTTGAGGACGTTATTCTCAACAAAAACGGAAGACGCGGAATCCGGCTCGACGCCTGGGCATTGGCGGAAGATTCCAGGCAATTTGCTACAGAGATGCAGAATGATGCGTCTGAGGACGATCTCAGGAAGCGCTCCCGGTATTATCAGGGACTTCTTGATACACCGGCGCTAAAGGCAGGAAAACACACAAAATACCGCCACTTGCCATCAACGATCGTGATATTCATCACCCAAACTGATCTCTTCGGAATGGATCGCGCAATGTACACATTCACAGAGCGCTGTCACCAGATTCCGGGGATGGAACTGGGGGATGAGACAATGAAGATATTTTTGAATATGAGCAGTAAGAACGAACGGGATGAACTCGTGAGTCTTCTTCAATATATGAAAAACTCTACGCTCTCCAATCCCGAGATTATTATCCTTGATGACAGGATCCGCAGGCTAGACGCAATTGTTACTGAAGTAAAGCAGAGTGAAGAATGGGAGGATGCACATATGAGTATTTTATCTACTGGTATTGACATCGGACGTAAGGTAGGCCATGAAGAGGGCCTTGAAGAAGGGCGCAAAGAAGGGCGTCTTGAGGGAATCCATGCGATTATAAATGTTCTAAGAGAACACGGTCTTACCGATTCTGAAATTATACAGCAGTTATGTAAATCTTTTCGTTTAGATACAGGCACTGCGGAAAAAATGTTTCATGATTTCTCAAATCATGATTAATCTCTAATTTTTCAGTTTACTCTTATGTCAAATATGGTCTAAACAAAAGCCCGGCTCCATGCACTCTGAATGCATAAAGCCGGGCTTTTGATATTGTCTTAATTTTATATGTTTTTGAAATATTCTCTACGGTTTGCAACTCTTACAAGCCTCATACCCCTCATCAATCAATTTCTCCCGCTCCCCCGTATACTCTTTTCGGTTCTCAGACTTAATATTCTTCACAGAATCACAGTCCGGTCGGTGGAATTTCATGGTCTTCGTGTTGAGGATATAGGTTCCGCTCTCTTTTCCAGAGGTTCCTGCATCGTTTTTTCCGGCACCTCCAGATGCCCCTGATGAATTGTTTCCAGTAGACGATGTACCTGACGTTTTCCCGGTACCTGACGCACTTCCGCTTTGACTGCCTCCTGCACCTCCGCTCTTCGCCAGTTCACTCTTTCCCGTCGCATAGTCGATCGTGACTCCCGGCTGAACATTGTAAACATAAACACAGAACAGGACTCCGTCGCCTTCGTCCTCCACAGATTCCGCTTCCATCAGGACTCCGGATGCCACAAGGTTATCTCCCTCAAAGACCGGCGTCACGCGGTACATCACATGGTTTCCGGTTTCTTTTACATAGTCGGCTGTCAGGTTCTCAAACGGCAGCATTCCCTGAACATTAAGGTATCTCGTACCCGTGATCAGATTCTTTTCGTTCGCGTTCTCCGCAGTCAGCTGGTATCCGATCAGATGGCATCGGTTATACAGATATTTTCCATCCACAAAATCATATTTCGCATTGATCCACCCTGTTGGCTTTACCTCTCCGATGGAACCCCGCTTTTCCGTCGGCATCGTATCGGTACTGACGGAGGCATAAGCCACACCGCAGCGGCCTAATGAATCCAAATCACTGTAGCTTTCAAAGGAGACATCCGTCAGGTCGTCCTCCGTAAAATACGGAACATTTCCATTGACCGCCACATAGGGGGAGTCCGTATACTCCGGAATATCGGAGAGACGGAATTCCCCGGTTGCCGACGGGTTTCCTGCCATCCCCGATGACGTTTTATTTCCCTGTCCGCCGCTATTCCCAGCTCCGGAGTTCTCTGCCGCCTCAGCAAGACTTCCAAGGATATTTCCCGCCGCATGAGCAACATCTGCCGCCACACTGACATTAGCGGCCGCATCTCCCCCACAGGCCGTTACCGTCAAAGAGACCACCGCGATCACGCAAAGCAGCCATTTTCTTAAATGATTCATATTCTGTCATTCCCCTCTGTTGCCATATTTTCTATCGCAGTCCGCCTTTCCGCCAAATGCTCCGTACATACTCCCCCCTGTCCCAATCTCCAATCTCCCACTATATTTCTGAAATATCGGAATTAGAACTGTCTCCAGCGTCATTCTGCCTATCATACATTCATATTTTAACGGGTATACCGCTCTCTCGTAATTTTCTCGTGGGAAGATCCCGCAAATTCTTTCGTCTCCACGCACTTCCACACGCTGAGGTCCACCGGAAAATACACATCCGCCGGATAATCCCTGTTCCAGTGGTAGAGATAGATTTCCTCGATCCGCTCCGCACAGCCAGAGACGTCCGCATTCTCCACAAAGCAGAACTCCCCGTCCCCCGCAGCATCGAGAAACGTCTCATCCACCCGTATTTTCTCCGCATCACTCTCCGCAAACTGTTTTCTGCTGTAGGCATTCATCCAAAGTTTTTTTCCACCCGTAAGTTCCAGAATATCTGCCCGCAGGATACGATCCTGACTCTGGCGGCGGTGATTGAACATCATTCCATTATGATCATCCACACATACGATCAGTACCATATGATCCCCTCTTTCTGTTTCTTTCCATATGGGTATTATACACTATGTTTCCGTTCATGTAAACATATGTTCGGCGTCTCTTTCCTGAAAATCTTACCGTTCAGCTCTAGTTAGTTAAAAGTTAAATCTGCAGTAACTGTTCAGTAGGTCTGCGCACTTGCTGCGCTGACCGTAAGAAAACATAGGCTGGAGGGCAAAAATCCCATCAGCGAAGCTGATCTGGAATGGATTTTTGCGTGTAACTATGAAGGTACTGAATAGTTACAATCTGCGTTAAAAATCCCTGAAAGCCCTTCGCTGGTCTGGATAATGTTGTGGCTGTGCGGTAACTTTTTTTTCATTTTTCCCATGGAAAATCTTGACATCTGTCCCCTGCGGTGCGATAATAATGAGGTCAAAAAAATATCGTTATGGGCTTGTAGCGCAGTTGGGAGCGCACCACATTCGCATTGTGGGGGTCGTCGGTTCGAATCCGATCAGGTCCACTGAAAAAACACCATTTCCATTGAGAGATGGTGTTTTTTATATGGAAAGAGTCCCCCCCCGTAGTTTTCAACATCCTCGCATTCATCTGCGTTAATCTACATCTTCGCGCAAATGCACATCTTCGTCATGTAATTTTTTTGATTACCAGGAAGTTCCGGTATAACCTCCCATTAATTCCAAAAACCGCCGCCAGGTATTTTCCCCAGCAGCGGCATTCCATTCATTCTGTCTTGAACTTACGAGCCCGGATCACTGTCCAAAATAACTGTTCACACCGACAACAAGTCCATCCGCCAGTTTTCCTAACGTCGCATCATCATGAGCAGATTTCCCATCCCCCAGTTCGATATCAATACTCGGAACCGTAGAATACGACGTCTGGGTCAGATCCATCTCCATGGATCCCGACGAGAAGATCTTCACACCGTTCTGCTTCAATCCGCCAACCAGCGCACTTCCAAGCTTATTGTGGGACTCCCAGTGGGACGCCACCGGCTCCATGGCACGATAGGCGGCATTATTCGGCACACTCATGTAAAACGCGCCCTTGTCCGTCTTCGTGGAATCCCAGTGCAGGGCGATATGGCAGTCAGCCTTATTGTTTGCCATGACAGTTCTCGCCACATTGTCGAGCTGCACATCACTTCCATCGCGGATCATCAGCACATCATATCCCGCCGCCAGAAGCTTATTCCGGAAGATCTGCGCCATACGGAGCGTCACGGTACTCTCCGCCGTTCCATCCGCGAACGTCATTCCGCCGGATACCGCCACCGCCTTTGTCGCGCCTGCGCCCGTCGTTCCGCCTGTCACCTTCGCCGTCTGATCCGGGTGACAGAATGTCTTTACCTTCGATCCGCCGGATGTACCATGTCCAGCATTTACGGCAACCACCTTATTTTTCCGGTTCGCGGCTCCATTGTGGTAGAACACCGCGTGACCGCTGTTGATCGCGGACATCCCCGCGTATTTCCAGTTGGGATCCATTCCGACCTGATAAGCCTTATCCACATACGCCTTTAAGGAGTCGGGTACTGTCACGGTTCCATCGGCAGCAACTGTGGATGTTCCGCCCGTAGTTGCCGCCCCCGTTTTCGCAGTGCTGCTCTGCGGCTTGCTGGTCGTCAGATAGCGGCTTGCCACATAGACGGTCGTCTTCGCCCCGCCGATCTGCACCTCGCTCCACTCCCCATTGTTTTTCACTCTGGAAAGTACTGTCCCGCGGGGCAGTGTTCCGAGAACCGCCCCGGATACAGTGGACGGCTGATTCCTGTAATTTAATTTCGACGCGTTCACATAAACCGTATCCGCAAACGCCGTCATCGGTACCGCTGCGGCGAACAAGATGCCAAGTCCTGCGCAGAGACCTGCCGCATGTCTCTTAATACCCTTCTTTTTCTCCATATTCTTTCCTTCCCATGCATTCCGGATCTGATCCACCCGGAAAAATTTTAATATGTCCCGGCTTCCCAGTCTGAGGAATTCATTTCTTCCAAATTTACTTTCCTTATCAAGACAGCCCGGCATCTCTACCGGGCTGTCCGAAATCTTCCAATTTTCAATTAATCACCAAGTACATTCACGATCTTCGCCGGAGTACGATAGTTCCATGTGGAGATCTTGATACCGGATCTCGCGTTGGACGCATGGCACACCTGACCATTACCGATATAGAGCGCAACATGGTTGATTCCGCCGCTGCCGGAGTAGAATACAAGGTCACCCGGACGCATCTGGCTCGAGGTGATCGACTTTCCGCTTCCCGACTGCGCGCCGGAGTTGTGCGGCAGGGATACACCGAATTTCGCCATGACAGACATCGTAAATCCGGAGCAGTCCGTTCCGTTTGTCAGGCTCGTTCCGCCGTAGACATATCTGTTTCCGACGAACTGAACTGCGTAGTTTGCGATCTGGGCACGTTTGGAGGAAACACTTCCGGACTTCGATCCGGCAGCCCCGTCGTTTGCGCTGTTCTTCTTACCGGAATTATTCTTTGAACTGTTCTTAGAATCATTCTTCGAAGAGGTATCTGCAACCTCAACCACCGGCGTATACTTGATCGCCTCTTCCAGACCGTACTTAACGTCAACATAATCGCTGGACAGGTATGCGTCCTGATCATCGATCTCGATCTTTACCCAGCCATCCTGCTGATCCGCTACAAGGAATCGCTCGCTGTTGGAGATCTGTGTGTAGATCGAAGAATTCGTGTTCGGCTCTGTGCGGACATTGACGCCGTCCGTGTTGGAGATCGCCATCAGCTTTGCAACCTGAAGCGCTTTGTCCTTCGCCTGCTGTCCTGTCAGGATATACTCAGATTTTACATAACCGGTAATGTTTCCGGAACGGATCTTGTACCAGCCCGACGTGGAGGTGTCCAGGATATCACAGCCTGCGTTGCTCGGCAGCTTCGCGATGATCTTGCCCTTCTTCTCATCCGGATTGTCGCGGACATTCAGGTAATTGGACACATTGGATACACCGAGATTATCATAAAGGCTTAAGACCGTCTGTCTCATATCCTGCTTGATCGCCTCATCCAGAGCGTATTTTACGGTGACATAATCCGCAGAAATATATCCGGAAGAAATCTGGATCCAGCCGTCCTGCTGCCCCCTGATGTCATATCTTTCGTTTTTAAATACCTGCTCCACAACATTCGCATCCGCCTTCGGCTCTGACCGGACATTTAACTTATCCGCATCGATCACGGCACGCTCAGCCACATTTTCCGCAGCCAGTTTTTTCGCCTCATCCCCGGTATAGACATACTGGGAGCTTACATAACCGGTCACACCGCCGGATGAGATCTTATACCATCCATCTGTGGAGGTATCCAGAATCTCGCAGGCGCCGCCCTTCGGCAGCTTTCCTATGACCTCACCGAAGCTCTCCGGGGTCTTTCTGACGTTCAGATAGCCTGAGACCTCCGCAATCCCAAGATTTGCATAGCTGTCCACAATACTCTGGACCGTCTTTTCATATTCCTTAGACGCGATCTCCTCGGCAGAAAGCGTGGTCTCCAGAACGATATTTCTCTCCCCGGTGCTCTCAGATGCAGCCTCTGTTGTCTCTAAGGAAGCCGCTGCGGTCTCAACCTTCATCCCCCTGGAAAAAGTGTCCCTGTGATTTCCGATCACAGTTCCTGCAACCGCAACCACCGCGACCACTGCAACAGCCGCTCCTCCTGCCGCGAGGATCTTCATATACGGCATCGCCGCCTTTTTCTTTTTGATCTCACGCAGTCTTAAGATATTTTCACGCTGACTTGCCTGATGCTCTTTTTTCGGGCGCACGGGCTGCTGTTTTTCCCTTCGGTTTCCGAAACGTCTTCCCGCAGAACGGGATCTCTGTTCCTCTGTCTCCGATTCAGCGCTGTCGGCTTCTGCAGCCTTTGCCTCCGGCTCTGTGCTGTCGGCTTCTGCTGCCTTTGCCTCCGGCTCTGTGATGTCGGCTTCTGCTGCCTTTGCCTCCGGCTCTGCGCTGTCGGCTTCTGCGGCCTCTGCCTCCGGCTCTGTGTTGTCGGCTTCTGCGGCCTCTGCCTCCGGCTCTGTGTTGGCGGCTTCTGCGGCCTTTGCCTCCGGCTCTGCGCCGTCAGCATCTGCGGCCTTGGTCTCCGGCTCCGTGCTGGCGGCCTCTGCGGCTTCGACCTCCGGTTCTGTGCTGGCGGACTCTGCGGCTTCGACCTCCGGTTCTTTCTCGGATTTCTCCGCCGGGATCTCCGGGATCACCGGCTCCATCTGATCCGGAACGTCTTTCTTAGTTTCTTCTATCATTTCTCTGTCTGACATGTATGTTCTCCATCACCCCGTCCCATAGACGGTTATCGCATATTGTTACAATTTTTGCTCTACCCGTAATTGTAACAATCCCGGCAGAACCTGTCAAATTTTTTCCGCCGGGATTTATGATAAATTTCTGTCAAATTTCTTAAAAAATTACATCTGCTGCCGGAATCCGGCTGAGACCCGGATCTTTTCCCGAAGCTTACGCCTCTTCACTCTTCTTTCCAAGCGTCTGGAAGTGTTCCATGCTGCCGTAAAGCTCCTTGATCCGTGCAAACTCCTCCTTGTCCAGAAAACTCAGTTTTCCTCTTCCGAATGCCTTCGCCGACTCGATCATAAACCGGGCTGCCTCATCCAGATCTTCCATATGGGTAGCTCCCGTTGCACATCCGGCAACGGTCGTCTCTGTCGTGATCGCAACGCCTACCACCGGGGCTTTTGTCGCCGTCGCAGGCTGCAGGATGCTGTTTAAATGGAAGATTCCATTTCCATAAGGCGTGATATCCTGCTGTGTCAGAGCAAATACATAAGGAAGTTTTCCTGTTGTCATCTGCATCACATCGAGAAGATCCTCGCTGACTCTCAAAATATACCCCTGACATACCGTCGGGGAGATTGCGAATCCACGGTGGTTGATGATCCTGTTTCCCTTTGTGGTATCCACAACCAGAACTGCGTCCAGATCGTCCGTCACTTCCTCCTTATTCACCTGCCAGGTCTCCACCGGGGAGTTCATAAACGGCACCGGTTCATGGGGAGCTGTCGGAGCGTCCGGGCAGACATGGGTAGATATGAATACGTCGCCCTCAAGGAAATCACCCTTTGCCTGCATTCTGAGAAGCTTTGCGGCAACCGCTAACGCTGTCAATGCGCCGTCACCGTCGGAGACAAACCCGATCTGTTCCGGTCTTGCCCCCAGACCGCCGAGGCGTCCGAGAATGCCGATCGTTCCAGCGTTTCCGCCCTTTGATTTTCCGTTTTTTCCCGGAATCAGGATTCTCACCATATCTGTATGACCTTTTGGTCCTTCAAGCGGATACGTTTCCACCTGACACATGGGATCGATGGATCTAAAATACTCCACCACCTCGCTGCCGGACGCTGATGCGCTGTCTAACATGTCAAATAATTCGATCAATTCTTTGTACAACATAGGACATCTCCTTTTCCCGGTCTCTTATAAGACCGCTTGTTATTTTGAGGAACATTTTACTTGAAATATCCCTGCTCCTCATAATACCGTTTCGCCCCGTCATGAAGCGGAATCGGGATCTTAGAAGCCCGGAACTCCCTGTCATCCATCGCCCGCATAAACGGTTCTCCGGCTGTATACACCGGTCCGTTGACCTCCAATGCCCAGGCGATCTCATGAACAAGGTCTTCATCCATATCCGCAGACACGCAGACAAGGACTTTTTCGCAGAAGGTCCCGACCTCATCGTCCTGATTTTCATAAGTTCCTGCCGGAACTTTGATCTTACTGTACTCCGGATGGCCGTCTAAGATCTCATCCAGTTCTTCGTCCGTGTAGGACAAGAACCGGATCCCATACTCTGCCGCCAGCTCCTGGTAAGCCGGGACAGGGGACTCCGTGAACGCATGGATCCCATCAGCCCACTGGTCCCGGACCCCGTCGGCTCCACCTTGGATCCCATAATACCAGATCTCCGTGTTCTCCTTGTCGATTCCAAGGACATCGAACACTTCTCCGGATACCTTTGCCGTCTCAGAACCTTCATTTCCCACGGCAAGCGGATGCCCCTTCAGTTCCTGTACCTTCGAAAGTCCCAGTTTCTTCGGGGATATCCATGTGGAGACGATCGGATAACATGCCGCTACTGCACGAAGTTTTTCCTTTTTTTCTCTCTCACAGGCACCGGTTCCCGTATACGCCTCGTAAGCTGCCCCAGCCGGAACGATCACGAGATCATATGTCCCGTCAAACAGATGCTCTATATTCATATAGGCGCCTTTTGACGGCCTGGTCTCCACGTAGACTCCGGGAACTGTGTTGCTGATGGTCGCCGCCACGGCTTTTCCAGCCCGGTCAGTCACGCTGTCCTCAGTGAAGGTCCCCATAATGAGTTTTCTCGTCTCCCCCATACCGGGATCCGGCTTTGAGCATGCAGTCAATACACCGGAAGCGGCAGCTATAAGAATCAGGCTCCGTGCGTGTCTCCGATTCATGCGATATATCCGTCCACGCATACCGCTCCGTACGGGCGGATGCTCATACGGTATGCGCTTCCCTCTCCCATTGCCTTTTCAATATAAGCGATGTACTCGTCTGTCACGGAATTCGGCAGCATCGCCATAATAACGCCCGCAAATCCGCCGCCGTGAACACGGCATGCGCCGCAGCCTTTTTCCTTGATAAATAACTCTGTGAGCGCTAACGCGGAAGTGATCCCCTGCTCCTCAGATCCCGGAACATAGCAGTTCTGGAGCCATTTCCAGGAAGAATTTCCGGATTCAGTGATCAGGCTTAAGAATTCGTCAAAACGGTTCTCCTTTAATGCCTGAACCTGTTTTTCAACACGCTTGTTCTCCTCAAAGAAGTGAAGGGCACGTAAGAACGCGCGGTCACCCACCTCTTTTCTCACTTTCGCCGCATTTTCGATCACTTCCTGTTCCGTGATATCCGCGCAGACTTCCTTTCCAAACACGGCTGCCACCCTCTTCATCTCATTCGGGATGGAGGAATACTCAGCGCTTAAGTCCGCATGACCTTTTCCGGTCTGGACAATGATCAGACTGTGATCCTGAGCACCGAAATCATAGTTGAGTTTCTCAACAACCGGTTCTAAAGGATTCTTGAAGTCGATGGTGATCATGCCGCCCACCGCGCATGCCATCTGGTCGAGAAGACCTGAACCTTTATTCCAGTATTTGTTCTCCGCGTATTTGCCGACATGGGCATATGTAACGACGTCCACTTTTCCGTCATTGAAGAACTCGTTGATCATGGAACAGATCAGCATTTCGTAGGAAGCGGAGGAGCTGACTCCGGCGGCGCTGATCACGTTGCTTGTAATGTAAGCGTCGAAACCGCCGATCTGATATCCCATCTCCTGAAATCCGGCCAGCATTCCCTTTGTCAGGTCGATGGTTCCGGCCATCTTGTCACTCGGCTTTAAATTTTTGATATTGATCGTGAATTTCTGGCTGTATGTCTCACTGATAATGTGAATCTCATCGGTTCCGTTTGCCGCCGCGCAGGCAACACAGTCAAGGTTGATGCTTCCAGCCAGAACTTTTCCATTATTGTGGTCTGTGTGGTTTCCGCTGATCTCGGTACGTCCTGCGGAAGTGAAAAGACTCACCTGATCCCCCCCGAATGACTTTTCAAATCCCTCAAGAACATGCTCATAGCGCTTTTCATTCTCAGCGGCACCGTCCCCATACATTTCTGTAAAAAATCCGGTCGCTTTCGCGCTCTGTAATGCTTTCTTTGCAGCTTCTCTATCCATAACCCCAGTTCTCCTTTTCGATCCGCTTTGGCGGATATTTTTATTTTTTTCACAGCCGGCACCTTATGTGGAAGCTTTGCTGTGTTTTCCGGGTTACTGTACCCACAGTTACTGTACACAGGTAGGAATTTTCTGAACTGAAAATTCCGTACAATACAGTGGTGGTAGTGGATTTTGCCGATTCGGAATGCGAAGCATCGGCAAAATCAGTTACTGTTTGCGCAAGGCGTGAACAGTAACTACGCGCAAAGCAGGCGCAGTAACTTTTCCGGAAATCAGGTTGAAAAGAAACCTCTTATTATTATATAATACCTCGTATATGTGTTGCAAGGAAAACTTATTTTTTGAAAGGATCTGTTTTATGCTTCAGACAGACTGGAATGGCAAACCGTACCACTCTCTCGACTATGAATTAAAAAAGATATTTGGGAAAAAAGTCTATAAACTCGCTCTGGACGGCGGCATGACATGTCCAAACCGGGATGGCACACTGGGAAGAGGCGGCTGTATCTTTTGCAGTGCCGGCGGATCTGGTGATTTTGCAGAAAAGCAGGCCGGATCCCTTAGAGAGCAGGCTGACCTTGCGAAGGCCCGCGTCAGCCGGAAGATCTCAGGAGATGACGCTGCCTATATCGCGTATTTCCAGTCATACACAAACACTTATGCCCCACTCTCCTATCTGAAACAACTCTTTTCTGAGGCAATCTCTCTCCCGGAGATCTGCGCACTCTCCATCGGTACACGGCCTGACTGCCTCCCGGATGAAACCGTAGAGCTTCTTTCCCGGTTAAATAAAGAAAAACCAGTCTGGATAGAACTCGGTCTGCAGACGATCCATGAGGATACGGCAAAACTCATCCGCCGGGGATATGCGCTCCCCGTTTTTGAGGATGCCTACCGCAGGTTAAAGGCTGCCGGACTCACGGTGATCGTCCATGTGATCCTCGGACTTCCCGGAGAGTCGAGGGAACAGATGCTGGAAACCGTGAATTACCTTGGGAAGCTCCATGTGGATGGGATCAAGCTGCAGCTCCTTCATGTGTTAAAAGGGACAGATCTTGCCGATCTTTATGCATCCGGCGGGTTTCACACACTGGAACTGCCGGAATATCTGGAACTGATCGGTGACTGCTTAAAAATCCTCCCACAGGAAACTGTGATCCATCGGATCAGCGGCGACGGGCCAAAGTCGATCCTGATCGCACCGGAATGGAGCGGGAATAAAAGACTGGTTTTGAATTCCATTGCAAAATATTTAAAGGAACATCATATTTTTCAGGGGATGGACCTGTAACTGCTTTCTCATTTCGATAAAATGAATGTGCCTTGTCACATTCCTGCGCCTCGTGCGGTCGCTTGCGACAGTCTACATCTTCGCGCGAGTGCGCATCTTTGGCACGTCAGTGCCTTTTTATGTAACAGGGAATTTCTCAGAATTTCCTGCTACATAAAAAGGCGTTAAATCCATCATCCGGATTTTTCTCCGGGTGGATCGAACGCCTTTCTCATTTCTCTTCCGTTATTTATACTGCCACGTAACTATTCAGTACCTTCATAGTTACGTGCAAAAATCCATTCCAGATCAGCTTCGCTGATGGGATTTTTGCCTTCCAGCCTATGTTTTCTTACGGTCAGCGCAGCAAGTGCGCAGACCTACTGAACAGTTACACTGCCACAATGATTCCGCCGTCCCCTGCATAAACGGTAGCAAGTCCGGCTGTCTCGGTCACAATGATCTTTTTGAACTTTGCGGCCTGTTCAAATTTTTCTTTTACATACTGGGCACGTTCCGGCGCATTGCAGTGAGCGATCGTAAGACACTTATCTTCCACTGTTCCTGCATCTTTCACAACGATCTCCACCATTCTCTGAAGTGCCTTCTGGATTCCGCGGGCCTGATCCAGTTTGATGATCACGCCGTGATCCGCACCCATAACAGGCTTAATGTTTAATTTTGTCGCGAAGAACGCCTGAAGTCCGGTGAGTCGTCCGTTCTTTCTCAATGTATCCAGAGTTTCCAGAACAAAATACGTCTTCTGTCTGTCGCGGTACTCGAGAGTTTTCTTTACGATCTCTTCAAACGGAATATCCTGCTCACAGAGTTCCTGAACATAAAGCGCGAGATTTACTTCTCCGGTAGAAGCAGACTCAGAATCGATCACCACGATATTCTTCTTTCCGGTTCCAAACTCTTCCTCATAAAGATTCTTTGCGAGAACCGCACTGTTATAGCATCCGCTCAGGTGGGAAGAGATCGTAATAACAAATACATTCTCCTCCTCGCAGCAGTAAGCTTCCTTAAATGTCTCTGGAGACGGGCAAGCAGTCTTCGGACACTCCGGGCTTTCCTTTACGATTTTTAAGAATTCCTTCTGGTTAAAATTCTTATCGTCAACAAACTGGTGGTCTTCCACCATAAGCGTAAACGGGATCAGGGTAAAATGCGGATCCTTCCTCTGCTCCTCAGTAAGATCCATGCAGCTATCCCCAATAATTCTATAATTCATACTGCTTCCTCCAGCTCTATTCCCTATCACAGTTCTCATTTATTTTTCCCTGTGATGTAGTATTCAATACCATATATTATAGAGTGGCTTCTACAGAAAGTCAATAGAATGATAGAAAAACCTCGCTTGATATGTCCTGGAAACGTTACTGTACGCGGGTAGGAATTTTCTGAACTGAAAATTCCGTACAATACAGTGGTGGTAGTGGATTTTGCCGATTCGGAATGCGAAGCATCGGCAAAATCAGTTACTGTTTGCGCAAGGCGTGAACAGTAACCTGCAAACAGAAAATCTCTGCCGGATATTCCCGGCAGAGATTTTCCCAATTCGATCTCCATACAAGATCTGATTACACCACAATATTTATATTATGCGGATAATCTTTCCAACAGCTGCTTAGCACCCTCACAGCCGCATCTCAAATTATCGTTAAAAGTCAACTTCAGTTCCGTAATATGTGCAGGTAAGCAGCTTCGCCATATTCGCAGGATCGATCTCTCTCGGGTTCGATCCGGTACATGCATCGCCAACCGCGAGTTCCGCGATACGGTCCACCTTCTCCTTAAATTCGTCCTCATTGATGCCGAATTCTTTCAGTGTCTTCGGAATATTCAGCTTCTCATTGAATTCATTGATCTTCGCGCAGAGACTGTTGATCAGGGCCTGTCTGGATCTTCCCTCTAATCCCATTCTTCTTGCGATCTCCGCGTAACGATCAGCTGCGACGGTATCCTTCGCGTTATACTGGATGACATACGGAAGATAGATTGCGTTCGCGCATCCGTGCGGAATATGTCCGGTGGAGAACGCAGCTCCCGTCTTGTGGGCCATAGAATGAACGATTCCAAGAAGCGCATTAGAGAATGCCATTCCCGCGAGACACTGCGCGTAATGCATCTCCTCTCTCGCATGGGTATTTCCATTGTAAGATGCCGGAAGGTATTCCAGAACCATCTCGATCGCCTGAAGTGCCAGCGGATCCGTAAACGGTCCGTTTAATGTGGAGACATACGCCTCGATCGCATGGGTCAGGGCATCCATACCGGTATAGGCAACCTGTTTCACCGGAAGTCCCATCACGAGATCCGGATCTACGATCGCAACATCCGGAGTAATATTAAAGTCAGCAAGCGGATATTTCACTCCGGTCTGATAGTTTGTGATGACAGAGAACGCTGTTACCTCTGTAGCTGTACCGGATGTGGACGGAATCGCCGCGAATCTTGCTTTCTGTCTCAGCTCCGGGAAACTGAACGGAGTAATCAGATCTTCAAATGTAGTCTCCGGGTACTCATAGAATGCCCACATCGCCTTCGCCGCATCGATCGGGGATCCGCCGCCCATGGATACGATCCAGTCCGGCTCAAACTTGCGCATCGCTTCCGCGCCTCTCATAACGGTCTCCACCGACGGATCCGGTTCTACGCCCTCAAAGACTTCAACTTCCATTCCGCCGTCTTTTAAGTAATGAACAGCCTTGTCAAGGAATCCCTGGCGTTTCATAGAACCGCCGCCTACTACGAGAAATGCTTTCTTTCCTTTCAGATTCTTCAGTTCTTCCAGACATCCTTTTCCATGATAAATGTCTCTCGGTAATGTAAATCTTGCCATACGCTCTCTTCTCCTTTCACAATTCTGTCATTACAGACAGGGATCTCACGTTTCCGACCTGTGTTTCACAGGTTTTACTAAGAACCAATCACGCTTCGTTTTCCTAAGCTCTATAAACATTATATCATTGTTAAATTATTAACGCAAGTATTTTGTTGTTAATTTCATAACATTTTTATATCGTCTAACTTTACTTTTCATGAGCAGTGAATGCGAGATCAAAAATATCTTCCAGCAGAATTCTTTCCCCTTCCTCTAAAATCAAACAATGACTCTCCTCGTCCACTCTCTTTATATGACCAGAGATCGTCCGATATGCTCCTCCGTCCTTCTTTTCATCGGGTACAAAAAAGGTTACTGTGATTTCCGGACGGGATTCCTGTTTTTCCAATAGAAGCCGCAGATTCTCATTCAGTTTTTCCTTTTCATATTCATCCAGCTCGATCCGCTTTTCTGTAATACGTTCCGTCTCTTTTAATACTGCGCCAAATCCGGTGAGCGCAGCAAAGGGAGCAAACTGGGCTGCCCTGTCCCTCACCGGCATCCGGGTATGCTTTGATTCTCCCGGATATGGAAGATCGATCATATCCCGATATTTCTCCCATGTACTCATGCCCTGTGACCTCCGATCTGGCTGTTCCGCTTTACCGCGGTCGCGCCCTCTTCCAGATTCATTCCCTTTAAGACCGCATTCTTTCCGAACTTTTTCTTGATCTCCAGAACCGCCTGCTGCATCCGTTTTTCCCGCGCCAATTCTTCCTCTTCCTTCTTTTTCTGCTCCACCTGTGTGCCGTAATCGGTAAAGAGATTCAACTGTTCGTACTCCTGCACTTTCTGTTCCGTTCCCTCACAGACCACATGGTTTGCGGAAATCGCGATCCGGCGCACAAGAAGCTTTGGATTCATGATCTCATCGTAGAGCTCCATAACCGCCTCCGTGATCCGTTTCGTGGAGGAAGTTTGCCCGCCAAGATTTCTGGAGCCGTGGGAGTGTTTCGGGATCCGTCTTCCATAACGGTCCGTGGATATCTCCCCGTTGTAGTTCTTTCTGAGTTTTGAATCCGTCAGGTTTTCGATATCGTATCCCACCGTCAAGACCACCTGGTCCGCTGTCAGCTTTTTCTCCACAAGATCCAGAGCCAAAAGGTCCGCCATCTCCCGCACGACGAGCCTTGCCTTCTGGACGGTATATGGACAGGCAAGAACCTGCCCGGATCCGACGCTGTGGTTTTCCGGCTGGTACGCCTTGACATCCGCGATCGTACACGGCTCATACCCCCAGGCATGGTCGATCAGAAGTTCCGCGTTGACACCGAACATCCGGTACAGAAGATCTTCGTTATAATAATCGTTTTCCTTTCCGAGGGAGCATCTGGCAATATCCCCCATCGTGTAGATTCCCCGTTCTTCCAGTTTTTTCGCGTATCCCCGGCCCACACGCCAGAAATCCGTCAGCGGACGGTGTCCCCACAGATATCTCCGGTAACTCATCTCATCCAGTTCCGCGATACGCACTCCGTCCGCGTCCGGTTCGATGTGCTTTGCCATAATATCCATCGCGATCTTTGCAAGGTACAGATTCGTTCCGATCCCCGCAGTCGCCGTAATTCCGGTTTCTTTCTGCACATTCCGGATCATCCGTGTCGTCAGCTCATGCGCCGACATATGGTATGTCTCAAGATAGGAAGTCAGGTCGATAAAGACCTCATCGATCGAATAGGAATGGATATCTTCCGGTGCCACATATTTTAAATAGATCTGGTAAATTTGTGAACTTTTCTCCATATAGTGGGCCATCTGCGGCGGCGCAGCGATAAAATCCAGCGCAAGATCCGGTCTTTTCGTCAGTTCAACCGCATCACAGGAACTTCCCGTGAATTTTCCACCGGGGGCCCGCCGCCTTCTCTCCCGGTTCACCTCTTCCACCTTCTGCTCCACCTCAAAGAGGCGCGCGCGTCCGGGAATCCCATACGCCTTTAAAGAAGGCGATACCGCAAGGCAGATCGTTTTCGATGTCCGGCTCCGGTCCGCGACGACAAGGTGCGTCGTCATCGGATCCAGTTTTCGATCCACCACCTCAACAGAGGCGTAAAATGACTTCAGATCGATCGCTGCGTAAATTCTGTTTGATCTATCCATCTTGCTCATTCTATCCGCCATAGCCCGTCTCCCTTCCGACATCAATTTCCATTTCCCCCACATACCTTCACAAAATATATGCACTCACTGGCAAGATCAAATTTAAAAAATCCCTATGCGGCCGCGCCGGATCCGCTTCAAACACCTGAATCCGCCCATTATCCGGTCCCCGGTCCTTAAACGCCGGAAACATAAATCCGCAGACCGGCATCCCCGGCTCATAATCTCCGCTCACCGGGCACACCGCACAGATTAGGAACCGGTAAACTTCCTCCGATTCCCAGAGGCTTTCCTTATCCTTTGCCTTTCTCGGAACATCATAATTCCCGTGAAAGAAATAGACCGCATAATCCCCCGACGCCGGATATTTTTCCCCAAACACTTCATAAAAAATATCAAGCAGTGCATCGTTTTTCAGCTCACACTCCCGCAGTGCGCAGAGCAGCTGCCACACACTCCCGGGCTTTTTCTCCTCCCCCGAAAAGACATATTCCTTCAACGCCACATTCGTCTCCGAAAACGGGATCGTCTTCGCGATATCAAGATTCTTCTGCTGATCTGGCAGGGAGAGCTGACGGAAATTCTTATTAAATGTCCCGTCTACAAACCCCTCCCTATCCAGATAAGCCCCTGCAATCCGGTCAAAGCAGTTTCTCTTCAATGTCATTCTTCTCGTAAGCTCCAGCATATCCTCACGGTTGATCTGATTCATATATTTTCTCCGTTTTCTCTGTTATTTAGTCTTAGCTTTTATTCAGTCTTATCTGTCATCTTCCAGCACTCCAAAAAACCTACAGAACCTGTCACCAACATCCCTTACTAATACATAGCCACTAAATGTCTCTGCGGCTTTCCTAATATGGTTTATCTCGATTCCAGACTCAATTCTCTCCCTAAAATCTTATGTTTCCATTATACATTCAGAACATATGTTCGTCAAGTTTTTCTATCTTTTCCTTCTTACAAGACTTACAGGACCTGCTGCCGACAGCCTCTTCCAACTTCATCGCAACAAAAAAGACCCCGCAGAGCATTCACACGCCCCGCAGGATCTCCCCAATTTCTCTTTTCCAAATTTAAATGGAATGCTGTCTCACATACTCCCAGGTATAAGTGCCGCTTTTTCCCTCATCCTCAAGGATAAACGGTGTGATCTCCTTATATCCCTCATCCTCCATCATATTTGCCGCCTCAAGACATGACTCAAGGTTATTTTCAAAATCTACGGAAATATATGGATTCTTGTCGGAATCTCCGTTGCCGTCCTGATCTAAATGTGCAATCGCGTACTGCATATTGGTAACTTCCTTTCTCATAAATATTTTTGATCAACCTGATTATAGCATAGCGCGGATAGGATATCAAGTAAATATCAGTAATTATTCCTGTTTTTGCCTTGTCTGTTATTTCCTGTCCTTTCCCTGTTTTCTGTTTCTTCCTAATAAGATGCAGCCTCTGTCCATACGAGTCATTTTTTATCAAAAGATACCGTGAAAATCCTCAAAAACAAAGCCTTTCGTCTTCTTGACAATCCCCAGTGTTCACGCTATAATACAGAGAATGTAAAGCTAAAAATTATAAAGGGTCATTCTGCCCCGAAACAATAAGAAAGGTAAGACGTCATGGCTGATAAGAAACATATTTTAACTTATGCAGGACTGAAAAAATACGAGGATGAGCTTCAGGATCTGAAAGTAAACCGCCGTCGTGAGATTGCCCAGAAGATCAAAGAGGCAAGAGAACAGGGAGACTTATCCGAGAACGCCGAGTACGATGCTGCGAAAGACGAGCAGAGAGATATTGAGTTAAGAATCGAAGAGCTCGAGAAGCTGTTAAAGAACGCGGAGGTCGTTGTTGAGGACGAGGTAAACCTTGACAAGATCAACGTCGGATGTATCGTAAAGGTTTACGATGTCGATTTCGACGAGGAGATGGAATTCAAGCTCGTTGGTTCCACAGAGGCAAACAGCCTTGAGAATAAGATCTCCAACGAGTCCCCGGTCGGACACGCGCTGATCGGAAAACGCGTTGGTGACGTTGTTGACGTTGAGACACAGTCCGGAGTTATCCAGTATAAGGTACTCGATATTAAAAGAGTCGATTGATCGCCGCCGTGTACAGACGGGAAGCTTCCGGACTGAAAATTCTGTACACGACCGTATCGATCATACACAAAGACTACAGTGAAGGAGAAATAGAAAAGTGGCTGAACAGCAGAATCAGAACAAGAATGCAAATGCAAAAGAGCAGGATATCCACCAGCTCTTAAAGGTGCGCCGCGAGAAGCTTTCTGAGTTACAGACAGAGGGCAGAGACCCGTTCCAGATCACAAAATATGATCAGACAGCTCACAGCGCAGATATCAAGGATCATTACGCAGAATATGACGGAAAGGAAGTTTCCATCGCAGGACGTATTATGTCCAAGCGTGTCATGGGTAAAGCTTCCTTCTGCAACGTCCAGGATCTCAAGGGCAACATCCAGTGCTATGTATGCCGCGATGACCTCGGTGAGGATTCCTACAAAGACTTCAAGAGAATGGATATCGGCGATATCGTCGGCATCAAGGGCTTTGTATTCACAACAAAGATGGGCGAGATCTCTGTTCATGCCCATTCCGTAACACTTCTCTCCAAGAGCTTACAGATCCTTCCGGAGAAGTACCACGGACTTACAAACACAGATACCCGTTACCGTCAGAGATACGTTGACCTGATCATGAACGAGGACGTTAAGAAGACATTCGTTATGCGTTCCAAGATCATCAGCTGCATCCGCAGATACTTAGATGACCTCGGATTCCTTGAGGTCGAGACTCCGATGCTCGTCGCAAACGCAGGCGGTGCTGCCGCGAGACCGTTCGAGACACACTATAACGCTCTCGACGAGGATGTAAAGCTTCGTATCTCCCTTGAGCTCTACTTAAAGAGACTCATCGTCGGCGGTATGGAGCGCGTTTACGAGATCGGCCGTGTATTCCGTAATGAAGGTCTTGATACAAGACACAACCCGGAATTTACTCTTATGGAGTTATATCAGGCATACACGGATTACCAGGGAATGATGGATCTCACAGAGGATATGTTCCGTCATATCGCAAAGCAGATCTGCGGATCCACAACGATTCCGTACGCAGATGTCGAGATCGACCTTGGAAAGCCGTTCGAGCGCCTTACCATGATCGATGCGATCAAGAAATACACCGGTATTGATTTCAACGAGATCACGACAACTGATGAAGCAAAGAAATTAGCGGATGAGAAGGGCGTTCACTACGAGGATCGTCATGTCCGCGGCGACATCATCAACCTCTTCTTCGAGGAATTCGTTGAGGAGCACCTGATCCAGCCGACCTTCATCACAGACCATCCGATCGAGATCTCCCCGCTTACCAAGAAGAAACCGGGTCACCCGGAGCAGGTTGAGCGTTTCGAGCTCTATATCTATGCCCGTGAGATGTGCAACGCATACTCCGAGTTAAACGACCCGATCGACCAGAGAGAGCGTTTCAAAGCACAGGAAGCAGCACTTGCTGCCGGTGATGACGAGGCAAATACCACTGACGAGGACTTCTTAAATGCCCTTGAGATCGGTATGCCGCCGACCGGTGGTATCGGATACGGTATCGACCGTCTTGTTATGTTATTTACAAACTCCCCGGCGATCCGTGACGTACTGCTCTTCCCGACAATGAAGTCCTTAGATTCCGACAAAAAATCTTCCAAGTCTTCCGTAGCCGCTCCGGCAGCAAAGACTGTTGAGAAGATCGATTTCTCCAACGTTAAGATCGAGCCGATCTTCAAAGAAATGGTTGATTTCGAAACATTCGCAAAATCCGATTTCCGCGCAGTTAAGATTTTAGCCTGTGAAGCGGTACCGAAGTCCAAGAAACTCCTGAAGTTCACATTGGACGACGGAGAGCGCAAGGACCGCGTGATCTTAAGCGGTATTCACGAGTATTACGAGCCGGAAGAGCTGGTTGGAAAGACAGCAATCGCGATTGTGAACCTTCCGCCGAGAAAGATGATGGGAATCGATTCCGAAGGTATGCTGATCTCAGCAGTCCATGAGAAAGATGGCCATGAGGGACTGAACCTCCTGATGGTCGATGACAGAATCCCGGCCGGTGCAAAGTTGTACTAATAACGAAACAATCTACTGTGCCCGGGTGGTTCCTTACGGAGCCGCCTGGGCACATTCTTTTTACATTAAAATACGCATCACATCGCCATTGATCTGATAACGGGAATGTGATGCGTACTTTTTTCATATGAATGTCTCCTGATCGCGGGTTACAGGACCCGCGATTTTACCATTCAGCCGTTCTACTTCGTGATCTGGAAGGACCGGTTGATCGGGGAGGCCAGATAGTTACCGCCAAGGACAACGACTGTCATGGTATAACGTCCCGGTTCTGTCGGCGGAGTTGTGGTGCTGGAGTATGCTCTCCATTTGCTTGTAAATCCGGAGGGATGAAGCGTTTTCTTTTTCATATCTGTATCCTCATGTTTCTCTTTAATTTTTTATTTTTCTTTACTTCTCTTTTTCATCACAAGACCTGCCGCCAGAAGGACCGCGCCTGCGGAGAGCAGGATCCCTACCGGCCACCACAGCTGTCCTGTCTGGGGAAGCTTCTTTTCGTTCTCCACGGTTGTCTCCGTAGATGTCTCTGTTTCACTCTCTGCCGTACTCTCCTCCACTCTGGTTTCCGACTGTGTCTCCGCATCTGTGATCGTCACCGTCTCGTCAGCCGCTGTTGTGATAGTCGGCTTCTTATTCGGAGTCGGATCCCAGTCGTCATCATCGCTGTCATCATAATAACGGGTCGGAGAGGTCGGATTCGATGGATCCGTCGGGTTTGTGGGTTCCGTTGGGTTTGTCGGGTTTTCCGGTTCTTCAATATCACACTTGATATCTGCTTCCGCCGCGGCACCGCCCGCTTCCACGAGAACCGGTGCCGGAATGTAGGTCTTGCCGCCAACGGTCAGCGGATCCCCCGTCACAAGGTAGAGAGCCTCTCCATCCGGAAGATTCCGAAAAAACACATGTTTTCCGCTTCCCGTTCCGGTCCGGTAAGGCTGGGTCCCCTGCGCCTTCACAAAATTTGTCAGAGTGATCGCAGCCTCTCTGGAGCCTCCTCCGGAAACATCCGCGCCGGAAGCCTGAAAATTCTCATTCAGTACATAGACACCCGCCTGTTTTTCTGCAACCCGATAGAGATATACCGTCATTCCGGCCTGTTCTGTTTTTACATTCAGGCTGCACCGCTGTGCCGCGTAGGACGGATTTTGAAATATCACCATCCATACCGCAAGCACGGCAAAAATAAAGCCCAGGATCTTATTCTTTTTCCGAATTCCTGTCATCTTGGATTCCTTCCTTCTACATCGATTTCTGTATCTGATCTACATGCTTCTTTTTCTCTTCCATGCTGCTGCCGCTGTGCCCATAAACAGGAGTCCCAGACCCGTGAACATTCCCCGTCCCATTCCGCCTGTGGACGGAACCTTCTTATCGAGGACCGCACCTTCCACGGAGTCATGTTCTCCATCGTTGACCCAGGCTTCGTTAAACAGCTCGTCCCCCTGGATCGCGTCGTCTGTCACGACCGCTTCATAGGTCACTGTAATCGGATTTTCACCCGTCAGATCTTCATAATCGATGATTCCGGTATTAAAGAGTTTTACAAGATCAACTTCAACCCGGAATGCGTTGGAACCACTGGCTGTTACCGTGTAATACCCGGAAGGAACTTCTTTTCCATCCCTGCCCGCAGTCACACGGAGCGTACCGTCGATAAACTTCAGATACCGGTTCATCTCATCGTGGAAGACCATGGTCTCCACAACAGAATCCGGGATCGCATATTTTTCATCTGCAGAAAGGAACTGGGCACCGGATGCGCTGTACACGTGGACTGTCTCCGCACCGGACGCACTGTGTACGCGGACTGTTTCCGCGCCGGACGCACTGTGTACGCGGACTTTGCGAATCTCCCTGGCGGAGTTTGCCGGTGAGGCGTTGGATGCCGTTACAACATAGCGTGCAAGCAGCTTTGGAAGACTGGAGGTCAGTGTAAACTCGATCTTCTTTCCCTGACTTACGGTTCCGATCTCATCCTCGCCGTCTGCCTTTTTATCGATCGGATAACTTGTCGTCTCGTAGATGTCCGCGCCATGAGCCGCCTTGATCTGGAATCCCGTCTCATATCCGCCGGAGGCTACCGATACGATATGACGGTTTTCCGGAAGGTCATCATCTACCTTCGCCACAGCCGCCAACGAAGAAAATGCCATGGCAGCCGTCATCGCAGCAGCGGCTGCGGTGACGGTCATGAAACTTTTCCATGATTTTTTCATGTCTCTACCTCGTTCTCATAACTAGCAACAATCCGAAAAGTCTGAATTACTGTTCTTCTTTCTTTTTCTTACCTGTCACGATCACAGCACCTGCTGCAACTCCCATCAGGGCGATTCCTGCTGCTGTGAAGGCTTTTGTTCCAACTCCACCGGTGGACGGAACATCTGGATCGATGACCGGGCCGTCAACGATATCCTCTTCGCTGTCGTTGACCCATGCACGGTTCTCCACCTTGTCTCCATTGATAACACTGTCTTTTACCGTTGCGTCATAAGATACGACGATCTGTGCCGCATTCTTCAGCTGATCATACGAGATCTGACCATCATTAAACGCTGCCACAAGTCCTACTGTTACCCGGAAAGTCTCACCTTCAAGATCTGTACGCACCATGTAATATTTCTCCGGCAGTTCCACAAGCTTTCCATTATTCATGATTTCGACTTTCAATGTAGCCTGATTAAGAGAAAGATTACTGCTCATCTTATCATGGAATATCAGCTGATAAGACTGCTTTTCTATAATATATGGTCTGTCATCATCTGGTCTGTCGTCATTTGGAGTACGTCTTTTTACCTGCGCTGACAGTGACTGCGGCAGATTGGATTCCAGTGTAAAAGAAATAACATCTCCTGGCCTTGCTGCCTCGATACGGTCCTGACCATCCGCTTTTTTGTCCACCGACGGTTTACTTTCCTTATCGCTGTCCCAGTAAATTCCATCTTTAAAATAAGTGAACGTTTTGATCAGATTGTTTTCATCAATTCCCGTAATGCTCAACGTTCTGGATCCACTTTCATTCGCTGCATCCACCAACTCCTCGATCTTTGCTTTGGATCCATCCGGATTTAATCCGGCATCAATGCCAAAATCTTCAATTCCTGTCACTCTCCAGCAGCCTTCGCTGTTCTCCGGCGCATGATATGTCGCATAAAATTCAATGGTTCCCGGCTCCACCGCCTCAACATAAAAACTGTTTGCGCCCATCTCATTGGAGGTCAATACTGGTGAGATCGTTTTCCCGTTTTCTCTCAGATTGACAAGTCCCACAAGTGCATTCACAAATGTGTTTCCAGAGATATCCGCGCGAACAGCCCCTGTATTACTCTGATCCTGAATCACTACTTTGGCGCGCAGATCATCCGTACCGGTTACCTTATTATTCTTAAAACTCAGCACTCCGCCATCCGAGCCGCCGCCAAAATATCCATGAATAGCAAAGCTACAGTCACGGAACGTATTCCCACTGACCATATTTCCAGATTCCGGAACTACAAAATTATCTCCAAAGAATTCAACTGCCTGCTTAAAACCTGAAATTTTACAATTTTTCACATCAAATCCCGGACTGTCAAATAAAATACCATCCGCAAATTGTGAATCTGTTCCCTTGATCGTACAGTTTTCAACATGAAGAGAAAAGCCAGTTCCACCTACTGCGCCATTGTGATTGGAAACCGCTGCTGTAAACTTTCCCTCTTCAGCCGGTACATTTCCAGCATCAATTGTAAGTCCTTTTAAAGTAATATTACTGCCAAACGCGTTAATTCCGCCAGCATCTGAAAGGTTGTCTGCCACTGACGCATTCATCACCTGAATAACGCTGTTTTTCTCTCCCTCAACCGTGATGTTCTTAAAATCTGCCGGAATTGTAAATCGGTCATATGTACCAGACTTTATTTTGATGGTCCACCCATCTTTATTTCCGTTCCCCGAGATCTGATTTATGGCCTCCTGGATATCCCCGGCTCCATCCTTCGCGTCAGCAACCGCTGTCTTTGACTCCAGATCGAGAGTTGCCCCAAAAGCGGTTCCTGAAAATGCTGTCATCGCTGCTGCCGCTGTGCAGACTACTAAAACCTTGTTCATTTTCTTTTTCATTTTCGATTCCCTCCATGTCAATTTATGTCGAAAAAAGCTCCGTTTTCACTTTTTTGTGAACCGGCGCATTTTTTCCATCATTCTTCCGGTTCTGTTACCCGGTGTCCGCGGACAAGGAGCCTGTGGGTATTTACCCCATACGGAGTACAGGTATAAAGCGTCACAAGGTCTTTTCCGTTCTGGACATAAAGTTCTTCCGTCTCTTCCGGAAGTGTTACGAGGATCTGATCCACCTCATACGTGAATGTCTCGTTTAAGACATCCAGAGTGAACCGATCTCCCACTTCCAGTTTGTCCAGGTCAGTGAACAGTTTCGCCTTCACAAGACCGTTATGGGCGGCCAGCACACAATGGGTATTTTCACCGCCCACCGGCAGGCTTGTCCCATACCAGAAACCGGCGCCCGACTGAAGCGCCCGCTCTTCCGTTCCGTGGTAA
Source organism: Pilosibacter fragilis (assembly GCF_032490495.1). Taxonomy (NCBI): domain Bacteria; kingdom Bacillati; phylum Bacillota; class Clostridia; order Eubacteriales; family Clostridiaceae; genus Pilosibacter; species Pilosibacter fragilis. Next base: position 5,827 of record NZ_JAVYJB010000008.1, on the reverse strand, counting down.
ATGGGAACGTGGACCCCGATCTTCGGAATGTCCACATATCCCATCATCCCTGTTTCCCATGGATCCAGAAGGTGGTCAAGCTCCTCCCGTTCCTCTGCGGGAACCAGAAACTGTTCCTCTTTCTTTGCAAGTCTTTCATTGTACTCTCTGGCCGCCTGGATCATTCCTTCGCAGTCGATCCCCTGAAACCGGTCATACGCCGCGATCGCCTTGTTAAACTGATACTGATAGTACCAGTCACAGATATGCGGGTACAGAAAGATTCCCAGTCCCAAAAGAAACATGACTGCTATGAGGATCCCGCGCCCGGTGAGCCATGAAGGTTTCCTGCCGGAATTACCGGATCCATGCTCCATTTGCATCTACCTGATATCCATCCGGTGTTGTGGTGTTCGCAAGTATTGCGCCAAGTGTTCCCTTGTCGGATGCTGTGTTGAAGTAATACCACTTGCCGTCGATCTCATGCCAGCCGGTGTACATGTGTCCTCTTGTGTTGTCCCGTTATCCTCCGTGAACTCGCCGCCCTCTAAGATCCAACGTCCGGACTTACCAGCTGCGTTTGTGGCTTTGCCTCTTGTGGAGGTGCTATAGTCATAATCACTGCCACTGCCGCTTGATCTCCACTTGTAGGTGATCGTGAAGGTCGTTCCGTCTTTTCCTACAATATATCCAACCGGGAATTTATCCCAGGTCTGATCGCTGTAACTGCTGCTCTTACCCTTGGATGCAGGAATATCCGCAAGCGTGAGTTTCGTTCCAACCTCAAAGGTCTTTGTAAGTTCTGTCTGACCGTTCTCAGTAAATGTTCCGTTATATGCAGCTGTCTTGTTAAGCTCAATATCCGGGTCTGCTTCTGTTGACGCTGTTCCATCAAAGTTATATTTCTTTGCAGCCGGTGTCAGCGTACCAGATGGTTCACCTGACACATCCGCCAACGACACCCCCGGCACAGACCCAACGACCATACAGGCCGTCATGAGTGCTGCCATAACACGTTTTTTCATTCCGCGCTTCTTCATCTCTCTTTTCCTCCTTCTTTGAATCGTGGATCGTAACTGTATCTCTGTCGAACAGTTACTGTGAGTCAATATTTCAATTGCTGCACACAGGATTCTTCTGCCTCTGTATGCTCACAAAGCTCCTCCTTTCCCCCTTGCTCCTTAAAAATTTATAAAAATCACTCCCTAAACTGCATTCTATGCAGCAAAGCTGCCCGGTATTCCTGCGGTTGGAAGTGTTTTTATCAGTATTGTGATCCCCCTGCGTCCTCAGGAATTTTCTTCGCGATATTTCGCTAAAAATGGATCATATAACCGCTTTTCCGCGTCCAGCCGCGCCTGAACTGCCTCCTCATAGGTTGCGAAGCTGCCAAGATTGTAGGACTTTCCCTGAAAGCCAATGGATGCTCTCCATCGGTTGTTTTCTCTTCTGTATACTCCGCGATGACCGGAAGTATTATTGGAAAATGTCTTTCTGCACGCGATCCGCTCCACACAGGTTCCGTCCATAAAATGGATGGTTTTCTTCATATTTACCTTTCTCTGTGCTTCCTGAAGACAGCCGCAGCTTCTTGTGACCCCGGAGCGGAGATTCTCTTTTTGGCAGATGCATTGTTTTCCACAGTCACACTGGCAAAGCCAGTAGTCACTCATCCTGCCCGGACGATCCGCGCGATCACCTTCGGACGATCCACTTTGCTCCATCGTACCTTCCTTTTTTCTGTCAGCTCCGCTGCAGGTCCCAGAACCACAAGCCTGCCGTACCGCTGTCCGGTGAGATCAAGGCGTTTTTCCTGGAGTCGGATCCGTCTCCTGCAGCCACAGTTCTTCGTATGTCCGTTTTTCAGGTGTGAATCTTCTACGGTGCATGTATTCCCGCAGTCCCACTGACACCGCCAATAGGTTTTCGGTTTCCCTGAAATCTTCACTTTTTCAATTACCACGAGACTTCCGTATCGTTTTCCGATCATACATTTTTTCATTCAAAAAAGCCGTCCATGACATAATGTGTATTATGTCATGGACGGCTTGTCTTAGACGATCCTTCATCGTTCTTATATGAAATTTTCATACTTTTTACGCTTTCTAAAGTTAATTTAAAAAAGTATCCGATCTGCGAGTCTGCTTCCAGGACCGCATGTTTTTTTGAAAATCACTCGTCTAATCTGCCTGCAAAAGCTGCTCGCAAGATTTTTTCAAGATTCATGCATTCCACGAATACATTTCTCAATTCCAAAATTCCAGAAATTCCTGTATTTCCGACGAAATCCGACTTTTTCTCCAGGCAAGAAGGACCTCTGTTGTAAAATCGGCATCACAGACCTCACATGCTTTCAGCTTATCAGAAAGTTCCAGCATCGAAGTCGGCAGAATCGCGATCCCCATTCCCCGTTCCGCCATCGTGATCGCGGTCCTTGCATCTTCACAGGCAAGGTAGATATCGCAGACAAGTCCCGCCTCCTCAAACTTCGAGGCGATATATTTCTGAAACCGGTGGGACAGGATCAGGGGCTGTTCCGAGAGCTCCTGCAGCTGAAGCGATGTGCGTCCTTTTAAAAGAGGGAACTCCGGAACTGCCATGGCGAGAAGGCGTTCCTCGGCCAGAGTTTTCGTCTCACAGCCCCTTAACGTAATTGGCGTGCGCAGGGTCGTGAGGTCAAGAATCCGGTTCTCAAGCTGATCCCTCATCGTGAATGTGGATCCCTCGTGGATATCAAAATGGATATTGGGATGGCTTTTTGCAAAACGCATCAGGTAATGGGACATCATGGACACGGTGGACGGAGTCATTCCGATATGGATCGTCGCCGCCTGACTTGATTTTATGACCTCACGCTTCGTTACCTCCGAAAGCATCAGGATCTTTCCCGCCTGTTCGTAGAGCGTTTTTCCCGCCTCCGTCAGTGTAATATGCTTCATGCCGCGGATAAAAAGCGGCACCTGAAGTTCCTCCTCCAGCATTTTCATCTGGTAGCTTAGCGGCGGCTGTGTCATATGAAGCTCTCTTGCCGCACCGCTGATGGTTCCGGCGTCAACGATGGCCCGGAAGTATTCCAACTGTCTGATCTCCATCATCTCTCCTGTCTGACCGGCGATCTGCGGACCTCCACTCTCGCAGCGGTGCGAATTGTGGAATCCGGATCCCGGATCGTAAAAATCATAGTCTGAATACAAAGAATCTTCTTATATTATATAGATTTTATTTTATTTCTATACAAAAACAATAATTTACATATATTATAGGGGATGCTATACTTGAAACGCAAGAGAAAATTTAGAAAGGATCGAATCGAATCTACCATACATATGAAACGTATTGATTTTGAAAACGGAACCATAACGGGCAATATCCTCGGAGCCGCGCTCCCCATGCTGATTGCCCAGATCTTAAACCTTCTATATAATATCGTGGACCGCATCTACATCGCGCGGATCCCGGAGATCGGAACAGCCGCTCTCGGCGCGGTCGGCTTATGCTTTCCGATCATTGTCATCATCACAGCCTTCAGCAATCTCTTTGGAACCGGCGGTGCACCGCTCTTCTCGATCTTCCGCGGGAAAAAGGACCCTGACACAGCAAGGCGCATTATGAACACTTCTTTTACAATGCTCTGTGTCTGCGCGGTGATCCTGATGGCGGTCGGCTTCCTCTTCGCCCGCCCGATCCTGATCCTCTTCGGCGCTTCCGCTGAGGCCATCGTTTACGCCTATCCGTATATGATGCTCTATCTGATCGGAACCCTGCCGTCGATGATCGCGGTCGGCATGAACCCGTTTATCAACGCCCAGGGCTACTCCAGCATCGGCATGTTATCCGTCGCGATCGGTGCCGGAACGAACCTTGTGCTTGATCCGCTCTTTATTTTTGCCCTCGGACTCGGCGTCCGCGGCGCAGCCATCGCCACCGTGATCTCCCAGTGCCTATCTGCCGCCTTCGTCGTGTTTTTCCTCACGAAAAAATCCGAGTTGAAGCTGCGGTTCCTTCATAAGAATGAGATCCCGGAATGTACCGGACACGCGAAAAATATCCTCAGCCTCGGTGCAGCCGGATTTATCATGCAGCTCACCAACAGTCTCGTAACGATCTGCTGCAACAATATTCTTTCCGTCACCGGCGGTGATATCTATATCTCCGTCATGACCATCATCTCCAGTGTGCGCCAGCTTGTTGAGACTCCGATCCACGCCATGGTAGAGGGAACCTCCCCAATCCTGAGCTACAACTACGGTGCCCGCAGACCGGGACGCGTGCGGAAATCCATTCTGATCATGAGTCTCCTTGTTTTCGGCTACACGGCCGTCATGTGGGGCATGATCATCCTCATCCCGGAAACGCTGATCCGTATTTTCAGCTCGGACGCGGCGCTGATCCAGGATGCGGTTCCGGCACTGAACATGTATTTTGCGGCTTTTATCTTTATGGACCTCCAGTACATCGGTCAGGCGGTATTTAAATCCCTGAACAAGAAGGTCTTTGCGATCTTCTTCTCCCTGCTCCGCAAAGTATTCATCGTCGTACCGCTGACCTACTTTCTCCCCTACGCCATGCATATGGGAACCGACGGCGTATTCCTCGCTGAGCCGGTCTCCAATGTCATCGGCGGAACCGCCTGCATTCTCACGATGCTGATCACGATCATGCCTGAGCTGAAACGGATCGAGGTTGAGAACCGCAAGGCGGAATAAAAGCTTAAAGCGTTTTTTTGCAAAAAAATAGAAGTTCCTCGCGGAGCTTCTATTTTTTTCTGATCTTCGCCACAAAAAATCCCTCAAACAATTCATCCGGTCCCACGAGGAGTGTCCCCGGCATCGCGTTCGGAAGTAACGGAAGTTCCTTCGTCCACTCTTCCCCGATCGGTACAAGTTCTCCGCCTGAACTCTTTAACACGCGCTTTAAGAGACCTTCATTCTCCTCTTTTAAGATTGAGCAGGTGGAGTAGACCATCTCATGTCCGGATTTTAAGAGCTTCAGCGCTTTTTTTAACAGTTCTTCCTGCGTTCTCGCGGATCTTTCCACAAGTTCCTTTGAGATTTTTGTCCGGCAGACACCGTCCCGCACTTCTACGGTTCCGCTTCCGCTGCAGGGCGCGTCTAAGAGGATCCGGTCGAAGGAAAAGAAATCATCAAGCTTTCTTGCGTCCTCCACCATCACGTAGGTTCCGGATGCCCCCTGCTTTTCCAGATTGTATTTTAACTTTTCCGACCGCGCCTTATTCTTCTCGCAGGCCGTGATCTGCGCCTGATTTCCCGTCATCGCCGCCATCTGGGTCGTCTTTCCGCCCGGAGCGGCAGCCATATCGAGGACGGACTCTCCCGCCTTTGGACCGAGAAACAGCGGCGGCAGCATGGAGGAAAGGCTCTGGAGATAGATTCCGCCTTCCTTATAGATCGGAAGTTCCTGGATCTCCGGCTCCCTTGCACCCTCGATGATCATCGCGTCCTCATACCATGATACATTTTTAAACGCGATCCCGGCACCGGTAAGTGCCTGCTCCACCGAGTTCCGGTCCGCCTTTAGGGGATTGACCCGGAGTGTCACCGGGCGTCTCGCCTGATATCCCGCGAGGATCTTCGCGAAAGCTTCCTCTCCATACTGTTTTTTCAACATCTCTTCCAGAAATCCCGGAATCATCTGTTCCATAACCTGCTCCTTATCGATCTTTTCTTATCTCTTATCACAATTCACAAAAATATGTAACGATTCAGTACCAATGTCACTTAGTTAAGCTTATTGGTTCACTAAGAGGTAAACCTCTAACAAAAATTTATAAATTATAGTTGACACATCAATCAAAATGTGCGGCCGCTCTCGTTGCCGATATAATTCT
>NZ_JAVYJB010000007.1:0-188292 GCF_032490495.1 Pilosibacter fragilis | reverse complement strand
GATATTTATATGATTTTTTTGAACGAAGATTGTTTTAATCTTTTTTGTTTACCACATCCTTTTCACGCTAGATGCACACAAATCCATTAATTTGTAAAAAGCTTAACTAAGTGACATTGGTTCAGCAGGTCTGCGCACTTGCTGCGCTGACCGTAAGAAAGCTTAGGCAGGAAGGCAAAAATCCTATCGGCGCAGCCGATTTGGGAATGGATTTTTGCACGCAACTGTGAAGGCACTGAGCAGTTGCGCTATTTTTTATAGAACTGAGCCGCAGCGTCGAAATACGGCCGCAGCATATAGGCGTTGTTCGCCTGCTTGACGCCGTTTGTCCGGAGCGTCACAAAACGCTCAAGCTTTTCCATGTACTCATCCGGCGTGATGGTTCCCTCCGCCACATAGGTGAGGCCTTTTTCCCAGCTGGCCGTGAGTTCCGGGTTCAGGAGCTGCCGCATGGACGCCTGGCAGACATCGAAAACGATCTCCCCGAGAAGCGTCGGTGTGATGATCTGGGTCTTTTTCGCCAGCGCCAGATATTTAATGCTGAACAGTTTTTTTAAGATCTCCGCCCGGGTGGCGCTCGTGCCGATGCCGCTTCCCTTGATCTGGGACCGCAGGTCCTCATCCTCGATGAGCTGGCCGGCGTTCTCCATGGCAAGGATCATGGAACCGGAGGTGTAGCGCTTCGGTGGAGATGTCTCACCTTCCTTGATATCAAATTTTAAAAGCTTTAATTTCTGTCCTTTTTTCAGACCGGACAGCATGGCAAGAAGATTCTTTGCCTTCTCATCATGACCCGGACCCAGTTCTTCCGTCTGGTTTTCCTGTCCTGCGCCGGAATTTTCCCCCCGGCTGTTTCCGGAAGTTTCTGTTTTTTTCTTGGACGGGACGTTCGCAACCTTCAGGTAACCTGCCTCCGCAAGAACCTTATAGACCGCGAAGAACCGTTCTCCCTGCTTTTCGATCTGCAGAGAAAACTTCTGGTAGACCGCAGGTGGATAAAAGATACTTAAAAAACGTCGTCCGATCAGTTCATACACCTTCGCGGCCAGCGGATTTAGACTTCTCAGTGCTCCAAATCCCTGTCCAGTCGGGATGATCGCGTAGTGGTCAGTGATCTGCTTATCGTTCACATATTTCGTCCCTGCGATCTGTTTCCAGGTTCCGCCGTCCAGCACCTTCGCGGCAAAGTCCGCGAGAGGTCCGAAATTCCGGAGTCCGCCGATATTCTTATAGATCTCCTTCGCCACCGCAGTGGAGAGAACTCTGGCGTCCGTTCGAGGGTAAGTCACCAGCTTTTTCTCATAGAGCTCCTGGATGATCTTTAAGGTCTCATCCGGGCTGATCTTGAACATCTTCGAACAGTCGTTCTGGATCTCCGCAAGGTTATATAAAAGCGGCGGATTTTTCGTCTCTTTTTTCTTATCAAGGGCGATGAGCGTTCCTTCCATCGGGCCGGCGCTTAAAAAGCGGATCAGCTCCTCCGCCGTCTTTTGTTCTTTAAATCCGTTTTCCTTATAAAGCGCCGGTGTGCCGAAGTATCTGGAGCCTTCCACCGCTCTCCATTCCGCCTCGATGACCGCAGTCTCATGATCCGGGACATCGAAGGAACCGATGACGCGGTAGAACGGAGTCTTCACAAATTCCCGGATCTCCCGTTCCCTGCGGACCACCATGCCGAGGACACAGGTCATCACACGGCCGACGGACAGCACCGCCCGCTTTTCCCTCATGTAGGACGCCACCGATGGGCCGTATTTTAAGGTAAGCACCCTGGAAAAATTAATGCCCATCAGATAATCTTCTTTTGCTCTAAGGTATGCGGATGCTGCAAGGTTGTCGTACTCCGCAAGGTCCTTCGCCTCCCGAACTCCCCGGAGTATCTCATCCTCGGTCTGGGAGTCAATCCAGACACGGCGGCGGTTCTTTCCCTTTACCCCGGCCATCTGTTCCACCAGGCGGTAGATGTACTCTCCCTCACGCCCGGAGTCAGTGCAGACATAGATCGTGTCCACGTCAGCCCGGTTTAAGAGCCCGCTCACGATCTTAAATTGTTTTTTTACATCGTCGATCACCTGGTATTTGAATGTCTTTGGGAGAAACGGCAAAGTTTCCATGCTCCAGCGTTTCAGGACCGGATCGTAGGCGTCCGGGTAACTCATGGTCACCAGATGACCCACACACCAGGTCACGATAGCCTGGTCGGACTCAATATATCCGTCTCCTTTTCTCCCGGAAACCTTTAATGCCTTCGCAAATTCCTGCGCAACGCTGGGCTTCTCGGCGATAAATAATGCTTTTCCCATGAAACCTCTTTCCTGTTTATATTTACTTCACAGCTGCTATTTTTTCTTCTGCGGGAGCTCCGATAAAAGAACTGCCGCGAACATCAGCGCACATCCGGCCAACATCTTTCCTGTCAGTACATCCTTTAAAAAGATCACGGAAAACAGAGTTCCGAACACCGACTCCATGGAAAGAAGGATCGCCGATGTAGATGCGCTCAGATATTTCTGTCCGCTGTTCTGTAAGAGATAAGCCACTGTGGTGGAGAAGACTGCCAGGTATAGCAGTCCCCCGATCAGAGACTTATCCATCAGAACCGTGAAATCAAAGGATCCGTCAAGAAACGGTGCGCAGATCCAGTTGAAAATAGCTGCTGCAAGGATCTGGATCACCGTCAGGGCGATCGGGTCGTGGCATTCTGTAAACTTGTCGATAAATACCATGTGAACCGCAAACATCAGACCGCAGACCAGCGTCAGAAAATCTCCGTAATTGATCGAGAGATCTCCCTGCAATGACAAAAGCGCAAGACCGATGACCGCGAGAAACGCGGCGGCGATATTCCGGCCTGTAGGTCTCTTTTTACTGACGATCCAGTAGAGGAACGGCACGATGATGACATACAGCGTTGTGATAAAAGCATTCTTGCTTGCTGTCGTGTGCTTCAGACCGTAGGTTTGGAACTGATAGGACAGGCAGAGAAAAGCGCCTAAGATCACGCCGCAGAGGACCGTCTCCCGGTCTGCTTTCATCATATTTTTATGGAACAACAGGGCGAGCAGTACCGCGGACATGGAAAAGCGGACCGCCAGAAGGTAGGTCGGCGGGATCACATCCACAGAATTTTTCATAACCACGAAGGCAAATCCCCAGATCATCGTCGTAAGGATCAGTCCCATGGATGCCAGGATCTTGATGCTGCGTTCACTTAAATTATTCATATCAATAATTCCTTAGTAGTTTTATGCAAAGCAAAAATCTCATCGGCGCAGCCGATCTGGAATGGATTTTTGCTTGTAACCATGAAGGGTTGTCATTATTTTTCATAAATATAAAAACGATATCCTGTCGCAGACGTCCACTCTTTCCCTGCCTTTACGATCGGTGATGGGAAGTGCGGTTTGTTGACAGCATCCGGGAAGTTCTGGGTTTCAAAGCAGAATGCGGTCCTTGCATGGTAGAACGCACCTTTCTTTCCTTTCTCCTGCTCAAGCCAGTTAGCAGTATAGAACTGCACGCCCGGCTGGTCTGTATAGACATCCATCGCTCTGCCGCTCTCCTCGGAGAAGATCTGCGCGGCAAGTCCGAAGTCGCCGCGGACATGGGAGAGACACCAGTTATGGTCGTATCCACGTCCCATGACAAGCTGGTCGAAATTCTCATCGATCCGATCCCCGATCACATGGAAATCCGTGAAATCCATCGGAGTTCCCTTTACCGGGCGGATCTCTCCAGTTGGGATCGATGTCTCATCGGACGGGGTGTAAAAATCTGCAAGAATTCGAGCTTTGTGGTCAAGGATGGAACCTCCGTTATTGCCGAGGAGGTTGAAATATCCATGGTTTGTCAGGTTCACCGGCGTGTCAGCATCGGAAAGGACACTGTATGTCAGCGTCAGCATATCCTCGTCTGTCAGCGTATATGTGACGGATACGATGGCGTTTCCCGGATATCCCTGATCTCCGTCCGGGCTCAGAAGTGTGAAGGTGACAGCGTTTTCCGCCTCTTCCTTCGCGTTCCAGAGACGTGCGTCATAATAATCCATACCGCTGTGCAGGTTGTTCGGGCCATTGTTCACCGCCAAGGTATACTCTTTTCCGTTCAGGGAGAATTTTCCCTTCGCGGTGCGGTTTGCGATCCGGCCCACAACAGATCCGAAATGCGGACCATTGTTTAAATAACCAGCCGCGTCGTCAAATCCCAGCATCACATCGTCCATACCCCCATTTTTATCCGGAACGACCATGCGGACCCAGACGGCGCCGAGATCTGTGATGGATGCCTCGAGACCATTTTTATTTGTGATGGTGTAGAGACTTACCTCTCTTCCATCCGGCATTTCCCCAAAGTATTCTTTTTTCAATGACATAAAAATACCTCCTCAGTTTCGATCCTTATGAATAAGTACCACTGATACGAAACAGCATCAGGCCATATACAGGTATATGTACTGATTCGCTGTCCGCGTAAAAAGGACCCGCACAAATAGCGGGCCCATGATTTACGTTCTGATCGACAGATGATAACCGATATCCGTCGATATTATTTTGCAGAAATATATCCCTGCTTTGTGAGAAGCTCTGCGCAGAGGACGGCTCCGCCTGCAGCACCGCGGACGGTGTTGTGGGACAGACCGATAAACTTCCAGTCATAGACGGTGTCTTCTCTTAAGCGGCCGATGGATACGCCCATTCCCTTCTCGAAATCAACGTCCAGCTTAACCTGCGGACGGTTGTCCTCTTCCATATACTGGATGAACTGCTTCGGTGCGCTCGGAAGCTCTAACTCCTGCGGAAGTCCCTTGAAGTTTACAAGCTTTTCAATGAGCTGTTCCTTGGAAGCTTTCTTTCTGAATTTTACGAATACAGCAGCTGTGTGGCCGTTTAATACCGGTACCCGGACGCACTGGCATGTGATTACCGGCTCTTTTGCCTTTACGATCACGCCGCCCTCTAAGTGACCCCAGATCCTAAGCGGCTCCTGCTCACTCTTCTCTTCCTCGCCGCCGATGTACGGGATCACATTCTCTACCATTTCCGGCCAGTCCTTAAAGGTCTTTCCTGCTCCGGAAATAGCCTGATATGTAGTAGCGACTACCTCGTACGGCTCGAACTCTCTCCACGCACTGAGTGCCGGAGTGTAGCTCTGGATCGAGCAGTTCGGCTTTACTGCGATAAATCCGCGGGTCGTGCCGAGTCTCTGCTTCTGGAACTTGATCACCTCAAAGTGATCCGGGTTGATCTCCGGAATTACCATCGGAACATCCGGTGTCCAGCGGTGAGCGCTGTTGTTGGAAACCACCGGAGTCTCTGTCTTCGCGTAAGCCTCCTCGATAGCGCGGATCTCTTCCTTTGTCATATCAACGGCGCTGAATACGAAATCAACGGTCTTGGATACCGCATCCACGTCATTTACATTCATAACAACTAAATTTTTAACTTTTTCCGGCATCGGAGTCGTCATTTTCCAGCGTCCTCCAACTGCCTCCTCATATGTTTTTCCTGCAGAACGCGGGCTGGCTGCCACGGTCGTCACTTCGAACCATGGATGATTCTCAAGGAGAGAGATAAATCTCTGTCCTACCATACCTGTTGCTCCAAGGATACCAACTCTAAGTTTCTTTTCCATCACACATATCTCCTCATCTCAGCCCGTCAGCCGGTATCAGCTGCCAGCCTGCCATTTTCCACCCGTCGCGGACATATGTCTCTATGCGCAACACTTGTGTTGTTGTCTATCCTAACTCAAAACGACAAAAAATGCAAGTGTTAAATGCCATTGCAGAACTGTAACGATTAAAGAATCTCAAGAGCTACGTGGATCATATCCGCAAAAGATGTTTCTCTTTCTTCTGCAGTAGTCTTCTCGCCTGTCACCATAGAGTCAGATACGGTCAGAATGGAAAGTGCACGAGCCTTTGACAGTGCCGCATTCGCGTAGAGAGCTGCTGTCTCCATCTCCACTGCAAGGACACCCATATCGGCAAACTGGAGTCCCTCGTGTTTTTTCTTCTCCGGCTCGTAGAAAAGATCGGAGGTCAGCACGTTTCCGACGTGATACGGGAGGTTTTCCTGTTCTGCATGGAAGACAGCCTTGATCAGAAGGCCAAAGTCCGCGATCGGTGCGAAATCGCCCGGAAGACCGAATTCTCTTACATAGTTTGTCTGTGTGCAGGCACCCATGGCGAACACAAGATCACGGATATGGACATCCTCGGAGATTGCTCCTGTGGTACCCACACGGATCAGTGTCTTTACGCCGTATCCCTCGATGAGCTCATGGGTGTAGATTCCGATGGATGGGCATCCCATTCCTGTCCCCATGACAGAAACAGGTTTGTCGCGGTAAAATCCGGTGTAGCCGAACATATTTCTTGTAGCATTGAACTGTTTCGCACCGGCAAGGAAATTTTCAGCTATAAATTTTGCGCGGAGCGGATCACCCGGAAGTAAAATAGACGGCGCAATCTCGCCTTGTTTTGCGGCAATATGAGGTGTAGGTATATTCATATGATTTCTCCTTTTCAGCGGACAGGATCTGTCCGAACCATGGTTTTCAGTTTTATTATGTCACGAGCATCTTTCAGCTATCTCTATTATAACCTAACTTTCGTTCCTTTTCCAGCCCTCTTTGCTGCTTTCAGCCGGTTGAGGGCAACTTCTTTTCCTTTATAATCCGCGGTTCCGTCCATATCCGGCAGATATACATGTTCCAGCGTATCTTCCTTTTCCAGCCGGATTCCGCAAACACCGCGGCTGTTCTTTTTGAGCTCCGGGATTTCCTCCATCTGGAACTTTAAGAACATTCCGCCAACGGTCTGCAGGACTACGTCGCGGGTTCCGTCGATCTCTGTGCCGATCTCGCGGATCTCCGTAAGTTTATCCCCTTCTGCCAGCTTTGTTGCCACAACAGTCCTGTTTGCTGTTACAAACTCCTCACCCGGGACGATCTTCACCGCCGCCTGAGCCGTCGCAAACAGGAATTTCTTACCGGTAAATCCGGATGCCGGAAGCATAAAGAGGATCGTCTCCGTCTTCCCATCAAATTTGCTGACGTTCTCGATGGGGATTCCCTTGTCTTTCATCTTCAGTGTCGGGAACTCCGCAACCTTCACCTGGTACATGTTTCCGGTATCTGAGAACATGCAGAGCTTATCGTCCGTCATCACCGGAAGTACCCGGACATTCTCGCTGTCCACGGTCTCCTGGTTTCTCTCGTAGATGGAGCGGTCCATGGTCTTGCAATAGCCGAAGCGGTCCATGACGAAAATCACTTCCTTCGCCTCTTCCTTCGCCTCCACGTAAACCATCTCTTCGCCGTCCTCGATGAGTGTCCTTCTCGGTTCTGCGAACTCTGCCTTGATGGAGTCAAGGTCTTCCTTGATCACCACATCCATATTCTTCTGGTTGGAAAGAATATGCTTATATTCACGGATTTTCCGCAATGTCTCCTTGTATGCTTTCTGGAGCGCGAGGATCTCAAGACCGATGAGCTTGTAGAGACGCATCTCCAGGATCGCTGTCGCCTGGCGTTCGGTAAAATGAAGCTTCTTCGCGTCCGCCTCAAAGCCCGGCACACGGAACTGGATCTTCTCCGTATTTCCGGTCATCAGGCATTCCTTTGCGTCCTTCATGTTCTTTGATCCCCGGAGAACGGCGATAATGAGGTCGATCACATCGCATGCCTCGATGAGCCCTTCCTGAACTTCCTTCTTTTCCATTTCCTTCTGGAGAAGAACATTGTACTTCTTCGTCATGTTCCGGTACTGGAATTCCAGGAATGTATTCAAGATCTGCTTAAGGTTCATGGTCTCCGGGCGTCCATCGTCAATGGCGAGCATGTTGACACCGTAAGTGTCCTCGAGCTTTGTCTTTTTATAGAGGACCGCCTTGATCTTATTGACATCCGCGTCCTTCTTTAACTCCAGGACAATGCGGATCCCCTCTTTATTTGACTGGTTTGAAATGTCCACCACATCGGTGAGCTTCCTCGTCTCAACGAGATCTGCCACATCCATGAGGAACTTGTTGATTCCCGCGCCGACCATTGTGTACGGGATCTCCGTGATCACCAGTTTGTCTCGGTCTGCCTTTCTTCTTCCGAGTTCCACCTCGATCTTTCCGCGGAGCTTGATCTTTCCAGCACCAGTCTCGTAGATCTGTAAAAGATCACTCTTATTTGCGATGATCCCGCCGGTGGGGAAATCCGGTCCCGGCATATACTGCATCAGCTCTTCAACGGTGAGAAGACGGTTATCGATATAGGCCTTTACCGCGTCGATAACTTCCCCTAAATTGTGGGTCGGAATGCTGGTGCTCATGCCGACAGCGATTCCCTCCGCACCGTTTACGAGAAGGTTCGGCACGCGGACCGGGAGGACCTCCGGCTCTTTTTCCGTCTCATCGTAGTTGGCGACGAAATCTACGGTCTTATCGAGATCTTTTAAGTAGACCTCCTCCGCAAATTTCTTTAAGCGTGCCTCAGTGTATCGCATGGCAGCTGCGCCGTCACCCTCTATGGAGCCGAAATTTCCGTGTCCGTCCACCAGAGCCATTCCCTTTTTAAAGTCCTGGGACAGGACAACTAAGGTCTCGTAGATAGAGCTGTCGCCGTGTGGGTGGTATTTACCCATGGTATCGCCCACGATACGTGCCGACTTTCTGTGGGGCTTATCGTGATCTAAGTGAAGCTCACTCATATCGTAGAGAACACGGCGCTGTACCGGCTTTAAACCGTCTCTGGCATCCGGGATCGCACGGGAGGTGATGACGCTCATGGAGTAGTCCAGATAGCTCTTCTGCATTTCCTCCGAATATTCAGTTCGCAATATTTTTTCAGACATGGTAAACTCTCCTTCTATGCGTCGATTTCCGCCTCATCGGCATGATCATAGATAAATTTCTTTCTCGGCGGAACGTCGCTTCCCATCAGAAGCTCCGTCACTTCACTTGCCATCCGGGCATCTTCGATCTCCACCCGTTTTAAGACGCGGTTCTCCGGGTTTAGCGTCGTCTCCCAGAGCTGATCCGCATCCATCTCACCGAGACCTTTGTAGCGCTGCAGCGTAAAGTCCCCGGCGTGGCTCTTCTTATATTCTTCTAACGCCTTGTCATCGTAGAGATACCGCTCTTCTCCGCGTTTCGGAACTACCTTATAGAGCGGCGGCATCGCGATGTAAACATGTCCGTCGTAGATCAGTTCCGGCATGAAGCGATAGAGAAATGTTAAAAGCAATGTGTCGATATGGCTTCCGTCCACATCGGCATCGGTCATCAGGACGATCTTATCGTATTTCAATTTCGTGATATCAAAGTCATTTCCGTATCCCTCAGAGAATCCACAGCCGAAGGCATTGATCATAGTCTTGATCTCAGCGTTTGCCAGGACCTTATCCATAGACGCTTTCTCCACGTTTAAGATCTTTCCGCGGATCGGCAGGATCGCCTGGAACTGTCGGTTTCTTCCCATTTTTGCGGAGCCGCCGGCAGAATCTCCCTCGACGATGAAGATCTCACACTTTGACGGGTCACGACTCTCACAGTTTGCAAGCTTTCCGTTGCTGTCGAAGGAGAACTTCGACTTGGAGAGCATGTTTGTCTTCGCCTTCTCCTCCGCCTTGCGGATCTTTGCGGATTTCTCCGCACAGGCGATGATTGCCTTTAAGGTGTCGAGATTTCGGTCGAAAAACCTTTCCAGCTCGTCTCCAGTCATGGTGAACACAGCCTTTGTCGCATCGGCGCTGGCAAGCTTTGTCTTTGTCTGTCCCTCGAAGATCGGATCCGGGTGTTTCACCGCCACAACGGCCGTCATGCCGTTTCTTGTGTCAGCGCCGGTAAAGTTGCTGTCCTTCTCTTTTAAAATGCCGAGTTCCCTCGCGTAGGAGTTGATCAGCTGGGTGAATTTCGTCTTGAATCCCACCAGGTGGGTTCCGCCCTCCTGGGTGAAGATATTGTTGCAGAATCCGAGAATATTCTCCTCGAAGGCGTCAACGAACTGGAACGCCACCTCCACCTCGATCTGGTCCACACTGCCTTTAAAATACACCGGCTCATGAACCGGCTCTTTTCCGTTGTTTAACTCGCGGACATAGGCAATGATCCCATCCGGCTCGTGGTAGGTGATCATCTCCTCCTCACCGGCGCGTTTGTTCACATAGTGGAGCGCCAGGTTCGGGTTTAAATAGGCGGACTCATGAAGACGGCTCTTTAACCACTCCGCCTTAAATTTCGTCTTCTCGAAGATCGTCGGATCCGGCAGGAAGTTGATCTCTGTTCCTGTCTCCTTTGATTTTCCGATCACAGGAAGAAGCCCATCCTTCAGTTCGATCACCGGATGTCCCTTTTCATACTCATCATAATATACTTTTCCATCCCTGGAAATTTTTACCTTCATCCGGTCAGACAAGGCGTTTACGACGGAAGAACCGACGCCATGAAGTCCGCCGCTGGTCTTATAGGAATTATTATCGAATTTTCCGCCTGCATGAAGCGTGGAGAGAACCACACGTTCCGCGGACACGCCTTTTTTGTGCATCTCCACCGGGATTCCCCGTCCGTTATCCTTTACGGTACAGGACCCATCCGCCTCCAGCGTTACCGTGATCTCCGTACAGAATCCAGCCAGGTGCTCGTCCACCGCGTTGTCGACGATTTCATATATCAAATGGTTTAAGCCCTTTGTTCCAACGCCACCGATGTACATTCCGGGACGCTTGCGGACTGCCTCCAGTCCTTCCAGTACGGTAATACTGTCAGCATTATACTGTGCTTTCGCCATGTAAAGACCTCCAATACAAGTCATAAACTGCGGCAGGAAAGCTTCCCCGCCGCAGCTTTGTTTTATTTTTCATACTGCTGCGTATATGCCGCAGCCACGTTTCTCAGTCAAGCTTTTCCTATTATACACTTAAATCTTCCAGATTTGCAAGCGTTTTCTATCGAACATATATTCGAATTATAGTTTTGTGTCGAAAAACATCCTGGAGCATGCGGTCCCAGCAAGCTTTTTCAAACGGTTTTTCGGAAGAAAAAAGCCTGCGGGATCGCTCTCCCACAGGCACATATTTACTTAAATTTTAAACTCCTCCGAACCGAAGCACAACTCCGATCACCGCAGATGCCGCAATAAACGCAACCGGATGGAGTCCTTTCGTCTTTTTGCAGACTGCCGTGAAATAATAAAGTACTGCAAGAAGAACGATACTGCGGATGCTGATCAGGTCTGTGATCTTTCCGCTTGCCGCAAAAGCGTCCTTGTGAAGAAGAACCAAGGACAGAACGGAAAGTCCTGCTGCCGCGATCAGACCTGTTGATGCCGGGCGGAGTCCGTAGAAAGCGTTCTGAACATACTTGTTTGTCTTGAACGCCTTTAAGAATCCGGCAATGATCAGGATCACGATAATGGATGGTGTGATCAGACCGAGTGTAGCAATTACTGCACCAGCAGGACCGGCTGTTGTAAATCCAACGTAAGTTGCCATGTTGACGCCCATCGGACCTGGTGTGGACTCGGAGATCGCCACCATGTCCGCAAGCTGTCCGTAGGTGAACCAGCCTGTCTTATCGGAGATATTGTAGAGGAACGGGAGTGTCGCCATCCCGCCGCCGATTGCAAAGAGACCAGCTTTAAAAAACTCAAAGAAAAGTCTGACAAAGATCATCATTTGGAAGCAGCCTCCTTATTCTTTAAGATAATTCCTGCAGCAGCCGCAAGGATAACGAACACGATCGGGGAAAACTCTGTAAGTGTGGAGCCGAGGATCACAAGCAGGCAGATCACTAATGTCGGCTTATCCACAACTGCCTTTTTCCAGAGTTTGACCACCGCGTTGAAGATCAGGACACAAACGCAGACACGGATACCCGCAAAGGCGTTCTGTACGATCGCGAGATGCGCAAAGTTCTGGATAAATGCTGCGATGACCGTGATAATGATCAGGGACGGGAATACAACGCCCAGAGTCGCGACGATACCGCCAATGGAGCCGGCAAGTCCCTGTCCGACAAAGGTCGCCGTATTTACCGCGATAATGCCCGGGGTACACTGGCCGATCGCGTAATAGTCCATAAGTTCCTCTTCTGTTGCCCAGTGTCTCTTCTCAACGACCTCTCTCTGGAGGATCGGAAGCATCGCGTATCCACCGCCAAAGGTAAGACCGCCGATTCTGGCAAACGTAAGGAAGAGATCAAGTAACTGATTCATGTGTTTTCTCTCCTTTATTCCAAAGTCTTGTTCTATCATATCTCAAAGACAAAAAAAAGGCAAGAAAAAGGGTGTAAGAATTGCCTTTTTCTTGCCTTATCATGCATGTTTATGCATTTTCTTTGCACTTATTCCTCATCCGGTGTCAGACCGTTTAAGAGGTTTAATACGATGTTGTTGTCAACGACCATGATCATGTTGGATCCATCAAGCTGCACATAGCGGTATGTCTGATCCGGATTTGCGTATGTTCCGACATAAATCGTGAGAGACTTCTTCTCACCATTTACAGTGAGCTCCGCCTGGAATGTAATGCGGGTATCTGTTGTCAGGTCAGCATTAGCAAGTTCCTGATTTAAAATATGGTAGCTTGCATAGTCGAACGGTTTGAGATTGCTGATTCCGTCTGCGATGGTCGTCATGACCTCTGTATCAGAGTTCTTGTAGGACGTTGTCTTACCGTCCATGGTGATGGACACGTTCTGAAGATCAGCTGCTGTAACCTGAATATCCAGTCCCTCGCGGACAACCAGGGTATCATAGTCGAATACCAGGGAGTCTACTGTGGATGCTTTTACGAGATAGATATTTTTCTCATCGGAGAGATAGTAATTTCCGTCTGCATCCTTGTTTCCGATGCTCAGAGTGATCTCACCTTTTTCGCTGTCGGTGATCGTCACAGTGTATACCGGATTTCCCATACCATAGTCAGATGCGGTATCAGCACTGTCAATTTCAGAGATCGCATGAAGATTCAGGAAATTCTGTGCCATCGCCTCAAATTTTTCCTGGTTTAACGGGATCGCGGAATCCATGGCATCCAGCCATACACCGTCTTTTTTCTTAAAGATCATATCGGTGTCGGAACTGGAGTAGTCAAAATCGATCGGTGCATTTAATGCATAAACTTCAATGTCCGCACCAGAGAAATCCGGTTCTACAACGTCATCTCTAATCTCGGAGATTTCCACCTTCGGGGATCCTGATTCCTTTGTGCCGGAAGAAGAACAGCCGGTAAGTCCTGCCGAAAGTGCTGCTGTCAGGAGCAGCGCTCCTAATAATACATGTTTTTTCATATCTGGTAATCCTCTCATTGTTAATTGGTTTGTTGGCGAAAGCACGCTCACTATACCACAATTCGCACCTATGGTGCTGACCGCTGCTAACGCAGCTATTGTGGTCCAGTTCGCCGTTCGTCAGAAGCATGCAAGCCTGCTCCTGACTCACTTATCGCTCACTATATCATACCCCTGTGTACTTTTTGTGAATTTGATTCTTATTTCTTCGGAAATTGCTCCCAGGCTGCCATCAGATCTCATCTGCCGCCGGTGCGTCCCCTAAAAAATGGATCTTATCGGATACTTTTGTTCCAAATGCCGTTGTATAGATATCGAGATATTCCTCATACGGGCATGGCTGACCATTTGAAAGCATCTCCATCTCCGTCCCCCAGAGATCGATGTAGTACGGCAGCATCGTAAACCCATTCCGCAGATAGAACTTTTTCCGGCGTGTGCGGAGAGCCAGTTCCTCTTCATCCTCACATTTCGTGCTCTCGATCTCAATGATGATCCTCATGCCTTGATATCTCTCACGGAGCGCCTGAAGTGCCGCAGAGCCGGCTCCATGCCCCCGCACTTCATCCGCGATGGCAAAATAGTCAAGAAGTACCCGGTCTCCCGCCTTCGCCATGATGGCAAGACCAAGAAACCTATTATTCTCTTCCAGGGAAAGGATCTCCACCAGCCCTGTCCCCTGCCCGGAAACGATCATGGAGAAAGGTTTCTTCTCGCTGGCGGGAAATGCGGTCTCATAGAGGGCATGGACCTCATCAAGGCGTTTCCCTGAAAATACCTGTTTTAATTTAACTGACATACTTTATTCCTTCTCACTTATCTGATATACCTGCAATATCGTCCCTGCCGCGTATCTGTGATCACTTATTATCCAGTTTTATCCCAGCAAGTGCCATCGCGGACACGTTGTTCACCAGGTCCGCCAGAGTCACAAGATGTCCCAGTGCCCAGGTAACGATATATTTGCCCCTCCCAGAAGTGTTTTCACCTGTTTATTCCTCTCCACTCTCAAACATCAGACGGAACAGACGTTTTCCGCCTTCCGTTCGGAATATTCTCTCAAATACACTCTTCTGGGTGTCCGGTGTGGATCCATCCTCGAAGAGATTGACGAGGAAATCCGCCTCCACAAGGATCTGGTAGTCCATTCCATCGATATTATCGTATGTGTGGTGATGTCCTACCAGATAGCAGACACGGTCGATGACCTCCAGGGGCCAGGAAAGGGCTGTCAGCATGGTCCGCGCCTCGCCCGGTCCCTCCATCTCCTGGTATTTTCCAGTGTTTCTTCCATACTTTTCTTCTGCTTTGTGAATTCCGATGTCATGAACGATGGCCGCTGCCTCCAGAACTTCCTGGGTGTACGGATCGAGATTCTCCTCAAGGCCGATCAGTCTCGCGAATTCATGGACCTTCAAAAAGTGCTGGATCCGTTTTACATCCTTGTCGTCGTAGCGTGTCATTTCATATAAGAGTTCATCAAGTCTCGTCATGTGTGTCATTCTCCTCTTTTATAATCAATCTGTGGCTTTTCCGTAACTGTGCAGCAGGTCTTCGTACTTGCTGCACTTCCCGGTATTCCCAATGTTTCATCTTTGATGATTGGTCATATACCGGCAGGTTCAATAATTCTTTTTTTATTACAGGTTCAGCTTCTCATACTTTTCTTCCAGAAACCTGTCGAGGCGCTTCTTTAATTCCTGGTTTTCTTCCTGTTCCAGGTTTTCATCCTGCTCCAAAAGCCGGTTCACGTCCTCGGAGACCTTCTTAAGCGTCACCGCATCTGTATAGATATCTGCCAGCTGGAACTCCAGATCTCCGCTCTGACGGATCCCGAAGATATCACCGGGACCCCGGAGCTTCAGATCCTCGGAAGCGATATAAAAGCCGTCGTTGGACTTATTCAAGACGTCCAGACGCCTGTTTTTCTCCTTATTTCCGGAGGCATTCACCATGATGCAGTAGGACTGCTTGTCCCCCCGTCCAACGCGGCCCCGAAGCTGATGGAGCTGCGCAAGGCCGAACCGTTCGGCATTCTCGATCATCATCACCGTAGCGTTCGGCACGTTGACCCCGACCTCGATGACCGTGGTGGAGACAAGCACCTGGATCTTCCCGGCGGCAAATTCTTCCATGATCTTATTTTTCTCTTTTCCCTTCATCTTCCCGTGAAGGTACTCCACCCGGATCCCCGGCAGATTCTGCCTTAAGATCTTCGTGTAGTCCAGGACGTTTTCTGCATCGATCATCTCGCTCTCCTCCACCATCGGGCAGATCACGTAGGCCTGGCGGCCATTTTTTACCTCGTTTTCGATAAAACGGTAAGCCCGCGGGCGGTAGCTCTTGTCCACCACGCAGTTCTTGATGGGAAGACGGTTTGCCGGGAGCTCGTCGATGACGGAAATATCGAGGTCCCCGTAAAGGATGATTGCCAGAGTCCTCGGGATTGGGGTGGCGCTCATGACCAGCACATGAGGCATCTGTCCCTTGTTTCCAAACATCTCCCTCTGGGCGACACCGAACCGGTGCTGCTCGTCGGTGATGACGAGGGCAAGGTTATCATAGACTATCTTCTCCTGGATCAGGGCGTGGGTTCCGATGATGATATCCGCTTCATGGGAGGCAACTTTCTCGTAGGCGATCCGCTTTTCCTTTGCCGTCATGGAACCAGTGAGCAGGATCACCTTTTTGTCCACACCATGCTTCTCAAAAAGTTCCGTCACAGACTCGAAGTGCTGTCTCGCGAGAACTTCTGTCGGCACCATGAGAGCGCCCTGGTATCCGTTCTCGCAGGCTGCCAGGAGCGCCAGAACGGCGATGACCGTCTTACCGGAGCCAACATCACCCTGGATCAGCCGGTTCATGACGGAACCGCTCTTGAGGTCCTTCAGGACTTCCTCCAGCGTCCTCAGCTGGGCGCTCGTGAGCCTGTAAGGCAGATCCGCCAGAAGCTTCCAGCATTCATCCTGTTTTTCCATATGGAATGGGCTCTGCACATTCTGACGTTTCTCCTTTAAATGACGCACTGCCAGAAGGAAGAAGAAAAATTCATCGTACACGAGGCGCTTCCTCGCAAACTTCAGTTCTTCCTCATTCGACGGAAAATGGATGTGCTCGATAGCAAAGTTGTACTCCGCAAGCTCGTTTGCGATCCTGAGACCTGCCGGGAGATAATCCCTCTCCAACGTCCGGAACGCAAGTGCCTGCTCGACTGCGGAAGTGATCATCTTATTTCCCAGACCCTTCGTCTGGGCATAGACCGGGCGCATGCTGGATAAAAGTTCCTCGTAGGCCTCCGGCTTAAACATCTGGGGCTGTTCCATCGTGAGTCCGTTCTTTTTGCGGATCACACGGCCCCGGAAGATAAAATGACTGTCCGGCCGCAGAGTGTTCTTTAAATACGGCATGTGATACCAGACGAGACGAAGTTTTCCGGTCATATCGCTGATGGTCGCCTGGACGATGGAAAGACCGTTTACGTGGACTCCTGCGGCCCCGCTCTTTAAAAAGCCCTCCACGGTCCCGGTCTCATCCTCAGAAAGCTCCCCGATGGCTTTCGGCTCCCCGTAGGTATCATAGCCCCTCGGATAGTAGTGGAGCAGATCGTCGATGGTGCGGATCCCGACTTTTTCAAAAAGCTTTGCCGTTTTTTCTCCGATTCCTTTTAAGGTCTCTATGGATTGGTCGTTTGCCATCGTTTTCACGCTCCTTTTGTCTTATCCTGCGGCGCAGTCTGCAGCCTACTGAGAACATACCGGAAACTTTCCGCTTTTTGTCTCATGGAAAAAGCTGCCTCATCGGGTCTTCTGACCAAAGGGAGCAGCTTTTTCTATCGTTATACATTCGCCGGGGCGCCAGGCGCCTCTGGCATCTCCCCGCTTACTCTACGGAAAGCAGGTAATAATAGATCGGCTGACCGCCGTCGTTTAATTCAACTTCACAGTTCGGGAATGCCGCCTGCACTTTTTCTACAAGTGCTGCCGCATCTTCCTCCGTCACGTCCTCACCGGAGTAAACGCTGATCAGCTCGGACTCGTCATCCACCAGGTGCTTTAAGGTCTCAAGAACGGTTTCATTTACATTCTGGCCTACAGCGAGCATGCCAGAATCACCGATTCCCATGATATCACCCTCATGGATCTCCATTCCGTCGATATTTGTGTTGCGGACCGCGTAGGTGATCTGGCCTGTGTGGATCCGTCCCATCTCGGATGTCATGTTCTCAAGGTTTTCCTCCGGTGAAAGATCCGGGAGAAAGTTGATGAGAGCCGCGATACCCTGCGGTACGGTCTTGGACGGAACAACGAAGATCTTCTTATCTTCCACAAGACTCTTAGCCTGTTCAGCGGCAAGAATGATATTCTTGTTGTTTGGAAGGATGTAGATCACGTCCGCATTTACCTTCTCGATGGCATTTAGCATATCCTCGGTACTCGGGTTCATCGTCTGTCCGCCCTCGATCAGGTAGTCAGCGCCAATTCCCTTGAAGATCTCACCGAGACCTTTACCGATGGAGACAGCGATGAAGCCGTACGGTTTTCTCGGCTCGTTGGATGCCGGAGCTTCCTCTTTTTTTGCCTCAGCCGGAGTTTCCGGAGTCTGGGCAACATTGGAAGCGTTCTGGATCAGACGCTCGTGGTGCTCCTCGCGCATATTGTCGATCTTCATTCTGGAAAGGGAACCGTAAGTCAGACCTTTCTCAAATGCAAGACCCGGATGGTTCGTGTGGACATGGACTTTGATAATATCGTCATCGGAAACTACAACGACGCAGTCACCGATGGACTCCAAATATCCTTTGAATTTCTGCTCCTCATCCATATCGTAGGTTTTCTCCACGTTTACGATAAACTCGGTGCAGTAGCCGTACTTAATATCGGAAGTAGAAAGCTCATCACTTCCTGCAGCCACCTTCGGTTTTGCGGACTCTGTGTTTGCGGCTGCCGGAGCAACGGCATCAAACGGAATCCCTCTTCCTAAAAGACCGTCGAGACCGCCCTTCATGACCTGCATAAGTCCCTGTCCGCCGGAGTCAACAACACCAGCCTGTTTTAATACCGGGAGCATTTCCGGAGTCTGGCTTAATACATAGTCGCCTTCCTCGATCACCTGTGTTAAAAATTCGATCACATCATCTGTCTGTGTCGCAAGATCAACGGCCTTCTCAGCCATTCCTTTTGCCACAGTGAGGATCGTACCTTCCTTCGGCTTCATAACAGCCTTGTAGGCAGTCTCAGTTGCGCGGGTAAAGGCATTCGCCAGGCTTGTCACTGTAATTTCATTGGATTCCTTGATCTCTTTTGTGAAACCGCGGAATAACTGGGATAAGATAACGCCGGAGTTACCGCGGGCACCTCTTAAGGAACCGGATGAGAGAGCCTTCGCGATGGACTCCATTGTCGGATTCTCGATCGCAGCCACCTCTCTTGCTGCGGCCATGATCGTCATGGTCATATTCGTACCCGTATCACCGTCCGGAACCGGGAATACGTTTAATTCGTTAATCCATTCTTTTTTTGCCTCAAGGCCTTTCGCTGCGGCCAGAACCGCTTTCTGTAAGAGAGCGGCATCTACGGACTTTAATTCCATGGATTTTACTTCCTCCTTAATCTATCACTCGAACACCTTCAACAAAGATATTGATCTTTTCAACCGGCATTCCCGTGAACTCTTCTACTTTGTATTTCACACTCTCGATCAGGTTATCCGCTACGGTCGAGATGCTGACGCCATAGGATACGATTACGTGGAAGTCGATTTCAATTGCATTATCATTGATCGTAACATTGATTCCGTGAGTCAGGCTTTCTCTCTTTAATAGCTTTACCAGACCGTCTTTCATACTTACTGCAGCCATTCCCACGATTCCAAAGCATTCTACCGCTGTCGTGCCGGCATAAAGAGCGATAACATCGGTGTCGATCTGGATCTGTCCCATTTTATTGTTAATACATCCCTTCATACGCTAAGCCTCCATTCCTACTGATTATAAGCGCCGTATCCTGATAAAAAAGGCGCAAACGCCAATGATCCAGCCGTTTCATAACAAAGACCACCCGGATCATTCGCATAAAAGTTCCTTTATAATTGAACTTTAATAATCCTAATATACCATATCAAGTTTTCTCTGTCCATGGGATTCCACTTATTTTTCAAAAAAATGTGAAATTTCTAAAAATTTTGCTTGCAAAATATTTAATCTTCTGCTATGATATCCATGTTATGGATTTTTGCATCCAACCGTATGAATGATTAAGGAGGTGGAATCATGGCTAAATGTGCTATTTGCGAAAAGGCGGCTCACTTTGGTAATGGAGTAAGCCATTCCCATAGAAGATCCAATAAAATCTGGAACGCGAATGTAAAATCTGTAAAGGTTAAGGTTAACGGCGGCTCCCGCAAGATGTATGTATGCACTTCCTGCTTAAGATCCGGTCTCGTTGAGAGAGCTTAATCCTCCTTTTACAAGATAGGGAAATGAAATGAAGGCATCCTCATGTGAGGGTGCCTTTTTCATGTAACAGGAAATGCCTCGGAATTTCCTGTTACATGAAAAGGCACTGACGTGCCAAAGATGCGCACTCGCGCGAAGGTGTAGACTGTCGCAAGCGACCGCGCGAGGCGCGAGAATGTGCCAAGGCACATTCTTTTTTATGTGCCCGCATATTTTTTCATTCAAATCTGATTTTCCAACAGAATGATTCAGATACCTTTTCCAATAAAATTTCCGACCAGCTCTCCAAGCAGCGAAGCAGCCGTAAGGCCCACTACTCCTCCCACAAAAACTTTTTTCGAGATCCGCTTTGGTTCCGGCCCGTAAAACAGGGCAAAAATCAGTGAGATCATCACGATTCCCGGGAGTCTCAGTTGATCTGACAGCCAGGGAATATCCGCTAAAAGCTCCGAAACAATGATTGCTATCACACAAAACCACCCATCGCCCTCAAAATTGGTCCCATAAAAGTCCTCCTCTCCGTCTTTATGCCTCCGTGTTTACATTATATCAAAAACATTCCTATATATCAAACGTCTGCTCTGCGTCTTGATAAAAATTTTTGGCACACCTGCTCATCACGAAAGTAACAAGAATGCGGTGTGCCGTTTTTCGACTCCTTTGCCCGAAAAATCAGAATTGCAGATCCGGTATCACTCATCTGTCCTGTTTTACCCGCAAAACAGATTATATCCCACGATCATAAGCGCTGCCGCCGTAATCACAAGAAAAAAGGTTGTCGGCAATATCAAGGCCCAGGTCATGCCGAAACCCACGCAGAACAGCATGAGACCGCATAATCGCTTCATATCCATTCTCCCTAAACAAGATAGGGAATCGAAATAAAGGCATCCTCAAATGAGGGTGCCTTTATTTTTCGTATCTATAAAACTTCTGTGAGCATCTATTATTAGTAGCTCGATCTTTTTATTCATTCTTTACCAGTATTCGCGACTTTCCATCGCAAAACCTATTATATTATCCGAAGGATATATGATATACTCTTGTTTCTGCACTCATATCCGAGTTATTGTCAGGCATTCCCTTACTTTTCTTTTTTTGCTTGGAGCATTAACGGAAATATTTCTATGCAGTATACTAATAACGGAAATATTTCACACATTTTCGTTGGAAATCCTTTATAATATAATAATAAACATGCTATCGATACACCAAAAGTGAAAAACAGAAGTTTTCTTTGATATTGTAGAAGTTCTATCCATAAAAAAAGCGCTATTAATATTATAGTTGCCATATAACCACTAGGAATATCCTTATCTAAATATAGCATATATGGAATTATTGTACCAAATAATATTAGAAAATACGAAAACCATTTAGTACGATTTGCATATATCCGTTTCCATATCATCGTCTGTATAATTTCTTGAAGCAATACAATTATAATTCTCGTTATTGTGAACTTTGTTTTTGCAAGCAAGAAATGGACAATAGGTGTGATTATTAATAAAAAAAGCATGTATCACCTTCTTAATTAGATTTAGAAAAACTGATTTTTGCTTTAATAGCCTTCATAGAAAACTAATATCATATCAGTAAAACACGTCCTCCTTTATCTTTTTCATCTATATAACGTCCAAATGAGACTTTAGGGACATGTCAATTACAATAATTTATATTTTCCACAATTTTGAATACTTCATTAAATGGAAGTTCTGTGACAACGCTTATCAGCCATTCCCCTTCCTTAATCACACACATTCGGACTCCATCTTTTTCCCAATATAATACATTTTTCTCTCCGGTCATACATGACTTTATTTCTGAATTCTCCGTATTATAATTATTTGACCCATTCCCAGGTGAAACTTGTATTGTAATACTGGTATTTTCTGAATTTTTATATCTGAATTTTTTCATTAATGGGAGATTGCTCTGATATACCAATTGATATCCATCTGGAATATAGTTAATCTGGAAAGAACCTAAATTATTCCCTTCCTCTATGACATGCTTATTTTGTATACCTTCCAACCCGATTTTAGAATACTTCGGATATGTCTCCACGATCCATTCCAAAATTTTTCCACGAAATTCCGCATTTGTGACCATTGCTGTTGAAAATCCGAGAGAAATCGCAAGAAAAACAGCTGCAGCCCGCAAAATTCCACGAAATAAATGATCTGTCGGTTGTTGTGTAATATGGATTTTCCGTAATTGTTTTCTGAAACGTCTAGAATACACATGTTGGATATCCTCTGTTGTATTTATCTCAGCCATTAGCTTTGTCAGTGATATTGTGCATATCTGAGAAATGCTTTCTGGACATGCAAATATTTCTGGAGTACTTGTCCATTTTTGAAGGTAATTCAACATACTAATCCGCATTCCATGAGCATACGGAATCATGAGAATTTCATTAATCTGCGAGTCATCTAAGTGAAAAGCATAATAAAGATGAAATACAGCCTGTTCCGGGAATGGGAGTGCAAGAATTTTATTTGCTGCCTTATCCAAAATGTTTTTTCTAATTTCCCCTTCGTCAATCAATTTACTTTCTTTTGACATCACATTTTTGTAATTATCTAGACTCTTATCAGCTTGTGCCCACTCTTGATTCAATCTTTCTCGACAAACTTCTCTTAAAATACTTGTCACTTTTTACCTCTCAATTTCTTCCAGTTTTTTCTTCAGTTTTTTTATTGCCCGCTGGCTCCTCTTTTTAGCTGTCTCTTCCGAGATTCCCATCAGCACTGCGATATCTTTTAATGACATGTTACGACCAAATCGAAACATAAGAAGTGTTCGATCATTTTCTTCTAAATGTTCTAATGCCA
The DNA here is from genome assembly GCF_032490495.1 of Pilosibacter fragilis. Taxonomy (NCBI): domain Bacteria; kingdom Bacillati; phylum Bacillota; class Clostridia; order Eubacteriales; family Clostridiaceae; genus Pilosibacter; species Pilosibacter fragilis. The sequence continues at coordinate 165,721 of NZ_JAVYJB010000007.1, read as the reverse complement.
CCGCCAACTGCTCCTTCTTGAATTTTTCAAAGAAAGCTTCTTCTACTCCAGAATCCGTCCTTGTTTCATAAAACTCTTCCACCGGAATCATCTTTTTCTTCTTACGAAGAATATCATAGGATGCATTCTTTGCAATAATAACACTATAGGGAATCTGGTCGCGGCGTGGTAACTGGCTGATTTTTTCAAAATGTTCCATTATATTTAAAAATGCCTGTGCAACAGCGTCTTCCGCGTCTGTTTCTGATTGAAGCAACTGATAAGAAACTTTATATAAAAGGGTGTGATTTTCATTAAATAATTGTTCGATCCAAACCTGCTCATCTTCTGAAAAGGTGCATAATACTAAGAATAGCATAAATCCATCTCCTGTGCTTCTTGTTATTTATTTAATATATAAGGTGCAGTGCATTCAACAAGGGACAATATTTTGTTTGGTTTTTATGTCGACAAAAATAAGAATCTAATACTAACGGGCTTAATATTTTTACCCACAAAACAGATTATACCCCACGATCATCAGCGCCGCCGCCGTGAGTACAAGGAAAAATGTCGTCGGCAGCACTAACGCCCAGGTCATACCGAAACCTACGCAGAACAGCATAAGACCGCATAATCGCTTCATACCCATTCTCCCAAAAAGGAATGTCTATGACAGATTATGCGGTCTTTTAGATAATGATTCGCAACAGTTCTGTATCTTTCCAGTAATCATGAATTTCACGAGTGAATTTTCTTTACCAGACAGCGTTTCTTATAGAAAGAAATTCCATAGCAGAGAACCTGATCATAGCTGTCTTTAAACTCTTTTGCATACATGCGTTCATCGATCTGGCGCAATGCCGTTTCACAGCTTTCTTCCATTTTCTCAAGTGCGGCAGAACACTTAACCTCAAAGACAGCGAGCCGTCCGTTTTCCGAATCGCATACGATCACATCACTCCGTCCCTCACCGTGTTCTCGGTTGGATTCCACCATATACCCCGCACCGGCGAAGATTCCGGCAAGGAATGCATGATAAAAATCTTCTTTATAATCATGATAGATGATGGTCATTCTGAGCAGCGTGCTCATCTCACGCGTCAAAAGTTCACTGTCACCATTCCATACTGCATGGAACAGAGTTCTTCGGTCAGTTCCTTTCGCTTTGTCCTGAAACCACTTTACGACAGTCGACTCGAAGATCTCCCGGATCTCCGCGTTCGGAATCATAAGTTTTGTAGTCTGATCTTCTCCGCGAACCCCTGTCAGATAGCCGGTCAGATAAAGAATGCTCCACAAATTTTCTTCTGAGGAGTGCAGAAGATCGTATGTGAGGTTTTCTTCAACCTTCTGTGAGATCGTTCCTCCCGCTAACAATGTTTCCAGTTTTCCGGTAATACTGCTCCCCGAATAATCGATAAAGGAGCGGATGATTGCGTTATCGCTCGTATTCTTCCAGTAACTCGCAGGTCTTGCCTTCGGATCGTTCGAAAGATCAAACAGGTAATTCATCACATCCCACGGACAATATACATCAAAATCGCCAAAATGATATCCGTCATACCAGTATTTCATCGCCTCTGCATGATCTTTGGCATCCGCATCCTGTAAAATCCTGTCTACATCATCTTGCGTAAATCCAAAGTATTCATTCAGCCTGGAAGAAGTGATCGTATCTGACACGAAATTATTTGTTCCGGTGAAAATACTCTCTTTCGCGATCTTCAGGCAGCCGGTAATGATTGCAAATTGAAGGGCATTGTTGTCTTTTAATGCAGTGCTCATCATTGCTTTCACTACTTCTAACATTTCCTGATAATAATGGTGATTGCTCGCCTTGGCCACAGGAACATCATACTCATCCAGCAACAGCACCACTTGTTTTCCATAATGATCACTCAGCATTCGTATGAGAAGAGAGAGACTTTTCTTGATTCCGGTCGTACCGGCTTCGCCTTTTAAGATACGGCGAAAAGCTTCTTTGTCATAATCATTTACATTTTCGCTGTCCAGAAGGTCTGTATATTTTCGAAATAATTCAGCAATCGTTGCTTCCAACATTCCGTAGGCACTATCGAAAGTCAGGCCATCCACATCTTTAAACGAAAGGAAGATCGTCGGACACTGATTCATCCATTTCTGACAGAGCGCCGAAGCATTCATGATCCCCAGTCCCTGAAACAATACCGCACTGTCTTTTCGGATACTAAAGAAATTTTCCAGAGTACTCATCCCCAATGTCTTTCCGAATCTCCTTGGACGGGTAATCAGTGTCACTTTTACTGCCTGAGCCTTTAATACCTCGGCAATAAGGCCTGTCTTATCGACATAATAATATCCGTTCTGCCGGATCTCAGCAAAATCAGAAATTCCTACCGGGATATTTAAATGTGTCACGCTTATTCCCTCCTCTCATACCCCGAAATCGTTAAAACCATTTTATCATAAATGGCGTTCAGATACAACAATTCCCCGGATCACTCCGAGGAATTGTGTTCATTTCTCTTTCTCCATCTCAGCTGCCATCTTCTCCGCTTTTGCCGCCGCGTCCGGAGTAATATCATTGCCGCCGGTGAAGCGGTTTACGATATCCGGGACCATGTCGAGGACTTTGGTGACTGCATCCTGATGTTTGATATTGACGAGCTTTGTCATGCCGTTCTGGATCACAAGGATAGCGCTGGGGCTCATCTTCGCGCTCATACCGCCGCCGCCATTTGTCTTTGCTGATTGTGCAAAGGAACCGGCTGCCATGCCGCAGGTCACATCCACAAGCGGGATGATCGTCGTGTTCTCATCCACCTTCACAGGCTCGCCCACAACGGTTTTTGATGTAATGAAATGATCCATCCCCTTAAACAGTGCGTCCACGGTAGATGGAAACTGATTTTCTGCCATACCGATTCCTCCTAAATCTATGCTTTTTTCGTCCCAGAATCTCTTTTCCTCAAGAAACGAAGTAATCTTCTGAAATCTTTACTGATAAACAGTCTTGCTGCCGTCCAGAGCGGATACCACAGGGCGATCCGCCCCTTAAAATGAAGTTCTCCGTCAAGCGCCGTTCCGGTGAAATCCGGCTCCAGAGTCAGCGTTCTGGCGTATAAGCCGTAAAACGGACTGACCGCCGCGAGAACCTGCCCCGTATCGTAGGGATCATCGAAACCGAAGCGAATCCGTCCCTGCACCTTTTTCGGAAGAACGTAGCGGACAAGTTTTTTTGTGCGCTTCCAGACAAGGTGAAACGCTTTCTGGTTCTGCCCGTCGTGCCAGAACATCGAGATGCTGTTCCAGGTCTTTTCCAGAGAAATTTTCTTCTTTGATATCCCATCGGCCAGCTTCCGGATCTTTCCGGGCAGTTCCCGGATTCTATTCCAAAGAGTTCGGGCTTTTTTTATAAGCCGAGCCAATTTTTCTTTGATCTTCGCACCGAAACAGTTCTTAACCTTCTCCACACGCTCCTCTTTCTCAAAGGGTTCCTTAAAATTTTCCTTTGAGGAGTTTTTCAAAGCACCCGCCGGCAGTGCGCTGGGAGAAGAAGATTCATTCGATCCTGAAACAAGCTCCGTTGCATGGACAACAAGTTCATCATCTTCCGCAGGGACAGCCGTCCTGTCATCCCCGGCAGTTTTTTTCTCTTCCGCTTTCGATGTCTCCGCAACTGTTTCCAAAGGTATTTCCTGCTGCTCGTTTTCAGTTAAAACAGATACCTCTGTGTTTCTGATTTCAGAATCATTTTCTGACAGTACCGGTGTTTTTTCAAAGTCCGCAAAAACCGGCTCCGTTTCTGATTTTGTTTTTTGTTCTTCCTCATCCTCCGGCGGCCACAATCTCACATCAAACAGCTTAAACCACAGCACCCGCCCGGATACATCCGCGTGTTCGTGATAACTCACCCGGATCCGCACGAGATGTAGAAGCCAGCTCACCGCCGCCTCCCCGTCCGGTTTTCCTTCAAATAAGACATCCGCCCGGTACCGGACCGGAACAAACAGGATGAGCAGAACTGCTGTGAGCAGCAGTGCCAGGATCACCAACAGGATGATCCCGATGACCTTTAAGATCATCAGCAATATATGGATCACTCGCAGCACCCCTTTCCGAAAAGAAAGGAGTTCACATCATACCCGCCGGTCTTTTTGTATGCCTCGCAGATGATCCGCCCCGCAAGCGCCGCCGCATCCTCAAAATCCGCAGCGATCCCTACGATCAGAAGATCCTGCTTTTCATAGTAAGGAAGCTTTAATGTCAGCGCCGGATAGATATCTAAAAGGTTCCGCTCCCCAGCCGCCGGAGTCAGGACATAAAAGCCCATTGGTCTTCCATTTCGGACCGCCTGGATCGTTTCGTATCTGTGCTTTTTCGCTTTTTCCCCGACATACAGTTTTTCATACCAGCGCATGATTCACCTGCTCATCCCTTAATATTTATGACCAGGTCACGCCTGGACCCGGTCTACTGTCTGGATCTGATGATCATTCTTCTCAAAAGGTCCAGCGCCGTGACCGCGGCATGTTCCCGGATCTCCTGTCTTGTACCGTTGAAGTGGCATTCCTCCACAATCACTTCGTCCTTCATGCAGCAGGAAACGTATACGAGTCCCACCGGCTTCTCCTCTGTTCCACCGTCCGGACCAGCAAGCCCCGTTACAGCAACACAGGCATCCGCATCAGCCGCGAGAACACCGCCGAGTGCCATCTCCCTTGCAGTCTGCTCACTGACTGCCCCGTATTTTTTTAAAGTTGCCTTGCTGACATCGAGGATCTTTCTCTTTGATTTGTTCGAATATGTGATATAACCCTGATCAAATACGTCAGACGCACCTGGCACGTTGATGATCTTTGCAGCCACCATGCCGCCGGTGCAGGACTCCGCCGTTGTCACCGTGAGTCCGTACTTTGTGAGGAGGCGCACAACGGTCTCTTCCATCGTCTCATTCTCTTTCGTGGAATAATACATGTCGCCCAGTGCCTTTTTGATCTCCTTGGCAACAGGTTTTAACGCCGCCTTGGCGGACTCCTCATCCTCCGCCTGTGTCTCCGCGAGAACATGGACATCTTTTCCGCGGCGTCTCGTGTAGATCACGACAGCGCCGCCGCACTTTAAGAGGTCCTGAAGCTTTTCCTTTACTTCCGTCTCGCTTTTTCCGTAAATTTTAAATATCTGGGCATAACCCTGTTCTGTTCGAATCATCACATTTTTCCTTCCGTAAGAACGCCGGCGTTCTTCACAATGTAGTCAACAAGTGAAATTACTGTCAATGCAAGAGCGATCCAGACAATGATCGTCGTCAAAGTTGACAACGCCGGAATATTAAAGATCAGAAGAACCACCCCGATCATCTGGAATGTGGTCTTAAATTTTCCCCAGTAGCTCGCTGCGATGACAACACCGTTGTCGGATGCCACCAGACGGAAGCCGCTGATAATGAACTCACGGCTGATAATGATGATGACCATCCAGGCCGGAAGCTGACGAAGCTCGATCATACAGATCAGTGCGGAGCAGACAAGCAGTTTATCCGCCAACGGATCCATAAATTTTCCAAAATTTGTTACCAGATTATACTTTCTCGCGATCTTTCCGTCCAGCATATCGGTCAGGCTCGCGATGATAAAGAGCGCCGCCGCCACATAACGCATGTTCTGGTTTGCGCCGCCGTCATAAAGAAGCGCGGCTACGAAAAACGGGATCATGATCACTCGTAATATTGTCAGTTTATTCGGTAAATTCATCCTCTGCCTCCCCTATCAGATCGTATTCGGACGCGCCTGTGACGCGTACCTTAAGGAAATCTCCGGACATCAGGGAAAGTCCGGTGTTTACAAAGATAAGCCCATCCACGTTCGGACTGTCCATATAGGTACGTCCAACGTAGGCATTCTCGTCAGCAACCTTGCCCTCGATCATCACTTCCAGGGTACGTCCCTTCATCGCCTCGGACTTCTCGAAAGCGATCTCCTGCTGGAGTTCCATGATCTCATCGCGGCGATCCTGTTTTACCTCCTCCGGAACCTGGTTCTCAAAGCTGAAAGCCGGAGTATCTTCCTCCGGGGAGTAAGCAAATACGCCGAGACGGTCAAATTCCATATCATCGACAAACTGCATCAGGATCTCGTGGTCTTCCTCCGTCTCACCCGGGAATCCGGAAATCAGGGTGGTGCGGAGCGCGATGTCCGGGATCTCTTTTCTGAGTTTCGCGATCAGCCCTCGGATCTCTTTGTTGTTGGTTCTTCTGCCCATCCTCTTCAACACAGCATCGCTTGCGTGCTGGATCGGGATATCCAGATAGTTACAGACTTTTTCTTCAGTTTTGATCGTCTCGATGAGCTCGTCGGTGATCTCCTCCGGGTAGCAGTACTGGAGGCGGATCCACTGGATACCGGACACGGCCGCCAGACGTCTTAAAAGCTCTGGAAGCTTCTTCTCGCCGTAAAGGTCTTTTCCGTAAAGGGTGGTCTCCTGCGCAACAAGGATCAGCTCTTTCACACCTTTCTCCGCGAGTTCTTCCGCCTCTCTTACAAGCTGTTCCATCGGAACACTGCGGTATTTTCCGCGAAGATACGGGATAATACAGTAGGTGCAGCGCTTGTCGCAGCCCTCCGCGATCTTTAAGAACGCATAGTGCCCACCTGTTGTGATAAGGCGCTCCGTAGCCGTGCTCACCGGTGCATCGATGCTTTCAAAGATTTCCGGTGTCTCGCCGTCCATAACCTCCCTGATCGCTGCTCCTACAGCCTCATAGGATGTCGTTCCGAGTATCGCGTCTACCTCCGGGATCTCATCGATGATCTCCTGCTTGTAGCGCTGCGCGAGACAGCCTGTGACGATCAGTGCCTTTAAACGACCGTTTTTCTTTAACTCCGCCATCTGGAGGATCGTGTTGATGCTCTCCTCTTTTGCGTCTCCGATAAAGCAGCAGGTGTTTACAACAACGATATCTGCCTCATTCTCGTCATCGACAAAGGAATATCCCTCTTTTCCGAGGATTCCCAGCATTTTTTCCGTATCCACAAGGTTTTTATCACAGCCCAGTGATATGAAAAGTAAATTCATTCTGTTCGTATTTCCTTTCTGTGCGTAACTGCCGCCAGAACCGACCGGCTCATAAACTCCGGACTGCCAGCGAAAAAAAGAGGAAACTTAAGCCCGATTCAGCCGTTTTCCTCCTTTTCTTTCATATTTCCGGCCATGGCCGGACTGAAAGCCGGACCACAACCGGGAACCTGTTTATTCCTCAGCGTACTCTTCTTCTTTTTTGATCTCTTCCGGAGTTCTGTCTTTTACTTCGAAATCTGTCTCGATCTCCGGCTCCTCATCCTCTGTGAGGATCTTTACCTTCTGCTCATAGAGCTCCTGAACAGCGGTGGAGAGCGGTTTCTTTCCTGCAGCGCCTGCAACTAACGGCTCGTCACCTGCGATGAGCTGTCTCGCACGCTTGGATGCTGCGATAACGATGGAATAGCGGCTCTGGACTACCGGCTGCTCGCCCGGCTCAACGTCGCTGTTTACGGCTTCAATTAAGTCTGTATAAGACGGATGTAACATAAAATATGCCCCTTTCAGATCATGAAATTAAAAAGTTCTTAAATATCTGAAGTATCCGGTTTTACACATGGTATTTTTCGGATACATTCTTTTATTTTGTCATATCGTGCAGCTCCTGCTTCATTCTCGCCACAAGGTCTGTGTTCGCGGACTCTTTAAAGTGGCTGGAACGGATCAGGCTGTGAAGGTCTTCCACACAGGTGTCCACATCATCGTTGACAACGATATAGTCGTAGGAATCCATTCCATCGGACTCCTCCGCGGCACGGCGGAGACGTTTCTCGATCACTTCCGCACTTTCCGTTCCGCGTCCGATCAGGCGTTTCTTTAAGTCTTCTGCGGTCGGAGGAACGATAAATACGAGAAGGGCGTCCGGGAATTTCTTCTTGATATTCAACGCCCCCTGAATCTCGATCTCAAGGATCACGTCTTTTCCCGCAGCCATCTTTTCTTCCACATACTTCTTCGGTGTTCCATAGTAATGGTCCACATAGCGCGCGTGCTCGATCAGCTCGTCGTTTCTGATCATATCCTCAAACTGGGATTCTGTGAGGAAGAAATACTCTCTTCCGTTTTCCTCACCCGGTCTCGGGCTTCTTGTTGTGGCCGATACAGATAGCGCGTAGTTATCATATTTTTCTAAAAGCGCCTTCATCACGGTTCCTTTTCCGGCTCCTGAGAACCCGGAAACTACAACAAGGACTCCTTTTGTCTGCATTACAAATGCCCCCTGATCATTCAATATTCTGGATCTGCTCTCTTACCTTTTCGACCTCAGTCTTTAAGAGGATCGCGCGGTCAGAGATCTCAAGATCCGTAGATTTCGAGAGGATCGTATTTGCCTCCCGGTTCATCTCCTGGGCGATAAAATCGAGCTTTCTTCCGACACTGCCGCCGGCCAAAAGTTCTTTCTTCATTCCCTCGATGTGGCTTCTCAAGCGGACGGTCTCCTCATCCACACAGATCTTATCGGCAAAGATCGTAACCTCTGTCGCGATCCTGGAATCGTCCACAGAGGCGGAAGCGAGAAGTTCTTTCACCTTGTCCTCTAACTTCTGGCGGTACTCCGCGATCACCTTTGGGGAACGCTCCTCGATAAAATCAACTAATTCCAGCATATGGTCAAGCTTTCCGATCAGGTCGTTCTTTAAATTCTCTCCCTCGCGGATCCTGGACTCCACAAAGCCCTCGCAGGCCTTAAGTAAAGCATTCTTTAAGAGTTCCCACATATGCTCTTCGTCCTCCGGAACCTCCTCCATCGTGAGGACCTCCGGACACCTTGCCAGCATAGACACTTTTACGTCGTTGTCGATGCCGAAATCATCGGACATCTTTTTAAAGCTGTCCATATATTCCTGCGCAAGGGATCTGTTATATTTGAGGAATACCTTCGCATCGGTATAATCCTCGTAGGTTACAAATATATCTACTTTTCCCCTCTGGATATGATCCTTTAAGAGGGTACGCATGGATGCCTCGAAGTAATTGAATTTCTTCGGCATCTTAATTCCCAGATCCAGATACCGGTGGTTTACCGCCTTTATCTCTACTGAAATCTTACACTCGTCCGTCACCATCTCGTGGCGGCCGAATCCGGTCATGCTCTTAATCATCAGACATGCCTCGCTTTCCCATAGATAACTTTTATTATACGGCAAATAAAAAATACAGTCAACCAGATTCTGTAAATCAAAAGATTTATGAACGGGGACCTTATGAACAGGAAAACACCCCGGAGATCCGATCGAAGCTCCGGGGTGTTTGAAAAGAGGGTAGTTTGCAGCCGTCTGTGGGGTAAGAAGAGCGGCCGCTCAATTCTATCTGAATTCAAGAAAATTGTCGTTTATAACGGAAGGATTCCGATCAGTACTGCAAACAGCATGCAAAGGATCGAGAAGATCCATACATAACCGAAGCTGGACTTGATGTGATCCTTGATGTCCACATCGGCAAGTCCGATACCAAGCAGAGTTGCCGGTACCATCGGGCTGATGAAGGTTGCGCAGTTACGGCAAACAACCATTGCAACGGCGATCGGGAATGCCTCAACTCCGAAGGAAGCACCGATTGCGATCATGACCGGAAGCATTCCATAGAAATAGGAATCGGTATCAAAGCAAAGTGCAAGCGGAACGGAAAGGATACCAATCACAAGCGGTAAGTGCTGTCCAAGTGCTGCTGGGAGGATCATGGAAATGATGCTGGCCATGTTAGATACAACGGAGGTCTTTATCATCTCTACGCCCGGCTTTGCGATCGCAGCGGCACCGCTTGCGTTAAAGCCATATACAAGGACACCCATAAGGACTGCAGCGCCCATCAGAGTGGAACACATCATAAGCGCCGGACCCGCATGGCGGTTGATCATCTTCTTCTGAAGCTTGATCGGTGTATAATTTACAAGAAGAGCTGCCGCTACACCGAGCATGAACGGGAAATAGCTTGGGAACTGATCCCATACAAGCATAGCGATAACTGCGATGGTCAGGCAGATATTGAAAGCGAAAAGCTTCGGTCTTGCGTACTCATTCTCGTCCTTCTGATGCTGTACTTCTTCTGTAGCGTCCTCAGAAGCTGCTTCCATTGCAAGCTTTCCGTTCAGACCGGCTCCTCTCTTTTTCTCCTGAATACCTGCAAACACCGCATGTGCCAGGCAGAGAATGATTCCAAAGATCTGGATCGGGATCAGACCGCCCCAGAGCTGTCCTGCCTCCATACCGAGAACAGATGCTGCACGCATGGTCGGACCGGCCCATGGCATCAGGTTTAATACACCCATTGCAAGAACAGCTACGCGAAGGAGTGTTGTCGGTCTCATATGCATCTTTTTGTAGACCGGAAGCATGGACGGAACAACGATCAGGAATGTGGATGCTCCGCCGCCGTCAAGATGACCGATCAGGGCAATAACCGCTGTCATGACGGTCACACCGATCACATTGTCACCGACGTACTTCATAAGCTTGTCGATAATTACATCAAACATACCGGCATCTGTCATGATTCCGAAGAACAGGACAGAGAACACAAACAGGGCTGCGGTCGGGCCGGTGCTTTTAAATCCCCCTTTGATTAGGTCTCCGATCTCTCCGATGGTATAATATCCACCAAGGACAAGAATGAGACCAAGGATCGAAGGGAAAATGATAAATGCCATACTTGGCATGGTCTTGCTCTTAAAAAGGGTTATAACAATCGCAACGATACAGACAAACCCTAAAATACCTACTGTTAATTCTGACATATATATGATCCTTTATATTATTATTATTATTTGTCCGGCCGGAATCTGAAGCTTCCGGCCGATGTTCCACAGGCTGCAAAGTGTTCCCCCACGCTTTCCAGTCAGAGCAAGCTGACAGATCGCTCTCTGAGTCACTCTACATCTGTTGTAAACTCATAATCCTTAATCTTTCTGACTACATCAATGATGGTGCCGTCACGGGCCTCGATGACACCGACCACGCGGTCATCAAACTGTACCGGATCCGGAGTTCCGACCATGGCGTATGCCTTGTCACGAAGCTCCTCGATCGTACAGAACGGAAGATCAACATCCTTCATGCACTCGATGAGGTCCTGTCTTCTCGGGTTGATGGCGATTCCGTAGTCTGTGATGACAACGTCAACGGACTCACCAGGGGTCGTTACCGTCGTAACATTTGTACAGATTGCCGGGATTCTTCCCTGAAGCAGCGGAGCAATGACGATCGTACACTTCGCTCCCGCTGCCGTATCCGGATGTCCGCCCTGGGCACCTGTGATCATGCCGTCGGAACCGACAACGACGTTACAGTTAAAGTTTACGTCAACCTCAAGAGACGCAAGGATCACGAAATCCAGCTTATTGACATAAGCGCCCTTGTTGAACGGGTTCGCGTACTCGGACGCGGAGATCTCGAAGTGGTTCGGATTTGTCTTGATGGACTCGATGGCACCCTGATCAAAATCCTGGGTATCAACGAGCTTGTTTACGAGGCCTTTCGCCAACAGCTCACACATCGGAGTTGTGATTCCGCCGAGGCCAAGTCCCATATGGATGCCTCTCTCTTCCATGATCTTTCCGAGGGAGATCGTGGAGGCGATGGAAGCTCCGCCGACACCTGTCTGGTAGGAGAAACCTTCCTTGAAATACGGGGTATTGACAACAAACTTTGTGCAGTAATCCGCCATCATGATCTTTCTGACATCCGTCGTCGGTTTTGCAGCACCTGTCGCGATCTTTGCCGGATTTCCAATCTCATCTACGACACAAACGTAATCCACATCTACCATGGAGATGCTTGCCGGAATGTTCGGGAACGGAACGAGACAGTCTGTCACAGCAACAACCTTATCTGCATACCGGGCGTCGACCATCGCGTAGGATAATACGCCGCAGTCGCTCTTTCCGCCGTTTGCGCGCATGTTTCCGTACTCATCACATGTCGGAGCGCCGATGAAGGCGATATCGATATGGACTTCGCCAGACTCAATGGCGCGGACACGTCCGCCGTGGGAGCGCATGATCGCAAGGTTTTTTAACCGTCCTGTGGAGATCGCCTCACCAATCTTTCCGCGGACACCGGAGGACTGGATTCCTGTGATGGTGCCATCCTCAATGTACGGAACGATCGGATCGTGAGCTTTTCCTAAGGAGCTTGCACAGATCGTGATGTCCTTGATGCCCATCTTATGGACCTCTTCCATGACCATATTTACCACATAGTCACCCTCGCGGAAATGATGATGGAAGGAAAGGACCATGCCGTCCTTAATGCCGCATTTTACGAGGGCATCATGGATGTTCTCGACAAGCTTGCTTCTTGTCGGCTCGTTTAATGTACGGACGGTCGGAGCCGCCTTTGTATATTCGTAATTATCGTAGGCATAGACGCCCTTAAACGGCTCCTTGCCTGTTGCTTTTAAGACCTCTTCGGGAATTTCTCTTCCAACTGCATTGATCATCTTATAAATCCCCCTTATAAACGCCTGCTGCTTTCGCCATGGCGAGTGTTCTCTTTGCTCCGTCGTAGAATGCGATGTCGATCATCTTTCCGTCAACGGTGAAGACTCCGATTCCCTTTGCCTTCTTGTCATCGATCTCGCGGACAACCTTCTCCGCAAAGATGATCTCTTTTTCCGACGGTGTGAAGACCTTATGGACGATGGCGATCTGTCTCGGGTTTACGAGAGACTTTCCGTCGAAGCCCATCATCTTGATCATTCTTGTCTCATTCTCGAAACCTTCCATGTCGTCAAGGTTTGTGAACACTGTATCCCAGCACTGGACACCTGCCGCTCTCGCCGCCATGATCATGTGCTGTCTCGCTCCCATAAGCTCCACTCCGGTACCGGTGATCGTTGTCTGAAGGTCCTTTGTGTAATCGCCGCCGGATAAAGCGATTCCGATAAGTCTGTCAGAGGACTGACATACCTCCAAGGCATTTAAAACACCTTTGCAGGACTCTAAGGCTGCCATTAGGAGTGTGCTTCCCTCCGGGCGTCCAAACTCTTTCTCTGCCGCAAGGACATGTTCCTCAACGGTCTTAACATCCTGTGCTGTCTCGGTCTTTGCGATACGGATCGTATCAGCACCTCCGGCAACACAGACACGGATATCCTCTTTCCAGTGCGGGGTATCAAGACCATTGATTCTTACGACTCTCTCAACACCGCGGTAATCGATCTCCTGAAGTGCATGATATAAGGAATATCTTGCTGCGTCCTTCTGGTTCTCGGCAACTGCGTCCTCAAGGTCCAACATGATGGAGTCCGGTTTATAGATGTACGGATCCTTGATGAGACCCGGCTTCTGACAGTTTAAAAACATCATGGATCTTCTTAAGCGTTTTTTATTCGGATGCATTATTTGATGACACCTCCCCACGGAAGATTTTCGGTGATGCCGTTGGAACGGTAGACCGCACACTCAACTCTCGCCTTTAAGGTACAGTCGAGAGCTCCTTTATCGAAGATCGTGACCTTCGCGTTGTCAACACCGAGACGGTCCAGTGTCTCTAATGTGACTTTTCTGATCTGTCTGCCGTACTGGTGGATCACGCTGCTCTCGATCGTGAGCTCGATCTTTCCTTCGCCCGGCTCCACGGTTACCTGGGCGTCACTGGATTCCAGTGTGCCGGCCATGGCTGTCTTCTTGATTTCCATTTAATCCCCTCCTGTGATCATTCACGGTCGGCAGCCATTTTTCAGACGGCCGCATGGTCCGCTGTTGTCATTCCTATGTATATCCCGCTGCCGGACCTTCCGTTTTTCTTTTTATGCAGGATACACAAAATCACTTTTGTTTCCTGCCTTAGTTCTATGACTTTCTATGGCTTTACTATATCACTTGTATTTTTTTTAATCCAATACATATCCGTCTATAAGGAATATAGGAGAATTCTTATGGGGAGATACGTGTCTTTTTCCGTGCGTTGAATTTTTAAGGAAGATATGTTAAAATATAGGGACGCAAACGATCCCGTATCGTTCCGGTTCTGGAAAGGAGTGCCCCACATGAATGAAAAACATATGCAGTATGTACTGACCGTCTTAAAAGAAGGCAGCTTTACGAATGCGGCAAAGAAGCTCTATGTCTCCCAGCCCTCTTTGAGCCAGATCATAAAGACGGCAGAAAGCAATCTCGGCGCTCCGATCTTTAACCGTTCTACCGATCCGATCACCCTGACGCCCGCGGGACAGCTCTATGTGGAAGCAGCAAGACAGGTCACAACGATCTCCACGAATCTTGTAAAGCAGGTCGAAGAACTCAGTAATGAGGAATTCGGAAAGATCCGTCTTGGTATCTCTGTTCAGCGCGGCATGGAGCTTTTACCGGAATTATATCCGCGTTTTAAAAAACGATTCCCCCATGTGGAGATCGAGCTTCACGAGCAGGGGTCCGCGACGATGGAAAAAAGTGTTCTGGAGGGGGAGGTCGGAATCGCACTCCTGACCACGTTTCCGAAGCATGCGGATCTATATTATGACCTGATCCAGGAGGAACAGCTCGTTCTCATCGTGAACAGAGACTGCGCACTCGCAAAACGGATCCGGCCCGGAACGCCTATCGATATTATAGAGGCAAAGGATGAGACCTTTGTCTCCAGCCGCCCCGGACACTCTGTCCGGTCGATTCAGGACACTCTCTTCATCACAAGAGATATGAAGCCGAAGATCGATCTTGAGACGATCAGCATTGAGATTGGAAAGCATGTAGTAGCGTCGAGCCCCGTTGTTATGGCGTGTCCGGACGCCTATGTGGATACGTCCAACTCCGCAGAATCCCCTTACTTTTCCTATCCGATCCTCGGAGTAGAGAATCCACGGCACTTTTATGCCTGCTACCGGAAGGACATGTATCTGACAAAATATATGAAGGGATTTCTCGAGATCCTGCACACGCTCCGCAATCCGGCAAAAAACACTTAACGGATCCTGCACGGAGTCTCCGCATTTTCAGAATTTGAGGTTTTTATGGAACATTTTTTATTGAGTGATACAGAAAAAGAAGAATTAAAACAGTTTATCGGTGCGGAGGCAGAACTGCCGGATATGCTGAATGCCAGAGAGCGGCGTGTCTGGGTACAGGAGAAACTTCTCGCGGAATATTCAGGAGTTCTCGTCTCCTTCACCCTGAATATTCCGGGTCCTGTGAAGGTCCTGCCCTATGTGCCGGAGACCTTTGAGCTTGCGTTGAAGGAGATCCTTCAGGCGTTATCCGATTCCGGTATCCCGGTCTTAAAGCGCAGTCTGATCCTGGATCGGACAGGTCCGGAGGCCTTCTTATGCGTGGACGCGGATGCCCTTGATGTAAAGCGTCTGCTGGTGCCGTTGGAGGACGCGTCAAAGCTTGGACGTCTTTACGATATCGACATCATCGGACGGGATGGGAAAAAGATCTCCCGAAGTGATATCGGAAAACCGGGACGGACCTGTCTTCTCTGCGGACGCCCTGCGAGGGAGTGTTCCAGAAGCCGGACACATTCCGTGGCGGAACTGACAGCCGCGATCGAGAAGATTTTTAAGGAAAACTTTGCCGGATAATGTTCCACCAGAAATCGGTTAAGGCCTTATCTCCTTCCTTGTCCGGCATTCCATATTTTGTACAAAATCGTAACTATTCAGTACCTTCATAGTTACACGCAAAAATCCATTCCAGATCAGCTTCGCTGATGGGATTTTTGCCCTCAAGCCTATGTTTTCTTACGGTCAGCGCAGCAAGTGCGCAGACCTACTGAACAGTTACACAAAATCTATATTGAGACAGCAGATTCCACAGTCACGGCTTTTGACATTTCAGACGGAGCTGTTGTCAGAAAGGAACCACCACAACAATGGCATTTGACGGAATTGTGATCGCGAATCTGGTCCGCGATCTGAACGATAAGATCGTCTCCGGCAGGATCTCAAAGATCGCCCAGCCGGAAAAGGACGAATTACTTTTTACGATAAAAGGAAACCGGGAGAACGTGCGGCTGCTCGTCTCAGCCAACGCCAGTCTCCCGCTTCTCTATTTTACGGCAAACAATAAACCGAGCCCCATGACGGCCCCGAACTTCTGTATGCTCTTAAGAAAGCATATCGCAAATGGCAGGATTATCTCTGTCACCCAGCCAGGGCTGGAGCGGATCGTCCGGATCGAGGTGGAGCATCTTGATGAGATGGGCGACCTCAGAAGAAAGTTCATCGTGATCGAGCTCATGGGAAAACACAGCAATATCATCTTCTGCGATGAGAATAACGTGATCTTAGACAGCATCAAACATATCTCAGCTCAGGTAAGCTCTGTCCGGGAAGTACTCCCGGGAAGAGATTATTTTATCCCCCACTCCGGTGAGAAGAAGAATCCGCTTACGATCACGGAAACGGAATTTAAAGAGCTTCTGCACAGCACACCGCAGAATCTTTCCAAAGCGCTCTACATGGATCTTACCGGCTTAAGTCCCGTGGTTGCCGCTGAGATCTGCCATCTGGCATCCTTAGACGGTGATATCTCCGCAAAAGAATTTTCTGACGCGGAACTCACCCACCTCTTCCACGCGTTCAACTGGATCATGGACGATATCCGCGAGGGCAATTTCACCCCGAATATTATCTACGAGGGAGAAAAACCCATCGAATTTGCCGCTGTCCCGCTGACGATGATGGAAGGTGGAAATTACAGGACTGTGAAGTTTGATTCCATCAGTGAACTCCTCGAGCGTTACTACGCGGAAAAGAATACGGTATCACGGATCCACCAGAAGTCCACGGATCTCAGAAAGATCATCTCCAATGCGCTGGAGCGCAGTGTGCGAAAGCTGGATCTTCAGACAAAGCAGCTCAAAGACACTGAAAAGCGGGAAAAATACCGGATCTACGGAGAACTTTTGAATACCTACGGATATGGTCTCTCCGGCGGTGAAAAAAGTTTCAAATGTTTAAATTATTACGACAATACGGAAATTACGATCCCGCTGGATCCAACGATGACGGCGCAGGAAAACGCGAAGCGGTATTTCGATAAGTACAATAAACAGAAACGTACCTACGAGGCCGTCACGGAACAGCTTTCGCAGACGAAGGCGGAGATCGACCATCTGGAATCCATCAGTACCTCCATGGATATCGCAAGGCTGGAGGAGGACCTTGTACAGATCAAGGAAGAACTTACGGAGTACGGCTATATCAAACGCCATTACACCGGCGGGAAAAAGGTAAAGATCACAAGCCGCCCGTTCCACTACCTTTCCAGCGACGGATTCCATATCTATGTCGGAAAAAACAACTACCAGAACGAAGAACTCGACTTCAAGTTTGCCAACGGCGGTGACTGGTGGTTCCACGCAAAGGGGATCCCGGGCTCCCATGTCATCGTAAAGACCGAGGGAAAGGAGCTGCCGGACCGCGTCTTTGAGGAAGCCGGAGCGCTGGCCGCCTATTACTCCAAGGGACGGGGAAACGAGAAGGTGGAAGTCGATTATATCCAGAGAAAGAATCTGAAAAAAGTTCCCGGAGCTGCTCCCGGTTTCGTTGTGTATCACACGAACTACTCCTTGATGGCTGTACCGGGGATCACGGTGCAGGAAGTATAATTTTATCGTACAAATAGAAAATGCCCCAGAGCAGCACCGAATGTGCAAAGCTCTCAGGCATTTTTCTATATCTGTATTCCATCGTATATTCTTTTATCTTCCGCCAGCTTCATACAATAGCGCATTGCAGATCGCCGCCGCGATATTGCTGCCGCCTTTCCGCCCTCTCGCGACGATGGCCGGAACATCTGTCCTTAAGATCAACTCTTTTGCTTCCACCACATTGACAAATCCCACCGGGACTCCGATAATGAGCGCCGGGCGGATCTTTTTCTCTTCGATCAGCTCATAAAGGCGCATCAGGGCCGTCGGTGCGTTGCCCACCGCGTAGATGCATTCCGGATAACATTCTGCGGCTTTTTCGACACTGACCGCCGATCTCGTCATGCCGCTCTCCTTCGCTTTTACCTTCACATCCTCATCTCCGATAAAACAGTGCACCTCGATCCCGAATTTTCCTGCCGCCGTTTTATTGATCCCGGATGCAGCCATCGTGGTGTCCGTGATGATCGGAAGTCCGCGTCGGATCGCTTCCTTTGCCTTTTCGACAGCTCCGTCGGTGATCGTCAGGGTGTCCCTGTAGGAAAAATCCGCCGTCGTGTGGATCACCCTGCAGAGGAGCGGCAGTGCATCCGCCGGATAAGAGGAAACGAACTCGTCCCCCAGCTCTCCCTTTATGATCTCAAAGCTCTTCTTTTCGATCTCCATCGGGCGGGTCGTCAAAAAATCGATGCCCGTCCGCTTCTTTAATTCTTCTGTCCAGTCGAGTCCGCTCATCCTCTCACATCCTCTCGCTCTAAGATCCGGTAGATCATATCCATATCGAGATTTTCCCGGATGATCTTTGCCATTTTATCGTACTGTTCCTCTTTGTATTTCGCCATGGAAAAGGTCACTCCGCTCTCATATTCTTCCGGACGGACACCTTTCTGTTTTGCAAGGAAGTTACGAACTGCCGTCTGCATCTCCTCCGTATCGAAAACGCCGTGGACGTAGGTTCCGAACACATTTTTGTATATGCAGCCATCCTCTTTTGTATCGGCTGTGTGTCCGCCAGTTCCATCACTGCAACAGATTTCCGAGAAATTCCTTCCACCATCCCGGATCGTCTCACCCATATGGATCTCGTAGCCGGAGATTTTAACCGGTTCGCCGTCCTCCGAAAATCTCGCCGTGCCGGTTACTCTCGTTCTCGTTTTCTTCTCCGCGAAGATCGTCCGGATCGGTAAGAGCTCCATTCCCCGCATGGTCCCGCCCTCCTCGACCCCATGAGGATCGTCGAGACTCGTTCCGAGCATCTGGAATCCACCACACACACCGATAACAGGAGTTCCCTTTCCTGCCATCCGTGTGATCACTGCCTCCAGCCCGTTCTGGCGGATCCATTTGAGATCACCCATCGTATTCTTTGTTCCGGGTATGATAATGAGATCGGATCCTGTCAGTTCTTCGGGCCGGCTCACATAGGAAAGAGCGATTCCCGGAAGGCGCTCAAGGGAATTGAAGTCCGTGAAGTTTGAGATCCGCGGAAGTTTTACCACCGTGACCTTTGCAAACGCCTCATGGCCGGATCGGTCGAGAAGCGGCCCTGAGCAACATTTTCCGGTCAGTCGCTCCGAGAGACTGTCCTCATCGTCCACATCCACATCCATATATGGGATCACACCCGCGAACGGGATCCGGATCCGCTCATAGAGCATGGCAAGGCCCGGTTTTAAGATCTCCTTATCGCCGCGGAATTTGTTGATCACAAAGGCCCGGATCCGCCTTCTCTCCTCCTCTGTCAAAAGTGCCGCGGTTCCGTAAAGCTGGGCGAAGACCCCGCCCCGGTCGATATCTCCCGCAAGAAGGACCGGTGCGTCGAGCATCTCTGCCAGTCCCATGTTCACGATATCGTTCTCCCTGAGATTGATCTCTGCCGGACTTCCGGCACCCTCCACGACGATCACATCGTACCTGGATGCCAGAGTGTTGTAAGCGTCCATGATGTCCGGAATCAGGCTCTTTTTCATCTTAAAATATTCCGCCGCCGGATAATTTCCCCTGACTTCTCCGTTTACGATGAGCTGGGAGCCCATGTTGGAGGTGGGCTTTAGGAGGATCGGATTCATCGCCGCCTCCGGTTCGATTCCCGCCGCCTCCGCCTGCATGACCTGAGCACGGCCCATCTCAAGACCGTCCTTTGTGATGTAGGAATTTAATGCCATATTCTGGGATTTGAACGGGGCGGTCCTGAGTCCGTCCTGTTTAAAGATCCGGCAGAGCCCCGCCGCGAGAAAGCTTTTCCCAGCATTCGACATCGTTCCCTGGATCATGATTACTTTTGCCAATTTGATTCCTCCGTAGTGCTGCAGCCGTTTTAACACAATTTATAATCGTATATACTCTGCATTACGACTGCTGCCATATCCTGTTTTTATGCCTCTAAACCATCTTTACAATAAATTGAGAACCGTTTCTACCACTGCACAGAGTCCCATAAGGGTCCATGATGTCCGGTAAAGAAGCTTATTCGCCCGCGGAATATCCTCGATCTCTACCGGCCGCAGATCATCCCCAATGTATTTCTTCTTCACAAGTTTTCCGAAATACCAGGCATCTCCCGCAAGGCGGATCCTGAGTGATCCGGCGCAGACCGATTCCGTCTGGGCGGAATTTGGGCTCGCGTGGTTGAAACGGTCCCTTAAAAAGATCTCCTTCGCATGGGAACCGTCAAATTCATGATCTTTTGATGGCAGATAGGAGGCGAAGATCATGACCCAGGCGCAGAGTCTCGCCGGTATAAAGTTCAGGAGATCGTCAAGCTTTGCCGCCGCCCTTCCAAGATAAAGATACTTGTCGTTCTTATATCCCACCATGGAATCCATGGTATTGACCGCTTTGTAGACCCAGCCGAGGACCGGGCCGCCGAGAGCCATATAAAAAAGCGGGGCTGCGACACCATCCGAAGTATTTTCCGCTACCGTTTCCACCGCCGCTTTCGTGACTCCCGTCATGTCGAGACGTTCCGTATCACGGCCCACGATCATGGAGACCGCGTACCGGGCTGCCGGTAGATCATCTTTTTTCAATTCCCGGTAGACCTTCATGCTCTCAACTTTTAAGGATCTCACCGCAAAGAGCTGATAGCAGAGGATCACCGAGACCAGAAATTTAAGCCCCGGGGAGATCCTCCCGCAGGCATAAAGAATGCCGCCGGATATGACCGCCGTCGTCCCCGTCACAAAAAGAACAAGTACGACGCCGCCCGCAAGCAGCGCCCGTTCCCCGTCTCCGAAGATCTTCCGTATTCCTTTTTCCAGAAAACTGATATATGCCCCGATCAGCCGCACCGGGTGATACAGCCAGTGCGGATCGCCAAGGACCTGATCCATCAGAAAGCCAAGCGCGATCACCGCCAGAAGTTCCATTCTGTCTATCATGTAAATTCTTCCTTACCTGCCGTAATTTTCCTGTTTTCAGCTGCACAAACGAAACTATATTTCCATACGCATGTGAGCCTGTCGTTCTTTTCTCCCGCAGACAAAAAATTCAGGAATCATCACAACCTCTATTTCAAATATTTTCCGTTATTCTTATATGCCATGATGATAATAACCACCGTCAGTACAAGAAATGCCGCCAGCCATAAAACTGCCGGAAATACGCTGCATCGGTACATGACAAAGAATGCCAGATCCAGCCCCCAGAGCATCTTTGTGACTCCCTCTGTGTGGCACCATTTTGCCCGCTCTTCGTCCTCCACAAGGATCTTTGAGCTGATCGGCGTGTAGATGCCGCTTACAACCAGCGCACCGTAGATCAGAAATCCGATGCTGCATACAGATAATAAAAGTATCATGTTTTTGTTCTCCCTTCATCTTTTCCTTTACACGTTTCGTTATCGGTTATTTAGCTTTAATGATCCGCGCGTTGCGGATCTGTCCATCTGACGCATCCATTTTTCCCAAAACGCCTTCCCCGTTCCCAACCTGCCAATCATAGTAACTTTTCTTTTCCTCCGAAAACGCCTCCATGACTGCCATGATCGTTCCTCCATGAACGACAAAAACGAGTGTCCGGTCAGCCCCCTGTTCAGTCTGAGAAGAAATTTCCTTCCATACTTCCTGAAATGCCTCCACTGTCCGGGCTTTAAACGCCTCCGTGGTCTCCCCGCCGGGAAATCCCTCTCTCCCCAGCGTGTCGATAAAATGCTGATACTCCGCATCCCCGGAAAGTTCCAGATAATTCTTATACTCAAAGGTTCCAAAATCACACTCGGAGAGTCCGGCTTTCTGGATTCTCGGAACATGTTCATATAGCTTCTCCGGGAACAGAATTTCTGCCGTCTCAAGACACCGCTTCATCGGGCTTGTGATGATCGCTGCCACGTTTCCTGAAATCTCCCGAAGCTTCAGTGCTTCTTCCTTCAGATCCGACACTGCCTGTTCCGTCAGTCCCTCATCAGTCCGGCCCACATACCGTTTTTCCAGATTCCCGGCCGTTGCCCCATGCCGGATCATGAAAAGTTTCATCCGATCACCGCCTTCCCGATCACGGTCGCAAGGAGGATCCCAAGCTCACAGATCTGCAGGAAAAATCCCGCCAGATCTCCCGTGACCCCACCGAACTCCTTCACTGCCATATGCCGGTAGTAGAAAAAGATCAGGATCGATGCTGATAGAATGATTCCCCCAATTCTGCCACCCAGAAAAAGTTCCAGAACTGCTGCCGCAAGGAACAGGATGACCATCCAGACCGCCACCGTCTTCTTTTTCGCGTCCTTCATAAAATCTGCCAGCATCCCATGTTTTCTCGCCTCCGGGAATGTCACCGTGGAGAGTCCGCTTAAGGATCTTGAAATCACAAAACCGATCGAGACAAGCACCGCCGTCTCCCGGTCAAGCTCCATACACGCCGCCGCATAAAGGATCAGATACAGTGCGCCAAAGATCACAGCGAACGCCCCCGTGTGGGTATCCTTTAAGATCGCGAGTTTCTTCTCCCTGTCTCCGTAGGACGCCCTTGCATCACACGTATCCATAAATCCATCCATGTGGATTCCGCCTGTTATGAAGATCGGAACTGCGAGAAGGATTCCCGCTGCCAGAAAGCTTCCCGGAAGAAGCCATGAGAGCAGCAGGAACATCCCGTAAAATACTGCCCCGATCACCATGCCGATGGCCGGGAAGAAACACATGGCATATTTCATGTCCTCCTCTTTCCATTCGAACATCGGCATCGGGATCCTGGAATACATGGAAAAAGCGATAATTGCCGCCCTCATGGCCGCTCTCCTTTCTCCTGATAGTCCACGTACTGTTCCACAGAGATATCAGAAAATGTGCTCATCTCCTCATATACCTTTGCACCCATCCTGAGAAGCGGGATCATGGCAACCGCCCCGCTTCCCTCGCCGAGATGCATTCCCATGTTAAGAGGTGCCGGAAGATCCAGCATCTGAAGGATCGCCGCCCCGGCCGGTTCTGTGGAGATATGGGACGCGAGCATATAGTCCTTCGCCTCTTTCCTGATGAGAACCGCCATAAGGCCAGAGACGGTGGAGAGGAATCCATCCATCAAAACCGGGATCTTTGCCGCCGCTCCGCCGAGGAATAGCCCCGTCATTCCAGCGAGATCGAAACCGCCAAGCTCTGCAAGCACCGTCACAGCGGACAGCTCTCCACTCTCATATTGTTCTTTTGTTCCATTCCGGTATTCCGGATATTTCTCATAGAAACGGGAAACTGCCATCTCCACTGCCTTTTTTTTCTTCTCAAGTCCCGCGTCAGAGAGTCCGGCGCCCCGGCCGGTCGCCTCTTCAGGTGAGAGCCCCGTGAGCACTGCGCTCATGGCGGCAGCAGGAGTCGTATTTCCGATTCCCATCTCCCCGGCGGCAAGAATTTCGTATCCCATCTCTTTCAACCGGAATGCGAGATCTATGCCGGAAAGAAGTGCCTGAAGACACCCGGTTCTGCTCATCGCCGGTTCCCTCGCGATATTTCCGGATCCTCTTGCCACTTTCCGGTCCAAAATCCGGTGCATGTCAGGCTCTTTCTGCCCGGTCGGCTCACAATCCATTCCCATATCCACCGGATAGAGGTCAGTTCCAGAGATCCGGCACATCTTGGAGGTGGATGTCTCGCCTTTCGTGAAGTTTTCCGCAACGATCCTCGTCACATCTTTACCTGTCTGGGAAACCCCTTCCGCAACGACACCATGATCCGCGCACATGACTGCCAGTGCGGACCGGTCCAGTTTCATTCCCGATGCGTTCCCGCGGATCCCCGCGATCTTTATAATATCCTCCTCCAGAATTCCGAGACTTCCGATGGGTTTTGCCACAGAATTCCAACGCTTTTTCGCAAGCTCCATGGCAGTTCGATCTGCCGGTTCAATCTTATTCAGATATGCTTTCCAGGTCTTTTCTACTGAAGTTTTTTCTGTCATATTTATTTTCATTCTGCTGTCATATTTCATTTCACTACTAGATTTTTCTTTTTCCACGTTTCTGCACATTTAATAAAATTCTCAGCAATTTTCACATTACTGTAAAAATACAAGTGCGGGAAGCCTGCATAAAAGCTCTCCGTTGTATATCCGCAGTCCCAGCCCCGTGTTCCCACCGGCTTTTTTGCTGCGAAATCCGTCCCGTTCTCCTCCGAATCCCAGTGGTGGAACTCATGGGCGCGGAATTCAATTCCCGCAGGTCCTAACAGTCCCTCTTTCTTTGAGGTAACAGTAATATACCCAAATCTCCCAAGCTTCCCCGTGTCACGGCTGCTGCCCGGCAGCACACCTGCCATTGGCCATTCCACGCCGTCTGGATCCACGATCGAATCCTTCAGGTACAGATATCCGCCGCACTCCGCGATACACGGCACCTCTTCCATCATCGCCTGACGGATCGCATTCCGCATACTGATATTTCCTGAAAGTGCTTTCGCGTGAAGCTCCGGATAACCGCCGCCAAGATAGACTGCGCAGGTTCCCTCCGGAAGGTTTCTGTCGTGGATCGGGGAAAAATACTGTATTTCCGCTCCAAGTTTTCTCAGAATATCCAGATTATCCTCGTAATAAAAGCAAAAAGCTTCATCTTTGGCGACTGCAACTACTGTTTTCTTAATACCTGTCCCGCAATCCACATTACAAAACTGCCTTACAGCTCCTGGCAATTTCACTTCTATCTCTGCCGCTCTCCCAGCCTCCTCAATAATCCCATCCAGATTGATTCCCACTCGAACCTTTTCTTTGATCAGATCCAGCCGCTCCCGGATCCCCAAAATCTCCTCTGGCATCACAAGCCCCAGATGGCGGGATTTCAGAGTCAGATCCTTTAACTCCGGCACATACCCGAATACCCGGATTCCAAGCTCCCGCTCTGCCCGCTCCTTTAATCCCGGATACAGCATCGGTGACAGCCGGTTAAAGACTACCCCTGTCACATGGCTCTTCTCCTTATAATCAAGAAATCCCTTGATCGACGCCAATGCCGAAAGACTCCGCCCCTTCATATCCACCAGAAGGATCACCGGCGTATCCGTAAGGTCCGCCACCTCCCAGGCACTGGACCGCTCCGAGACACCGCCAAGCCCGTCATAAAAGCCCATGACGCCCTCCAGTACAGCGATCCGGCTTTCCGGAATTTTCTTCATTTCGAGGACTTCCCTGCCGAGCAGATATCTCAGCGTATCCCCGTCCGCAAAAAAGCTGTCCAGATTTCTCGACGGGATCTCCAGCACCGTCCGGTGAAACATCGGATCGATATAATCCGGCCCGCACTTAATCGCCCGCACCGCCTGGACCCTCTCCTTCAAAAGCGAAAGCAGTGCACAGGTAAACAACGTCTTCCCCCCGCCGCTCTTTTCTGCCGCGATCATGATCCGGGGAAGGTGGACGGAAACTGCCTGAGAATCCTGATCCCAACACTTCATTCGACCCTTATCCATATTTTCCACTCCTTCATAATCGCTACATTCTGCTGACACAGATTTTTCCCTCAAACGTCACGATCCACACCGGATTCTGCCCCATCATCAGATGACTGGAGCCGACTTTTTTAGACCTCGCGGCAGTCAGCGTCACAAGATCCGGTTCTGTCACCGGGAGAGTCTTTGCGGCCTCAAGGACTGCTGCCAGAGACTCAGGAGTGATGAGGTTTACAACAAATCGTGTTTTAGGATTTTTCTTAAGGCATAATGCGATAACCTCTTCCATCTGTCCTCCGCTTCCGCCAATGAAGACATGGGTTGGCGCCGGAAGATCTTCTAACGCCTCCGGCGCTGTTCCCGCTATGATCTTCACATTTGTGAGGGCGAATTTTTTCCGGTTTTCATAGAGAAGCTCCACGGCCTCCGGATTCTTCTCGATAGCGTAGACTTTCACCGAATCAGAAAGGCCTGCACACTCCACAGAGACAGATCCTGTCCCCGCCCCCACATCGTAGAGGACTGAGTGTTCCGTGAGTTCCAGCTTTGCCACGGACACGGTGCGGACTTCCATCTTCGTCATCGGAACCTTCCCGCGGGTGAACGCCTCATCGGCAATACCGTGGGATAAAGGTCTTCGGGGCCCGGTCCATTCCGCATAGAGGACGGCCAGTGAAGGTGCTTTCCTGCCCTTTATTTCCTCTGGAGTGGAGGTGAAGATCTGTTCGTCTTCAAGTGTCAGGTTTTCCCCGGCAAAGAGCTTTGTCTCCTGCATCCCAAGATCGATGAGCTGTCCGCAGATCTTTTCATAAAAATCCGCTCCGCCTCCTAAGACAAAGGCACTGCCAGAGCGCTTTAACTCTGAGGCAAAATTTGCCGCCTGCCCGTGCATGCTGAAGAGTTTCGCGTGATCCCAGGGACGCCGGATCTTCGCGAAAAAATATCCAACGGAAGAGATCCCCGGAATTACTTCCACGGTATAGTTTCCGCGGCGTTCCAGCACTGCACCGAGTTTTTCCGCTGCGCTGTAAAATCCGGTATCACCGGACATGGCTCCACAGATCACCTGTACCTCCGGGTGGGCATCCAGATAGTCCGCAATTTTTTCCGGCTGGTATGCCTCAAAAACAGGTTTGTGGAAACTTTCCAGCTGTCTCACACAGCGGCTTGCGCCGACGATCAGATCACATTTATCGAGGCGTTTTTTTGCCTCACCGGTTAGATAGGATTCGCTTCCGGGTCCTGTGCCGATAAGGAATACCTGGCGTTTCCCGGAATTTTTAACTGACCTTCCCAGAGCAAAATGCTCCTCCAGATAAGCAATTCCTTCTTCTAACGAGATTCCTTCTTCCACCGGTCTTCCGATCACGACAAGACCGACACCTGCTTTTTTCGCCGCGCTGACCTTTTCCTCGAATCCGCCCGCCTTTCCGGACTCCTTCGTCACCATCCACTTCGCATGGACCGCTTTCATCATTGCAACATTTAAGTCTTCCGCAAAGGGTCCCTGCATTGCGATCAGATGGCTGCCGTAAAAGCCCATATCGGCGCAGGTCTTTACCACCTCCGGCATGGAAAGAACTCTCGCGTAGATTCTCGTCTCCCAGTCCGGGAGAGCTAAAAATGCGGAGAGCTCCTTACTTCCCGTCGTGACGAATACCGGACCTTCCGTGGTCTTTAAAAAGTCCACTGCCGACTGAATATTCTCCACCGTGATGATCCGGCAGTCTGAACCGTCTGAAATGCCTTCCGTTTCTGTCCAAGCACTTTCTCCGGGCATTTCCATATCTGCTTTTGTGTTCTTTTTCTTCTGGTTGTCATCTTCAAAAGTACGGGGTCCGTTTTCAGCAGTGAAAACATTTGTTCTCTCACCGTTTTTATCCCGCAGGATCCTTAAAAGCGGGGTCCCTGTCTTTTCTGCCGCCTCCCTGATATTTGCCGTGACCACCACCGCAAAAGGATGGGTTGCATCAAGGATCAAGTCATACTTCTTTTCCTGAAACAGTTTCTCCATCTGGATCTCATCGACACGCCCGTCATGGACCTGAAGATTCTCAGCCTTCGGGATCTCCTCTTTTCCATATTCCGTCGCAACAAACACATCAGCCGCTACCTGACTTCCGGCAAGGCGGGATGCCAGAACCCGTCCTTCCGTTGTCCCCGCAAAAACCGCAATTTTCCCTTCCGCTATCTTCATATCCGGTATCCTCTCGGTGTGACCATCCAGTTCTGTC
Source organism: Pilosibacter fragilis (assembly GCF_032490495.1). Taxonomy (NCBI): domain Bacteria; kingdom Bacillati; phylum Bacillota; class Clostridia; order Eubacteriales; family Clostridiaceae; genus Pilosibacter; species Pilosibacter fragilis. Next base: position 137,995 of record NZ_JAVYJB010000007.1, on the reverse strand, counting down.
CGCCAAGGACGGACTTTTCGGTCCGGCTGTTTCCAATAAACACGGTGGTGAACATGTCCGCCTCGTAATCTTTCAATTCCGCTAACGTCATGACCTTCTTCGTCTCCCCGTCTCTTCCGATGTTCTTTACAATGCCGCAGACGGTATTCGAGCTCTTGTACCGTAAAAAGATCTCACACGCACGCTTTAAATAGTCCGCCCGCTTCCTGCTGGACGGATTATAGAGGCAGATGGAAAAATCAGTCTTCGCCGCCGCGTCCAGGCGATTCTCAATGGTCTCCCAGGGTGTTAAAAGATCACTTAAGCTGATCACCGCAAAATCATGCATCAGCGGTGCCCCGAGGACAGCGCCGCCGGAGAGAGCCGCCGTGATCCCCGGGATCACCTCGATCTCCACCTCCGGGTACTTTTCCCCCAGTTCCAGGATCGGTCCCGCCATTCCGTAGATTCCTGCGTCCCCGCTGCAGATCATCACGACAGATCTTCCTTTTTCCGCCTCCGCAAAAGCCATCTCGCAGCGCTCGATCTCCCGTTTCATGGGGGTCGTCAGAAATTCCTTATCTGGAAAGTACGGCTTCGCGAGATCCACATAGACCGTGTATCCCACGATCACATCGCAGGTGTTAAGCGCCTTTACGGCACGGAGCGTCATGGATTCATATTCTCCAGGTCCCATGCCGACCACTGTCAGCTTCTTCATATGTCCGTCCCCTTTCTGAATTCCGTGGAGAAGTCCGGCGCATAGAGTCTTGACTCCTCGTAACCGTTTGCCTCTCTCGTGCCGAATACATCACCGATAAAGATCATTGCCGTCTTCTTAATTCCGTTCTCCTCTGCGGACTTCGCCAGCGTAGAGACGGTGCAGCGGACGATCTTCTCCTCCGGCCATGTCGCCTTGTAGATGATCACCGCCGGCGTGTCCGACTCATATCCGGCTTCCGCAAGTTCCTTTTCCATCTGTGACAACAGTCCCGTGCTTAAGAACACCGCCATGGTCGCATGGTGAGCCGCCAAGGAACGGAAACTCTCCCGCTCCGGGACTCCGGTCCGCCCCGCCATTCTCGTGATGATCACGGACTGGGACACGCCAGGCAGCGTGAGTTCCGCATGGAGACTCGATGCAGCGCCGCAGAAGGAGCTGACCCCCGGGCATACATCGTAAGCAATCTTTTTCTCATCCAGCCGGTCCATCTGCTCCCGGATCGCGCCGTAGATCGCCGGATCACCGGTGTGAAGCCGCACCATCATTTTTCCCTCACGCTCCGCTTTCTCCATGGCACGGATCACCTCGTCAAGAGTCATGTAGGCACTGTTTAAGATCTCACACCCCGGCTTCGTCTCCTTTAAAAGCTCCGGATTCACAAGGGATCCCGCATAGATCACCACGTCCGCCTCCCGAAGGAATTTCTGTCCCCGGACCGTGATCAAGTCCGGCGCTCCGCTTCCGGCTCCCACAAAATGTATCATGATGGTTTTCCTCCTGTTTTTCGAATCTTCATGACCGTCCATGCATGGTCTCTCATGTCATACTCCCGCTTGCAGTACGGGCAGTGACGGATCTTCATCGCGTCAAAGCTTGCCCCGCAGCTTTCACAGGAGACCTGATGGATCGAGTATCCCGGGTCCTGCGGGATCTGGATATTCTTTCCGACGATCATCCGGATCCTGTCGTTTTTCTCCTTCATCGAACTTCCCCTGTCATATGTATCGCAGAAGTACAGATCGATATCCGCATACACATACGGGCCTTCCTGCCAGCAGTTCCCCACCGACATAGCTCCCCTGTATACAATGTCCGTGATGTTCTGGAAACTTTCCCCATCCCAGGGACCGCGGATAATAGAAAGGTCCTCTCCCGGCTCGGAAAAGATAATATTTTTTGCCAGAGCAATGACCTGGTTTGCAAAGTTTTCATAGCCAAAATCCGGCTCGTAATTCTTCATGAACCGGATCAGCCTGTTTTTGCTGCCAGAAGTGGCAAACAGAAGTCCAAGGCTCTGCATCGCCCGCCAGAAAGTATACCCAAGTGTTTTTAAGGCAAACAGCATATATCCGCCGAAGGCTCCGATCACTGGACACCCGATCAGCGGGCAGATCATGGAATATAGTGTCAGAGGATCACCGGTCTTTGCCCTCTCCCATGCCAGGTATGACAGCATGAACACCGTGAAGATGACTGCCCCTCCGCCGCACCAGGGAGTTAATGTTCTCTTGATCTCTTCCGTGGAATAGCTGAGGTCTTCAATGGAATAAAAATTCGCGACCTTCGGATACAGATCCTGCATCAGAAATCTTGTGTGGCAGTATGGGCAGCCTTCAAACAGCGCCTTGATCTGGCTCACCGCTCCGCAGGACGGGCAGGTACATGGCTCCGTTCCGTCTACCGTCGCCTCATTCGCGAAGGTGATCGTCTGGTATAAGATCTCTTTCTTCCGGAATTTTCCGATGATCCGTCCACCCCTGGAATATGTCGTATTTCTCTGCGCCGTGCGGAATTCTATCACATTCGTATATTTCTTTCCGACCTTCGGCGGGATCGCGCCGGCTGAGGCCAGAAGACCCCGAAGTTCTATGGATGAATCTCTGTGAAGTCCGCGTTTTTCCAACCGCTTCCGCTGCTGGCCCAGAAAATACTTTATATCCTGATTTCCGGTATCCGGGATCGGTCCGCCGGAAAGCCACTCGTTGTATTGTTTCAGGAAGCGGTTATACATCATGGATGCCTTTGTGTCATGGACGCTCCCGTAATTTTTCTGCCTGTTTTCCATAGTGTTTCCTTTAATTTCGATGAATGATCAGAGACCGTAACTTTCATGCGTTGTTCCAAAACTTATTGTTTCAGTTCTTTCAGCGCTAAGTGGAAGCTTATTGATCCAGCTCTTTCAACGCTGACCGCAGAATCGCGTCCGCGCCTTCCGTCTCTCCCAGATACTCCCCCTTTGTCCCGAAGACGATCATTCCCGTCCTCACCTCGTCCCTGGATCGATGGGTAAGGTGCCAATCGGCACGCTTTAAGAATACGTTTATCGTGTCCTCTATGATTCCCGCCTGTTTTAAGTGATCCATCGCCTCATCCGTCGTGTTGGATCTCTGGATCTTTCTAAGGAGTTCCAGGTCCTCGGTTCCGGCAGATAACGCGCAGGACAGCATCGTGTCCATGCGACCATCCGCCTCCCTGGAGTGGGTGTTCATGATCCCGTTTCCGATCTTCACGAGTTTTCCCATGTGACCGGCGATCAGGATACCGGAAAAGCCCAGTTCCGCGGCAAGGTCAATGGTCTTGCCGACGAAGTTGCTCATGGTGACGAGGGAATTCATAAATCCTTCCAGAAGTGATGGTTCTGTTCCCGTTGATAATTCTCCATAAGCCATCTGTTCTGCCTCAACAGCAGCATCCGTGTCCGCCGCGTTACTCCCTTGATGAGCATCGGTACAGAATTTACCATGTTCTACGAGATACCTCTCTAAAAATCCCGCGCCCATATTTCCAGGCACTGCGATCACCCATTTTCTGCCCTCTGCCTTTAAGACATTTAGATGGGTGCGGATCGTCTCGACAAGCGCTTCCTCACTCATGGGCTCCACAATCCCGCTGGTCCCGAGAACGGAGATCCCGCCCTCGATTCCCAGAACCGGGTTGAAGGTCTTCTTCGCGGCTTCTACGCCTGCAGGAACCGATATTGTGATCGATACCAGGCGAAGCTCTCCGGCTTCCTCCAAAAGCTCGTAGACAGCGTCCTGGATCATCTTACGCGGCACAGAATTGATCGCTGCAGCGCCTACTGGCTGATCCAGACCGGATTTTGTGATGCGACCGATGCCGATGCCGCCGTCGATTCTGACAAGCGACTCAGGAAGTGCCTCTTTCTGATGAGCGGCATTCGCTTTTTTCTGCTGTTTCTGGTTTTCTGGACTCAGACCAGGTTTTTCTCCTGCAGCTCCGAACCCGGAACTTTCCAGATGTGACATCTGAACCTTTTCATAAAAGTTTTTATCTTTCACAAACTCCGCCCGCGCATACACCAGGATCCCGTTCGTCACATCATAATCGTCCCCTGCGTCCTTCCTGACCGCGCACTCCGCCCAACTATCCCCGGAAGTTTTCTCTTCCAGCGATACGCACACCGGAATCCCCTTCGGGGTCATGATCTCCTCCGTCTCCTTCCAGGATCCTGTGAGCAGAAATCGCACCGCCCCCTGAGCCGCCAGAGCCGCGCAGGTTCCTGTGGTGTATCCGCATCTTAACTTTTTATGGTCTTTGTATACAAAGGTATCCATGTTTACCTCGCGATCTCGTTTCTGTCCGCCAGCAGCACCTCTAAAATTCCGTCCGCTGTATAGTCGGAAGCTGTCAGGGCATTCTTCACTCCGTATTCCGCAAGGACTGCCGCTGTCACCTTTCCGATGCAGACTGGTCTCACCGTCTCAAACAGAGATGCCGCTTCCGCCTCACGTCCCGCGAAGAATCCTCGGACGCCGGAGCCGCTCTCAAACGTGATATAGTCGGCAGTTTTAAGTCTCGCAAGCTCCGTCTGCTCCACCAGGATATCATAGATTGGAATATCCTCAAACGCATATCCCTGTTCCGCCAGTGTCTCCGTGAGGACCTTCGAGCCCTGCTTTGCCCGCGGGATCAGAAATTTTTCTGCCTCTGCACACGGACAGACATTTTCTGAACTGGAAATGCTGTAGGCTACATTGGCGGCAGCAGTTTTTGCCCCAGAAGTCTCTCCATTCTCCTTCAGGTATTTGACAAGTCCATCCGCCAGCGCTTTCGTCGTGTATTCCTCCGGGATAAAGTCCGGCGTGATTCCGACACTCTCCAGATACTCTCCTGTTCCGCGCCCGACGGCAGCAAACTTAAGTGAGCCGAGTTTTCTGAGATCCACACGTCTCTCTCGCATCCGGTCAAAGAAGATCCGGACTGCATTCCGGCTCGTAAAAATCACCCATCTGTAACGGGAAAGGTCCGCAAACGCCTGATCCAGCCGTTCCATGGACTCCCGTACCACAAGGGATTCCCCCGCGCGGACCGTCTTCGCACCCTCATCGGACAGGCGGCTTATGATCCGTCCTCTAACGGCCTCTGTTCCGGTGACTCCCACCGTGATTCCGGTAAGCACGCCCGGCACCATAGATGTAAAGTGGAAGGCACAGACCTCACCCACAGCGATGATTCCGGGAGGCGTAAGTCCCGCTTTTCTTACAGCCTCAGGCAGATCCTTTAAGGATGCCCGGACAACGCGCATTCGGGACAGTGTTCCGTCCGTCACAACGGCTGCAGGCGTCTCCCCGTCTTTTCCGCCATCTATGAGACGTTTCACGATCTCCTCAAGGTTCGAGAGTCCCATAAGGAAGATCAGGGTTCCCGGAAGCTTCGCGTACAGGCTGTAATCCCCGGAGAGTCCCTCACCGCCTTCGTGGGAGATATGTCCCGTAAAGACATGGAAATCTCTCGCGATATTCCGGTGGGTGACAGGGATTCCAGCTGCCTCCAGTGCCCCGATGGCTGAGGTAACGCCGGGGATCACTTCATAGGGGATTCCTGCTTCTGTGAGCGCCTGGATCTCCTCTCCGCCGCGCCCGAACACAAAGGGATCTCCACCCTTTAACCGGATGACGCGCTTTCCTTCCAGTGCCTTCTCCACCAGGATCCGGTTGATCTCCGACTGCTTTTTGATGTGGTGCCCGGCCTCTTTTCCAACATAGATCCGCTCACAGTCCTCCGGCACCAGAGTCAGCAGTTCCTCGGAGCCAAGACGGTCGTAGACAAGGACCTCCGCAGCCTTTAAGATCTGCTGTCCTTTTACCGTGATAAGTCCGCCGTTTCCGGGGCCTGCTCCCACAAGATAAGCTTTCCCTGCCGGAAGCTCCCCTTCGGTCCCCTTCTTTACGAGAAGCTCCGCGAGTTTCATGGAATCCTCCGGCGCTCCGGAGATCTTCCTGCGGATGAGTCCATTTTTTGTCTCCCGCATGAGTCCCATCCAAAATGTTCCATTCTCTTCCTTCGCGTACACGCCTACCGCTGCGGTACAGCCTGCACCTAAAAGGCGCAGCACTTTTCTCTCCGCGAACAATGCCCGCTCCGCTTCTTTATCATTCAGTTTTTTGAGGATCTTTAATACCTCACTGCCCTTTTTCGCTTCCACTGCGATGATCCCCTGACCTCCTGCCGGGATAAACATTTCCGGTTCCAGAAACTCAAAGGAAAATCTCGGATCATTAAAAAGACCCAGACGATTAAGACCAGCCGCAGCCAGAATGATCCCATCGTACTCTCCCTGATACAGCTTTTCCAGTCTCGTATCAACGTTTCCGCGGAGCAGGCGGCATTCCACATCCCCGTGCTCCATGATCTGCACCTGACGTCTCGGACTTCCCGTTCCGATGATCCTGGGACTCCGCTCCGGAGTACGACCCTTTACCGTCACAAAGACATCCCTCGGATCTTCCCGCTTTAAGACGGCACCGATACAGAGCCCGTCGCTCAGATCCATCGGCATGTCCTTCGCGCTGTGGACCGCTAGATCAATATCCCCGTTTAAAATGGACTGCTCAAACTCCTCCACAAAGGCCCCTTTTCCTCCAAAAGCAACAAGAGAGGTCTTTAAGATCTTATCGCCCTTTGTCATCAGGGGAACCAACTCACATTTTACCTCCGGGCATGCGGCCTCGATTGCCTCCGCCACCATGTTTGTCTGCACAAGCGCCAGCCTGCTCTTTCGCGTTCCGATCCGGACCGTCCGGCGTTTTATTGCTCCCATCCTTTACCGTTCCTCCCTGTCTTTTGCGATAATAAGGGAATAATATCCCGCGTCCTCCGGGATATCCGCGGCACTCCGTATCAGCCGCTCACCCTCCATCCCACAATTTTCCACCATCCAGGCAGGACACTCCGTGAGAAGAAGCTCCCGCTTCACATCCGCGATCTTTTTCCCGGATTTCATCAAGATCTTTGTCCCTGAAAGCTTCAGCCCATCCTTCACCGGATAGGAGCCCGGCAGGATATGGATGGACTCCGCCTTCTCCCCCAGAGAGATCCCGAGCTTTGCCGCCGCCGCGCAGAAAGACGGGACTCCGTTAATCAGGACAGACTCGTATCCCAGAGCCAGAAGCTTTTTATGGACATAGCCATATGTGGAATAGACCGTCACATCCCCCAGTGTCAAAAACGCCACGGTCTTTCCCTGATCCATGAGGGCTGACAGGCTCTTCACCGCCGCCTCATGGCTCTCCTTCAGCACCGACTCGTTCTTCGTCATCGGGAATACCACAGGGATGATCTCCTTTTCATCGATCTCAGGGACCGCCCCCAGAGCGATCTGATATGCGGTACATGTCTCCTTTTCTTTTCCAGGAATCGCGATCACATCCGCCTCCCGGAGCAGGCGCGCTGCCTTTAATGTCATGAGTTCCGGGTCCCCCGGTCCCACTCCGATTCCATAGATCTTTCCCTGCATGTTGTTCTCCTTTATGTCCTGTTTCTTCAATTCTGTGCAGCCTTACCAGCCTTTCCGGCTGACATGCAATCTGCCTTCAGATTCTGCCGCACATCTCTATTCTCCGTTAAAATTCCCCTGAAAGATTTCCGGCATCGGTCCTTTTCCTCTCAGGTATGTAAGCAGATCGCTTAAAAGTTCTGCTCCTTTAGGGACTGCCTCATTAAATTCACGCTCCAGGTGGTCTGTGATGGCCTCACAGCCCGGCGTTGGCTGTTTCCTCATAAACATGCCGTGAATGACCCCATAGCTTCCTGTAAAACGCAGGAGGAAGCAGCAGAGCCTTTTCGTCCTCTCACTCGAGTTGATAAACAGACGGTTCATGGTCCGAAAACTCATGATCGCCTTTGCCACCTTGATGGGATCTTCATCGAAAAGCCTCGATGAGGCCCGCACGGTCTGGGCTGTGATCTTTAAATGACAGGTGAGGTTCGAGTGCAGCGGGCGCATATGTTCCCGCTCCAAAAGTCTTCGCTCCAGTTCCGTCTCGATCTCCGCGTGGGTGATCCCGGTCCGTTTCTCCTCTGCATTCACGTAAGCGTGGACGCGGTTGTCGAGGCTGAAATGGCAGGCGACACCCATGAGATACGCGATCATCTCGTCTCTCTCGTCCTTTGTCTCGGCCTCTCGTACCAGCATCCGGCCACGTTCCATGAGCTTTGCAGCAGGTTCGCCGTGCATCCGCACGCCTTTCTGGTTTACCTTGTTTTTTCCAAGTGCCTTGTAAAAGAACAGGATATCCGGCCCGTGGACCCCTAAAAGGAAGCAGTACCGCTCCTTCTTTATGATCCGTTTAATGACCGGATCAGCCTCCATATATACTTTTCTCCCGTATAGATCATGCGCAAATGCTGCCGGCATGGATCTCATCTCCTTCGTAATATGCTCTGCGTGACAAAAATCCCGGTTATTCTGTCAGTTTCCGGATCTGTCCTGCAACTGAAAAAGCTGTGACAATATGAATCGCCACAGCTTTACAAATCCTTATTTATTTGATCTCTGTCTTTCCGCCCATATACGGTCTTAATACTTCCGGAATTCTTACAGAACCGTCTGCCTGTAAGTTGTTCTCAAGGAAAGCGATTAACATTCTCGGCGGGGCTACAACTGTGTTATTTAAGGTATGTGCGAAATATTTCTTTCCATCCGGTCCGTTTACACGGATTCTTAAACGTCTTGCCTGAGCGTCACCAAGGTTGGAGCAGCTTCCTACCTCAAAGTACTTCTTCTGTCTCGGAGACCAGGCCTCAACGTCAACAGATTTAACCTTCAGGTCAGCAAGGTCACCGGAGCAGCACTCTAAGGTACGAACCGGGATATCCATGGAACGGAACAGATCTACCGTGTTCTGCCATAACTTGTCGAACCACATCTTGGATTCTTCCGGCTTGCAGACAACGATCATCTCCTGCTTCTCAAACTGGTGGATACGGTATACGCCGCGCTCCTCGATGCCGTGCGCACCCTTCTCCTTACGGAAGCACGGAGAATAGCTTGTTAAGGTCTTCGGAAGTTCCTCTTCCGGAATGATCTGGTCGATGAATTTACCGATCATGGAGTGCTCACTTGTACCGATCAGGTAGAGATCCTCACCCTCGATCTTGTACATCATAGCGTCCATCTCAGCGAAGCTCATAACACCTGTAACAACATCACTGCGGATCATAAACGGCGGTACACAGTACGTGAATCCACGGTCGATCATGAAATCTCGCGCGTATGCGATCACTGCAGAGTGAAGTCTCGCGATATCACCCATTAAATAGTAGAAACCATTGCCGGCAACTCTTCTTGCGGAATCAAGATCGATGCCGTTAAATTTCTCCATGATCTCTGTGTGGTACGGGATCTCAAAATCCGGAACGACCGGATCACCGTACTTCTGAACTTCTACGTTCTCGCTGTCATCTTTGCCGATCGGTACGGACGGGTCGATGATATTCGGGATCGTCATCATGATCTTCTTGATGCGCTCCTCGAGATCTTTTTCTTTCTCCTCCAGCTCAGCAAGGTGGTCGGAAGCTGCTGTAACCTGTTTCTTAACTTCCTCAGCTTCTTCCTTCTTGCCCTGTCCCATCAATGCACCGATCTGCTTGGAGATCTTATTTCTGCTCGCGCGGAGGTCATCAGCCTCCTTCTTTACTTTTCTGTTCTCCTCGTCCAGTTCGATCACTTCGTCTACTAACGGAAGCTTCGCGTCCTGGAATTTATTCCGGATATTCTGCTTTACGATTTCCGGATTTTCTCTTACAAATCTTAAATCTAACATGAGCTTTTCTCCTTATTGCCGTGTAAAAACACGCTTTGGTAAAAATATATCATATTTTGCTGAGAAAAGGAAGGGGATTTCTCCTACTTTTTTATCAGTTTACCAAGAATCTTCTCAAAACAAACACCGTTCGCGTGAGGGATCTGCTCCTCATCGGAGACTTTTATGCACTCTTTTACGAATCCTGCTGCCTGGCTCACCGCCTCCGGGAGGGACTTCCCGTTTAATAACGCGCCCGCCACAACAGAGGAAAATACATCTCCGGTTCCCGGACGCTCTCCACCGGAGGACCTTGTCCGGATAAATTTTGCATCGTACTGTCCCTGCTCCAGAACCACATTGGTGTAGCAGCTTCCCTCCCGCACTCCTGTGATGACCACAGATTTCGCGCCCATGAGCCGCAGCATCATCGCCATATTTAAGAGTTCTTTTCTCGTCCAGTTTTCCTCCCTGTATGGAGTATCCGTGAGGATACAGCACTCCGTCACATTCGGAAGAACAACATCCGCCATGCAGACAAGTTCCTTCATCTGCTCGCACATCTCCGGTGTATAAGTCTCATAGGCATGTCCATGGTCTCCCATCACCGGATCCACAACAACAAACGTTTTCTCTGCCTTTAATTTCTGAACGATCTCCATGACGATCCCGATCTGGGCCTCCGACCCAAGAAATCCCGTTGCGATCGCGTCAAAGGAAAGTCCAAGTTCTTTCCATTTGTCCGTATACGTGGTCATTTTTTCCGTATAGTCATCGAAAAAGTAAACCGGAAATTCCGTATGGTTTGAAAGGATCGCCGTCGGTATCGGACAGCACTGATGACCCATCGCGGATAAAACAGGAATAGCCACTGTTAATGAACAGCGGCCATAACCTGAAAGATCATTGATCACAGCAATTTTCTTCTGCATGAATTTATCTTCCAATCTTCCTGCTTCCGCAGTATATTTGCTGCTCACAAGTAGAATTTTTTATTGTCCACATGCGATACAGCAACATCTATGTTACACTGCAGAATTTATTTTTCTTAGTTTTAAAATCCATCCCAAATCGACTGCGTCGATGGGATTTTTGACTTCCAGCCTATTCTTTTTTTACGGTCAGCGCAACAAGTGTGCAGACCTACTGAGCAGCTAAAAAACCAGCTCGTTTTAACGCCGGGCGAAGCGCCGCATAAAGGACGACTGCAATCACGGAGTTGATCACCGCGTTGATGATCGTGGTGTACGTTGTGATCGCTATCAGCGCTTTGATCGCAGATGCTGCTTTATCAGCGTTCGGGAATAATAAGGTATACCATACATACTTTAATGCCGGCTCAAAGAAGCAGTTAAAACCGAGACCACAGACAGCCGCGATCGCAGACCAGCGGATCACATAGGCATGGTCATGTTCATCGGAAAGCTTTGCGATCCTGTGGGCAACGAAGCCTACGATGAGACCGATCACAAGCTTTGTGATAAAAGTTCTCGGTGCAGATGCCGCATAGCCGCCAACGATATCAGCAATGGATAAGCCAACAGCACCGGAAAGTCCACCGTAAACGCCGCCGAGAAGATATGCGGAAAGCACAACAAATGCGTTTCCGATATGGATCTTCGTTCCGCTGGCTGAGATCGCCGGGAACACGGCATATCCGATATAGCAGAGCGCCGCCATCAGGCCAGCCTGCGCAATTTTCATTAACTGCCCATTCTTTTCTTTCATAAGTAAAATCTCCCCTCGTGTGTTATTGACAGGCAGAACCGTTCATATTTTCATAATCGGTTCAAGGATTTCTGAATGGATCATCCGGAAAGCCTTTCCGTCATCCTGATACCCATGGTAGCATGCGAGTGGATTGTATGAAATGTCCAGTTTTGTTTTTTTTATACAGTCCAGTCTGTTTTCCTCGCCGCAACATTGCAGACTGCAACGTATATCATCCTTCTTTTTTGCTTTTTCACGCTGATATTTTCACGCGGTGTTCTCTTTAATCTCTTGACTCCACGCAGATCAGGATCCCTTTCCGGAATGTGATCTTTGCCCGCTCCCCTGGAATCTCATTGCTGACACAGAGACTGGGATCCTTTAAGATCGAGATGTCCTTATTGTGCAGCGGATATTTAAATCCATCCAGCGTGATTCCAAGAACGGTCTCCGTAAGCGGAAGAAAGGAGACATATTTCCCGTAGATCCGGTCTTTCAAAAAAACGGAATATTCCTCATCATCCGGTGTCAGGAGAAAGATACGGTTTTTTGCATCATAGATCTCCATGAAAAGTCCTGCATCCTTCGCCGCCCGCATCAGATGGATATTGGAAAGCTCATGATCCAGCCTGCCCCCTGTGGCTCCCAGAACATGGGCGGTATGAAACCCTGCCCGGAGTGCGGAGCGGACCGCAAGATCCGTGTCCGTCTCATCCTTCTCCGGCTTATGGACATCCGTCGCCCATCCCTCTTTCTTTCTGAGTTCTTCCATCCGTTCCAGCCCGAAGGTATCAAAATCGCCCACCGCAAGGTCCGGCACAAGCCCCAGCTCCTCGCAGACGGCAAGACCCGCGTCCACTGCGATCACATAGGGATATTTCCGATTTTTCACGAATTCCGCAGCAAATTTCCGGTCCGTCGGTCCGCCCGACACGATCAGGCAGGTATCCGTCATTTCTCTTCTGTCTGCATTCATATTATCTGCCTCTCCCCTATCCATGGCACATCCTCACGCCGGGTGCGGTCCCTTATCTTGCGGAATACTCCTCAAAGATCTTCAGGAACTCCTTCGTATTCGCTGCCGCATCGTTCTTAAACACCGCGGAACCCGCAACGATCACGTTCGCGCCTGCATCGAGAACCTCTCTGACATTTGCCGCATTCACGCCGCCGTCCACCTCAATATCGGTGGTGAGTCCGGCCTCATCTAACATGCCGCGGAGCTTTTTGATCTTCTCTAACGTATACGGGATAAACTTCTGTCCTCCGAATCCCGGATTTACGGACATAATCAGAAACATATCTGCTTCTTTTAAGATACAGGAAAGTGTCTCGACCGGAGTTGCCGGGTTTAACGCAACAGCTGCTCTGGCACCGGTCTCCTTGATCTGGTTGATGGTACGGTCCAGATGAAGACAGGCTTCCTGATGGACACAGATGATATCCGCGCCGGCCTTTCTGACATCATTTACATATCTTCCCGGCTCCTCCACCATCATATGGACATCAAACACACGGTCTGTTGTCTTTCTGAGGGATGAGATCACCGGCATACCGAAGGAAATGCTCGGGACAAACGCTCCATCCATCACATCCAGATGGATGTACTGCGCTCCCGCGTCAGAAACTGTCTTTACATCTTCACCAAGTTTTGAAAAGTCTGCTGAAAGAATCGATGGCGCTAATATATACATGATCTTAATATCTCCTTTTACTCTTCAGTTCTTCATAGATCAGCCGATAATTTTCATACCGGGAATCCGCAATCTTTCCTGCTTTTACGGCCTCCTTGACGCCGCACTCCCGTTCTCCCACATGGACACAGCCCAAAAACCGGCATTCCGGCTCGTAGGCCTCAAATTCCGGAAAGAAATCCTTTAACTCTTCCGGCTTCATATTGTCGACAAAGATGGAGCTGAAGCCCGGCGTGTCCATCACGAAGGTCTCCTTCTCGACGAAGAACAGCTCCGAATGTCTTGTGGTATGGCGACCCCTGCGGATCTTCTCACTGACGGCCCCCGTCTCCATCTCCGCCTCCGGCTGGATTCGGTTTGTCAGGGATGATTTTCCAACACCGGACGGGCCGGCAAGTGCCGTTGTCTTCCCCCTTAAGAGGTCATGGATCGCCTCGATCCCTTCCCCCGCCAGAGCACAGGACAGATGGACATCATATCCGGCATCCCGATAGATTCCAGCAAGTCGTTCTGCCTCACCCTCTTTTCCGAGATCTGTCTTATTAAAGCAGATCACCACCGGAACATTCTGGGCTTCCATCGTAACCAGAAAGCGGTCCAGAAGGTTTAAATTCGGTTCCGGGTCAGCGACGGCAAACACGATCATTGCCTGATCGATGTTCGCCACTGCCGGACGGATCAGGGAGTTCTCCCTCGGAAGGATCTCCACGATGTTTCCGAGGCTCTGCTCCTCAGAAAGCACGTCGAACTCCACATTGTCGCCCACAAGGGGCTTGATCTTCCGGTTCCGGAATACGCCCTTTGCCTTACACTCGTATACTTTGGAAACGCCGTCATGTACGTAATAGAATCCGGCAATTCCCTTTATGATCTTTCCAGTCAACCGTCAACCTCCGTAAATGTCACATTATAGGATGTCAGTACCACGTTGTTCGTGAGGTCCACGATCTCCACCTCACCGGTCTGTACGCCGTCCGCGCCGCGGATCCTGTCTAACTTGATATTCAGGGTTGTGTCCGCGCTGTAAGACTTTGGCTCCGCAAGCTTCGTATAGGTCACTTTGCCGTTCACCGTCTGCTTTAAACGGATCAGGATCTGGATCTCGGAGGATGCTGCCCCCGGTCCATAGGAGACCTGAAGCGGATAGCTTGCATCCAGAGACGCGATAAACTGTTTTTTCGGAGCTTCCGGCCCAAGGCTCAGAGTGTAATCCACGGTATCCCCAGGTGCTACCTGAGTTCCTGCCTCAACGCCCTGACTGATGACGTGACCGGCCGAGATCGTGCTGTCGTACTCCTTTGAAACCTCTCCGGTCACAAGTCCTGCCGCGGAAAGAAGTGCTGCCGCCTCCGCGTCCGTCTTTCCATAAAGATTCGGTACAGGAACGAATTCCTCCTCCGGTCCCGTACTCACATATAAGGTTACGGTACTTCCGAGGGCCACTTTTTCCTCCGGTTCATAGCGGATGATCGTTCCGGAAGCCACCTCCTCGCTGGCTTCCTCCCGAACATCTGCTTTTAAATTCTTTCCCTCCAACAGGCGGACCGCCGTTTCCAGTGTCATTCCGGAAAGGCCAAGTTCTGAGAGATCAACCTTATCAGAACCCGCGCTGATGACAACGGTTACCTTGGAGAAACGCGGAATCACGGTATCGGGCTCTTCCTTCTGTGAGATGACGATGCCTTTTTCCACTTCATCCGAGTTTTTCTGCTCTACCTGCATGGTGAGATCGAGTCCCTGTAAGATCTTCTCGGCTTCCTCCTCGGAGTGGCCCACAAGCTTCGGCATATAGACTTCCTTCTGGCTGATAACAGTCTCCGATGCCGCAGTTGTCTTCGCTTCTTCCGTCATAGATTCCTCAGAAACGGTTTTTGTCGGATCCTCCGGAGTGCTGCTTCTGAACAGACCACCAAGCTTCAGGACAAACACGATCACAACCGCGACAATGACGATGGCTGCCGCCACGCCCAGGCCTGTCAGGATCTTTTCCAGTCCTGTGGCTTCATCATCCACTTTATTCTTTTTCGGTTCCTTCTTCGCGTTGTCCGTCTGATCATACCGCTTTTCCAGATCCCGCCGTTCCCTGCGCTCACGGATCTCTTTTACCGGCTTTGACTCCCGGATCCGTTCCCCACTTCTCGTCTTGATCAGATTCAGTTCTTTTGGGCTGATGACGATGGTATCGGAGCTGTGGTCTTCCTCTTTAACGGCGCCGATAGTCGGGTCATCATCATTTAAGAGTGCTCTTCTCAGGTCACTGATCACAGCCGCCGCGTTCGGGTATCGGCGCTCCGGTCTCTTTTCCGTACATTTTAAGATGATCCTCGCAAGACTTGGGGACACATCCGGATTCAACATTCTGGGATCCGGCATCGGTTCTTCCAGATGTGCCAGCGCGACCGTCACCGTGTTGTCCCCCTCAAACGGAACATGGCCGGTGACCATCTCAAACATGGTGATACCTAAGGAATACAGGTCGCTCCGCTCATCGCTGTATCCGCCTCTCGCCTGTTCGGGGGAGATATAGTGGACAGATCCCACAACTGTCGCCGCATTCATGGTCTGGGACGACACAGCTCTCGCAATTCCGAAGTCCGCTACCTTCACCTTTCCATCCATGGAGATCAGCATATTCTGAGGCTTGATATCACGGTGAATGATATGCTGTTCATGGGCTGCTTCGATTCCGGAGGCTACCTGGATCGCGATCCCGATGGCTTCCTTTACATCCAGATGACCTTTTTTCGTGATATAGCTCTTTAAGGTGATTCCCTCTACGAGCTCCATAACGATAAAGTGGATATCTCCCTCATCCACGACATCATATATATTGACAATATTCGGGTGTGAAAGTCCGGCCGCTGCCTGAGCTTCCATCTTAAATTTACTGACAAAGGTCGCGTCGGAAGTAAACTCCGATTTCAGTACCTTGATTGCGACCAGACGGTTTAATTTATGGCATTTTGCTTTATAGACCTCTGACATTCCGCCGGAACCTATCTTTTCCAGAATCTCATATCGGTCCTGCAGCATCGTTCCAGGGTATAAAATCATAGCTTCACCTCACTTATCTGAGGTTCTACAAGGACAATCGCAATGTTGTCCTTTCCTCCGTTCCGGTTTGCCTCGTCAACCAGCGCTTCCGTCTTCTCCTTCAGCGTATCCGTTGTCTTTAAGACCCGGCTGATCTCGGCATCATCCACCATGTTCGTCAATCCGTCAGAGCAGAGCAGAATACAGTCACACTCAAGAAGCGGCACTTCAAAGAAATCCGCCTCCACCCGGTTCCCGATTCCCATGGCGCGGGTAATAATGTTCTTCTGACTTCGGTAGGACTCGCTGTCCCGCTCCATTTTTCCTCTCGCGACCATCTCTTCCACAAGGGAATGGTCTCTCGTGATCTGTGCAAGACTGTCCCGCAAAAGATAAAGTCTGCTGTCCCCCACATTTGCCACGTACATCATGTCGTCCTCGATCGTAGCGGCAACCAGAGTGGACCCCATTCCTTCCCGGTCCGGGTTTCCCTGAGCTTCCTCAAAGAGCCCCTGATTCGTCTTCTCCAGAGCTTTTCTGAGGATCATCACAGGACTGGCCAGATCAGAATTTTCAATATATTCTTTCATATGTTCCACGACATACCGGGACGCGAAATCCCCGGCCTTATGTCCGCCCATTCCGTCTGCCACGATGAACAGATTCGGAAGCGGTCCCACCGGCTGATCCGCTGCAAACAGGAAATCCTGATTGGATCTTCTCACAAGACCGGTGTCTGTCTTCGCGTAAGAGATCATGACGATTCCTCCTCACTCAGATAGCTCTTTCTAAGCTGTCCGCAGGCACCGCCGATATCGCGGCCCATCTCCCTGCGGATCGTAACGTTGATGCCGTGTTTTTCAAGATAACCCCTGAACGCGTCAATGGCATCCCGATTGGACTGTTTGAAGTCGCGTTCCTTGATCGGGTTTACCGGAATCAGGTTCACGTGCCCCTGCATATCCTTTAAAAGCGCAGTCAGGCGCTTTGCCTCGTCAAGGTTATCATTGACGCCCTGTACAAGACTGTACTCAAAGGTCAGGCGTCTTCCTGTCTTTTTATAATATTCCTTACATGCCGGAAGCACCTCCGATAAGGAGTAGCTGTTGGCGATGGGCATCAGAGTCTTTCTCGTCTCATCGTCCGGCGCATGAAGGGAAAGTGCCAGAGTAATGGAAAGACCTTCCTCCGCAAGCTTTAAGATCTTTGGTACGATCCCGCAGGTGGATACTGTGATGTTTCTCTGACTGATATTCAGACCGTTTTCATCGGAAAGAAGCCTGATAAACCGGATCAGGTTATCATAGTTATCCATCGGCTCACCACTTCCCATGACCACAACGTTGGAGACACGCTCTCCCGTGGATCTCTGGATCCGGTAGATCTGATCCAGCATCTCCGAAGGACGTAAGTTTCTTGTGAGTCCGTCCAGAGTGGACGCACAGAACCGGCAGCCCATGCGGCAGCCCACCTGAGAGGAAATACACACAGAATTTCCGTGGTGATATTTCATCAGGACACTCTCGATCACGTTTCCGTCATCGAGACCGAACAGATACTTTCTTGTCCCGTCGATCCCCGATTCCAGCATCTTTACGGTCTTAAGGGACGTGTATGTACTGTATTCCGAAAGCTTTTCCTTAAGCGACTTCGGAAGGTTCCTACATTCGTCTAAAGACTCGGCTAATTTTACATGCATCCACTGGTATAACTGTTTTGCCCGGAACGGTTTTTCACCCAGCTCCTTCACGAACTCTGTCAGTTCTTCCAGTGTCATTGATTTCAGGTCTTTCTTTTCCATTCTCGATTCTCCAAAAACCTTGGTTCTGTCATGTTTCCACATAAATCCGTTTTTAACGGATCCGCAGGCAGTCATGTCCGCGGATTCAGAACCTGCGCAGTATTATTTCTTCTTTTTGAACACAGAGATAAAGAAGCCGTCGCAGGGATGGAGTCCCGGAAGAAGCTGGATCCTGTTCTCCTCGCAGGAACTCTTAAGAGCCTCCGGCAGGAGATCTGCAATCCCCTTCTTTTCAAACGCCAGATGCTTCTCGATCCAGTCCGCGTTTTCTTCATTCTCTTCCTCAGTGATCGTACAGGTACTGTAAACAAGCGTTCCACCAGGTTTTACATACTGAGTCACCACAGAAAGGATCTCCCTCTGCAGCTTCGCGAGATTTTTGATCTCATCTCTCGTCATCCGCTCTTTGATATCCGGTTTCTTTCCGATAATTCCGAGACCGGAACATGGGAGATCTGCCAGAACCACATCTGCCTGCTCCACCATAGACGGATCCAGAACTGTCGCGTCCCAAACGTTCGTGCGAATGTTCCGGAAGCCGCAGCGCATGATATTCTCCTCAATGAGATCCGTCTTTCTCCCGCTCACATCTCTCGTTTCCACCATGCCGGTACCTTTTAAAAGATCTGCCGCATGCATGGCCTTTCCTCCCGGAGCTCCGCACACGTCAAGAACGAAATCTCCCGGGGCAATAGATGCCATCTGTGCCGCAAGGGAGGAGCTTGGATCCTGAACTGTGATCTTTCCTTCCGTGAACGCGCACACCCGGTCTAAGTAGTCGAAGCCACGGATCGAAGCGATCCCCGGAAATATCCCGGACTCCTCCACCGTAATGCCATGATCTCTCAACTCTCCGATCGTTTTCTCCGCCGGGGAGATGCTCTCATTAAAGCGCACCGTAAGGGGGCGTTCTTCTAAAAATGACGCAGCAATGGCTTCAGAAGTCTCTTTTCCATACATTTCCTCCCACATGGATAACATCCACCGGGGAATCGAATAGCGCTCCGAAGCGTCCTTCCAGACAAGTTTCTCTTTTTCTCTGGAGACCGTCCGCAGGACACCGTTCACAAATCC
Organism: Pilosibacter fragilis; assembly: GCF_032490495.1. Classification (NCBI taxonomy): domain Bacteria; kingdom Bacillati; phylum Bacillota; class Clostridia; order Eubacteriales; family Clostridiaceae; genus Pilosibacter; species Pilosibacter fragilis. Next base: position 118,936 of record NZ_JAVYJB010000007.1, on the reverse strand, counting down.
GGAAAGACCTTGGAATTTTCGTTTCTTTGCAAGCTTTACCGCCTCATTGCAGACCGCGGAGTCCGGTACACGCTCCATATACAGAATCTGGTAGACCGACATTCTGAGGATCTCCCGGATCACCGGCTTCATTTTTGCGGTCTTCACCTTCGAAAAGCGGTCAAGCACTGCATCGATCTGGATCCGGTACTCCAGAGTTCCCTCCACGCATCTTGTGATAAACGCGCGGTCCTGACGTTCCAGAAACAGGTACTTTTCCAGTGCCTGCTTTAAAACAATATGGCTCAAATTATGGTTTTCGAGGACTTCCAGAAGGACGTCAAGGACGACCTCCCGGATATTTGTCGTATTATCTGTCACGTCTGTTTCTTCCTCCAAAGAGAATTATGAGACGGAGAAGCTGTAGGATCGAAGTCGCTGCTGCCGCCACATAGGTCAGTGCCGCCGCGTTCAGTACTTTTCTCGTCCCGTTTACTTCCTCGCCCGCGAGAATGCCCTGTGCATCCAGAAGTCTTACCGCACGGGCAGACGCATTGTACTCTACCGGAAGTGTCACAAGCTGGAACAGCACCGCCAGAGAGAACATTAAGATTCCGATCTCCACCAGCGGAGAACCAAGTCCGCCGAACACAAGTCCTAAAAGGATCAGCGGCCAGGAAAGACTGGAGCCGAAGTTTGCCACCGGAACGAGAGCACTCCTGAACCGTAACGGTGCATATCCCTCATTGTCCTGCATCGCGTGGCCGCATTCGTGGGCGGCAACACCGATAGCCGCAACGGAAGTCGCTCCGTAAACGGACTGGGACAGGTTTACGGTCTTCGTCCGCGGATCATAGTGGTCAGTAAGTTCACCGGCGATCTGCTGGACCGTCACATCGTAGATTCCCTGCGCATTTAAAAGGCGTCTCGCCGCCTCCGCGCCTGTCATGCCAGTCATGCTGCGGACTCTGGAATATCTCGAGAACGTGGAATTTACACGTCCCTGAGCCCAGAGAGAAAGGGCAACTCCGATCAATACAAGGATGATCGTCGGATCAAGGCCATAACCATAACCGTAACCATACATTCCGTACATAAAACATCTCTCCTTTCGATCTCGTTTCTGTCGTCCCGGCAGCCGGCTTTTCAGCCGGATTTTTCAGGACCGCCCGCGGCATCACCCGCGAAGCTTACCCGCAGAAACTTCCGTCTTCCATCTGGAAACCGCGCAGGAAGGAAGCTGTATCCATCCGCTTCTTTCCCTCAAGCTGAAGCTCCTTTACATCAAGGACACCCTCTCCGGTCTCCAAAAAAAGCCGGTCCTTTGTCACATGAATCTTTCCCGGAGCTCTTTCTCCCGGAAGATCCGTAACCTCTGCTGACCAGATTTTCATCGTCTTTCCGGCATATGATGTATATGCGCTTGGCCACGGATTTAAGCCGCGGACAAGACGCTCAATGGACACCGCGTCCTTCGTCCAGTCGATATGTCCCATTTCTTTCGTGAGCATCTTCGCGTAGGAAGTACCGGACTCTCCCTGCGGAGTTCTCGTGATCGTTCCGTTTTCCAGTCCCTTTAAAGTGGATAAGATCATGGATCCACCGAGGGCAGAGAGCTTGTCAAACAGGCTTCCGCCAGTCTCTTTCTCATCTAACGGGATCGCTTTCTGTTCCAGCATATCGCCGGTATCCAGCCCCACATCCATCATCATGGTCGTCACTCCGCTCTCCTTCTCACCGTCAATGACCGCCCACTGGATCGGGGCAGCCCCGCGGTATTTCGGAAGCAGGGACGCGTGTACATTCACGCAGCCGTATTTCGGAAGATCCAGAATGGACTTCGGAAGGATCTGGCCAAATGCGACGACAACGATGGCATCCGGTGCCATCGTTTTTAAAAGCTCCACAAATTCCGGATCCCGCACCTTTACCGGCTGGTATACCGGGATTTCATACTCGATCGCTTTTTCCTTTACAGGAGTCATAAGGACGGCTTTTCCGCGCCCCTTCGGCTTATCCGGCTGTGTCACCACAGCCACAACTTCATGTCCGCCCTCAATGAGAGCAGTCAGCGTCGGAACCGCAAAGTCCGGCGTTCCCATAAAAACAATACGCATACTATTCCTCATCCTCTCCGGCTGTATCCTGAAGTTCGCCTTCTACGAGATCGACGTAAAGTTTTCCATCCAGATGGTCGCACTCGTGGAGAATGCATCTCGCGAGAAGTCCGTCTGCCTCGATCTCATACTCTTCCATATTCTCATTGAGAGCTTTTGCCTTTACATGATCCGCGCGGGTCACCTGTCCGCATTTTCCCGGAACACTTAAGCAGCCTTCCTGACCGGTCTGGCTTCCGCTCGTCTCGAGGATCTCCGGGTTGATCAGCACATACTGGTTTCCGTCCTCCACATCGATAACCACGACGCGCTTGCGGACACCCACCTGCGGTGCGGCAAGGCCGACGCCGTTATTCTCATACATTGTCTCAAACATATCTTCGATGAGCTCAAGGGTCCTCTCATTCATTTCCTTTACCGGCTTACACTCTTTTGTAAGGATCTCATCTCCGATGGTTCTGATCTGTCTGATTGCCATTTTATCTTATTTCCTCTCAATTTTTTATCGAAAACTACTAAGTCAGATCGTACTGGACGAACACATTCCGGAAAAGATCCGGGATGTTCTCCCGCTTCCGGGCGCAATTTCTGACTTTTAATAGTATATCATAACTTTCATGTTTCATATATAAAATTTTTCTGTAATTATCATTAAGTTTGTAGGGGGAATCCTCCACCGGACCGATGACCTTCAGTCCATCCAGTGCATATTCCCTCAGAATGACCCGTTTCATATCCTCTGACGCACGGATCACATCCGCCTCCCTCTTTGAGGAAAGTCCGATGGTCAAAAGTCTTACAAGGGGCGGATATCCCATCATCTTCCGGTACAGAAGCTCCTGCCGGTAAAACTGCAGATAGTCCTGCTCTGCCGCGGAGGATACTGCATAATGGTCCGGCGCATATGTCTGGATCACCACATCTCCCTGAAGCTCCCCGCGCCCGGCCCGCCCGGATGCCTGAGTCAGGAGCTCAAAGGTACGCTCTGCGCTCTTATAGTCCGGTGCATAGAGGGAGAGATCCGCTGCCATGACACCCACAAGGGTCACATTCGCGAAGTCATGACCCTTTACGATCATCTGGGTCCCAATGAGAATATCCGCCCCGCCCTCTGCGAAGGTGGCGAGGATTTCTTCATGAGCTCCTTTTTTTGCCGTGGTGTCCGCATCCATTCTTAAGATCCGGGCCTTTGGAAATTCCCTTTTTGTAAATTCTTCCAGTTTCTGGGTCCCCGTCCCAAAGGGCGCGATAAACGGGGAACCGCAGGACGGACAGCGATCCGGCAGCGGCCGTTCAAATCCGCAGTAGTGGCATTTTAACCGTCCGTTTCTGTGGTATGTAAGACTCACATCACAGTGCGGGCATTTCATCGCCTTTCCGCAGGAGCGGCAGGACACAAAGCCCGCATATCCCCGCCGGTTCATGAACAGCATCACCTGCTGCCTGTTCGCCAGCCGGTCCTCGATCAGCCCTTTTAATCTCCGGCTGAAGATCGAGCGGTTTCCCTCTGCGAGTTCTTCCCTGAGATCCACAATGTGGACCCCTGCCAGACGGCTGTTCTCCTTTGCCCTCTTTGTAAGGGTCAAAAGCTTATACTCGCCCTGCTCTGCCAGATAATAGCTCTCCACAGACGGTGTCGCAGACCCTAAGACCACGGCTGCCCCGCTCATATCAGCCCGGACCTTTGCGACCTCCCTGGCATCGTACCGCGGCGCCGTCTCACTCTTATAGGCTCCCTCATGCTCCTCGTCGATGATGACGAGTCCCAGATCCGGAAACGGCGTGAAAAGAGCGGAGCGCGGACCGATCATAATATCAATCTCCCCGTTTGCCGCCCTCTCCGACTGCTCGTAGCGCTCCCCAGCCGAAAGTCTGGAATTCATGATCCCAACCCTGTTTCCAAATCGCCGGTAAAAACGCATCACAGTCTGGTAAGTCAGGGAGATCTCCGGGATCAGGACGATGGCCTGTCGGCCTTTCCGGAGGACGTGGTCGATGAGTTCCATGTAGACCTCCGTCTTACCGCTTCCCGTGATTCCGTAGAGCAGATAGGTATTACGCTGTCCGGAATCATAGTCCCGGATCACGGTCTCTGCCGCGTTCTTCTGTTCCTGATTCAGGGCGACAGGTCCGGTCTCTGGAAATCTGTTTCCTGCTCCCGGTTCTTTTTTGACTGTTTTCAGGTCCACGATCTCTTTTTCTACTAACGGTTTCAGCATCGCGGCCGTGATGCCGAGCTTTTCGGATGTCAGCTTCAAGGGCAGCTCCCCGTTTTCAAGAAGTGCCCGGTAAAGCCTTATCCGTGCCCGGTATTTCTTCTTTTCCGCTTCTATAAGCAGCGTTTCGATCTCATTCTTCGGTTTTAAGGAAACGATCACACGTTCTTCCCTCGGCATCACCTTCGCCTTTACGGGAAGAACCGTCTTCAGTGCCTGATTCATCGTGGTGGAATAGCGGTCCTTCATCCAGAAGGCGAGGCAGATCATCTGAGTACGGATCGGGACAGCGCCTGTCTCCACATCCAGGAGCTCTTTCATTTTTTCAGGGTCATAATCTGTCTCTTTTGAGAGACCTACCACGATCCCTTTCCGTTCGGTATTTCCCTTTCCGAAAGGGATATTCACCTGAACTCCGGGCTTTACAAGCTCTTTCAGATGGTCAGGGATCCGGTATTGGAAGATCCGGTCCACATTTTTTACGGAAAGATCAATGATGACATCCGCATACGGTTCCATTTCGGATCCCTCCCTTCTCAAAACTTCCGTCCATTCCTACCTTCCGGCCATCTCCACGAATTGATCTGCCACAGCAGACAGTCCCATGGAGTTGGATCCCTTAAAGAGAACGCAGTCTCCGTCCCGGATCTCCGTCTCCAGATATTTCACCATCTCCCCGCAGTCTGAAAATTCCACCACCGGGATCTCCTTTACCGCACGGACGCCTTCTGCCAGACTCCTGCATGCCTCGCCCAGCGTCACAACAAGATCCACGCCGGAATTGGCCGCGTACTCGCCCACCTCCCTGTGGTAGGCCAGATAATTCCCGCCAAGCTCCTTCATATCCGCAAGGACAGCAATATGGCGTTTTCCCGTGAGTCCCTGAAACACATCGAGAGCCGCCTTCATGGATGCCGGACTCGCGTTGTAAGAGTCATCCATCACCGTAAATCTTCCGTCGGCATAGACCTGCTGGCGGTGTTTGAATCCATGGAAAGTCAGAAGACCCTCCGCGGCTTCTTCCATCGTCATACCGCGTTCACAGCAGACCGCAATGGCTGCCAGAGCGTTCATCACATTGTGTGTGCCCATGACGTTCAAGAGGACTTTCTGGGTTTTTCCCGCATGAACAGCCGTAAACTCCGTTTTTCCGTCCATGAGGACGATGTCCACTGCGCGGTAATCACAGGTTTCCCCGGTGCCATAGTAGACTGTCTTCACACCGGCCTTTCCCCTGGTCCTGCAAAGCATATCATCGTCGCCGTTTAAGATGAGGATGCCGCCATCGGAAAGTCCGTCCTGGATCGTCAGCTTCTCCCTGTAAATATTCTCGCGGGATCCAAGCTGCTCGATGTGGGTGATCCCGATGTTTGTGATCACTGCCACATCCGGCTTCGCGATCCGTGCGATCACGGTAAGTTCACCCGGCTCGCTCATTCCAAGCTCCAGAACACCCACTTCATCTTCTTTTGTGATCTCGGACACGGTAATCGGAACTCCTACCTGACTGTTGCTGTTGCCCGGAGTCTTGTATACATGAAACCGCGCAGAGAGTGCCGCCGCGATCATTTCCCGCGTTGTGGTCTTTCCGACGCTCCCTGTGATACCGACAATGGGCAGTGTCAGACGTTTTCTGAGGTAACGGCCTACGGCCTGAAGTGCTTTTTTCGTGTCATCCACAGCGATCCAGGTACAGGAGGTCTCCGCCATTTCTTCCGTTTTTTCCTTATGCTCACTTGTAAGCACCGCACCGGCTCCCTTTTCGGCAACCTGTTCCAGAAATTTATGTGCATCTACTTTCTCGCCGATGATCGGCACGAAAAGATCTCCGGTCTCAACCTGTCTGGAATCCAGGCGGATCTTGTTTAACATGACACCGTCATCTCCGGAGAGCAGTACGCCTCCGGTGGCAAGGACGATATCCTGAACGCTTACGTTCTCCATTCCTTTCCAATCTCCTTTACTGCTGCAGTCTGCGTCCCTCTGCGGACGATCATACATTATTTACCGCCTCTTCCACGACTTCCCGATCCAGAAAATGATGTTTCACACCTTCGATCTCCTGATAATCCTCATGGCCTTTTCCGATAATGGCGATCATGTCACCCTCCTCGGCGTTCCTGATCGCGTAAAAGATTGCTTCCCGTCTGTCCGGGATCACAAGATATGTTCCGTCCGTCTTCGCAAGGCCCACCTCGATGTCCTTGATGATGTCCTCGTTTTTCTCAAAACGCGGATTGTCGGCCGTAATGATACAGAGATCCGCCATCTTTCCACCGATCTCCCCCATTGAATATCTGCGATCTCTGGCGCGGTTTCCACCACAGCCGAATACACATACGAGACGCTTCGGATGATAATCCCGGAGTGTTGTGAGCAGACTTTCCATGCTGACCGCATTGTGGGCGTAATCCACGATCACACTGCACTTTTTCGATACGTGCGCGATCTCCATGCGACCATCCACGCGGACCTTCACGAGGGATCCAAGGATTGCCTGTTTTGTATGATCATCAAGCACCCCGCTTCCACCGGAAAGCGCCAGAGTGCAGACCGCCAACGCCGCCAGAGCATTATCCGCGTTGAATTTTCCCGGCATCCCTACGCGGACTCTTCCGTCAAGCATGCCGTGGATTGTGAATTCAATTCCCACAAAATCGTGATTTGATGCATAGTGAATGTCATCACCCATGAAATCCGCGTTTCCATTCAGGGCATATGTAAGAAGTCTGCAGGTCGCATCCTTTACGACCTCATCGTAGTGGTCTGTCAGACGATTCACGATCCCCGTTTTGCAGACAGTAAGAAGCCTTGACTTATAAAAAAGATACTCTTCAAAGCTCTTGTGTTCCTTCGGCCCGATATGGTCCGGAGAAATATTTGTGAACAGACCGTAGTCGAACATGATCCCGCCGACCCTGTGAAGCATTAAAGCCTGAGAGGAGACCTCCATCACACAGCACTCACAGCCAGCTTCCACCATTTTATGGAAATAATCCTGCACCACATAGGATTCCGGTGTCGTATTGGAGGTCGGGAATTTCACATCCCCGATGACTGCGCCATTCGTTCCGATGAGACCGGTCTTCTTTCCGGCTGCCTCAAGGACCGCCTTGATCATATAGCTCGTCGTGGTCTTTCCCTTCGTGCCGGTGATCCCGATGGTGATCAGTTTCTCTGCCGGATAACCGAATCTCGCCGCAGAAAGCTCCGCCAGCGCGAGTCGTCCGCTCTCAACCCGGATCACAGTCACATCCGCCGGTACTTCCACTTCTTTTTCTACCACAAGAACTTTACAGCCAGCCCTTAATACGTCCGGAATAAACTCGTGGGAATCCCTGGTGCTGCCCTGAATGCACACGAATACGGAATCCGGTCTTGCCTTTCTCGAATCATAGATCACTTCATCTACGTTCTGGTCCAGACTGCCGCAAACCAGATCGTATTTCATGCGTTTTAACCAATCTCCAATTACCACTGTCGTCATCCTTTCTCATAACCCACACAGGCGGGAACATATGCGCCCGCCTGTGAGTTTTCTTACTGCTTTTTTAGAATAATCCTATGATCTTTCCGTTCTCGTCCACGTCAATATTGTCCGCTGCCGGTTTCTTCGGAAGTCCCGGCATAGTCATGATGGAACCGGTAAGCGCAACCACAAAGCCTGCGCCCGCGCACACATACGCATCGCGCACAGTCAGGTCAAATCCTTCCGGACGGCCAAGCTTCTTCTGGTCATCGGATAAGGAATACTGGGTCTTCGCCATGCAGACCGGAAGATCGCCAAAGCCCATCTCTGTGATCTTCGCGATCGCCTTTTTTGCCGCCGGTGAGTAGCTTACGCTGCCCGCGCCGTAGATCTCCTTCGCAATGGTCTCGATCTTATCGGAGATTCCCATCTCATCCGGATATAACGGAGCGAAATCACTCGTCTTTTTCTCCAGGGTGTTTATTACCTTCTCTGCGAGTTCAATTCCGCCGTCTCCGCCTTTTGCCCATACCTCGGACAGCGCAAACTCACAGCCCCTCTCCTCACAGAAGTTCCGGATAAATTCATACTCTGCCTCTGTGTCCGTGAGGAAGGAGTTTAAAGTAACGACAACCGGCACATGGTATTTCTGGATGTTCTCGATGTGTTTCTCAAGGTTTACGATACCTTTCTTCAATGCCTCAAGATTCTCCTCGGAGAGCTGGTCCTTCGGAACACCGCCGTTGTACTTTAACGCGCGGACAGTAGCCACGAGAACAACGGCATCCGGACGGATCCCCGCCTTGCGGCACTTAATATCAAAGAATTTCTCTGCGCCGAGATCTGCGCCGAATCCTGCCTCTGTGATCGCCACATCCGCAAGCTTTAATGCGGTTCTTGTCGCCATAACGCTGTTGCAGCCGTGGGCGATATTCGCAAACGGTCCGCCATGTACAAGAGCTCCCGTGTGCTCTAAGGTCTGTACCAGATTCGGTTTGATGGCATCCTTTAAGAGAGCTGCCATGGAGCCGACCGCGTTGAGATCCTTCGCTGTCACCGGCTCACCCGCAAAATTATACGCTACAATGATCCTTCCGAGGCGCTCCTTCAAGTCCTTCATATCCGTTGCCAGACAGAGGATCGCCATGATCTCGGAGGCAACCGTGATCACAAAATGGTCTTCGCGGACGAAACCGTCTGCCTTTGCGCCGAGTCCCACTACAATGTTTCTCAGCACACGGTCGTTCATGTCAAGACATCTCTTCCAGAGGATCTGTCTCGGGTCGATTCCAAGGGTATTTCCCTGCTGAATATGGTTGTCAAGAAGTGCTGCCAACAAGTTGTTCGCTGTCGTGATCGCATGGAAATCACCGGTAAAATGAAGGTTTAAGTCCTCCATCGGAACGACCTGGGCATATCCACCGCCGGCTGCTCCGCCCTTGATTCCAAAGCACGGTCCGAGGGATGGCTCACGGAGAGCAAGCATTGCTTTCTTTCCGCACTTTGTCATCGCCTGTGCAAGTCCGATACTGGTTGTGGTCTTTCCCTCTCCTGCCGGAGTCGGGTTGATCGCTGTCACCAGAACGAGTTTTCCATCCGGTCTGTCCTTGATCTCCTGCCAGAGCTCATTGGAGATCTTTGCCTTGTACTTTCCGTAAAGTTCCAGATCGTCCTCAGTAATTCCATACTGGGACGCAACGGTGGTAATCGGGAGCATCTTCGTCTCCTGTGCAATCTCGATATCGGTCTTCATAATCGGTATCCTCCTTTTGTAGTAGCATATCATTTCTCTGGATCTGCGGATTCCGCAGCCGGCAGCCATTTCAATTTCAACAGCCGCAGGCTTTAGTACCCCGCTTCCAGGAATTCTTCGAACTCTTCCATGGACATCAGGATCTTCCTTGGCTTCGTTCCTTCCTCTTCCCCTACAACACCGGCCTCGGCAAGCTGATCCATGATCCGGGCAGCACGGTTAAAGCCGATCTTGAACATTCTCTGAAGCATGCCGATCGACGCTTTATCCTTCTCGATAATGAACTTGCCCGCATCGGTAAACAATGCGTCCCGCTCATTCTGTCCGCCCGCTCCTCCGGCTAAGGAGGACTGGGTCAGTTTTTTCTCGATTTCCGTGTTATATCCTGTATCCTCGTTCTGTTCTTTTAAGAACTCGGTTACATTTGACACCTCGCCGTCCGATACAAAAGCGCCCTGCACACGGAGCGGCTTCGGATAACCGGACGGGTAAAACAGCATATCGCCGTTTCCTAACAGTTTCTCTGCGCCGTTCATGTCGAGGATCGTTCTCGAATCCACGCCGGACGCAACAGAGAACGCGATCCGTGACGGCACGTTCGCTTTGATCACACCTGTGATGACATTGACGGACGGACGCTGGGTCGCGATAACGAGATGAATTCCCGCTGCCCGGGCAAGCTGTGCCAGACGGCAGATCGCGTCCTCCACCTCGTTTGAGGCAACCATCATGAGATCCGCCAGCTCGTCGATAATGATCACGAGCTGCGGCAGTTTCTTCGGAATCTGGTCCGCAGGGATATCCCCGCTCTCCGCCAGAGTCTGCACCTTCGCGTTATACCCTTTCAGGTCGCGGACATTCGAGGAAGCGAACTTATTGTATCGTTCCATCATCTCTGCAACTGCCCAGTTGAGGGCACCGGCCGCCTTCTTCGGGTCGGTGACTACCGGGATCAGCAGATGTGGGATTCCGTTATAGACGGAAAGTTCAACCACCTTCGGATCGATCATAATGAGCTTCACATCATCCGGGGATGAGCGGTAGATCAGGCTCATGATCATCGTGTTGATCCCTACTGATTTACCGGAACCAGTCTGCCCGGCGATCAGAAGGTGCGGCATCTTTGCGAGGTCTGCAATGACTACCTGTCCGCCGATGTCCTTACCCACCGCAAAAGCCAGTGTCGATTTATGATTTTTAAATTCCGGGCTCTCTAAAAGGTCACGCAGATAGACCATGCTGTTGACCTTGTTCGGCACCTCGATTCCCACAGCTGCTTTTCCGGGGATCGGCGCCTCGATACGGATATCTGCCGCCGCAAGGTTTAACTTGATATCGTCCGCCAGCGACAGGATCCGGCTCACTTTTACCCCCTGCTCCGGGTGAAGTTCGTACCGGGTAACGGTCGGCCCACAGCTGATATTCGTAACAGTGACTCCGACACCAAAGTTTCTTAATGTCTGCTGGAGCTTGATCGCCGTATCCTTAAATTCCTGTTCCGACTGCCCCGTCAAGGGAGCGCCTTTCTTTAAGAGGTCAAGCGGCGGGATCATATAAGGTTTCTTCGGTTTTTCTTCCGTCTGCCGGATCTCCTTTAATACCTCGTTTCCTGCCTCTTCCCTCTCGGCTGCTTCCCGCTTTCTTATTTCCGCCTTTTTCTTTATAATCTCTTCTGTATCTGTTTCAATGACTTTTCCGGACGCGGTCACGACCTGACGGTGTTGGTGTTCTTCGGACGGTTCCTTAGCGGCAGGAGGTTCAGGGGATTTCACGTTGCTGCCGTGTGTCACCGCATACGCGCGGCTTCCCGGCTCTGCTGCCTGAATCCAGTAGTCCTCATTTTCCACATAAGGTTCTGTGTCGAGAAATTCGTCATCTGAAAGATCGCTCATGGATCCTTCTCCGGATACAGGAATTCCGGCCGTCTTTTCATTTTCTTCCGTCTCCGGGAACTCGGTTTTTTCCTCCTCTGCCGTCTTCGAAGTCTCTGCAGTTTCGTCTGGCTCTGCAATTTTGTCTGGTTTGGCATTCTCTGCACGGAGTCCGTCCGCTCTTCTCTCCGTGTCCCTTCTCATGGACTCAAAGATCTCGTCATCGTCCGCCGCGGGCTCATCTAACGGGATATCCGGGATATTGGATAAGACGGACACCTTCGGTTTTTTCTCCCAGGCCTTTGTCTCCCTTTTCTTTTCGTCCGGGAACATATCCTCATCATCAAAGGCACTCTCCCCATGACTGATAAACACGTCCTCATCCTCATGGATTCCGGCCGGGACAGCATCTTCCTCAAACGGAACGCGTTCCACATCCTTCATCGCGTCTTCTCCGGACCGGCCTTCCTTACTCTGATCCTCACTGGAAGACTCCGGATTTTCTACCGGCCTGCCTCCCATCGTGATCTTTCCTTTAAAGATATCTGCAGGATCCGGCTGCATACTTCCTGTCTCCGCCTTCGGATCCGCCGTTTCTTCTTTATATGTATCGGAAACATCTATTTCCTGTTTCGTCTCATCTGCCTCGGACACAGCCTCAGCATCCACAACGCCCATATAGCCACCGGCAATTCCACCGAAATCCGGAGTTCTCGAGAGATCGGTCGCAGCAAGATCCACGCCCTGAACGCGCTGCTCTTCCCGGAGTCTGCGTTTTTCCTCCTGACGTTCCTCGTGGAGCTCTTTTCTTCTGCTGTAGTCTTCCTTTGCATACCGATATGCCTTTCCACTTCCGCTCTTAACAGCGGACACGAAGGATTTTTCCGTGATGCACACCAGTGAGATGATCATAAATACGAGAAGGACCACATAGGCCCCGATGGTTCCCACCGCTGTGTGGAGAACCATAACAAGGACACCGCCGATCACGCCGCCGCCAAGTCCACTTACTCCGGCGGACTTATAGATGTCGAGGATCGTCTGACCTTCCCGGTATCCGCCGCCGAACACAAGCTGCGCAAGACCACAGAGCACGATCAGAAGGACTTCCACCGCGATCATCTTGTAGACTGCCCGGATATTTCCCTTATTCGAAGCGTAGAATAACAGTTCTGTGAACAACAATAACGGAGCCAGATAACCGATACAGCCGAACACGCCCAGCATGATCCGGCTGAAAAAGTCACCGAGGAATCCGCAGATATGGAAGTTGCTCAAGAATAACAGCACACATACCGCGAAGGTGCCGAGGATCACTGCCTCAGACTGTAAGAATCCGGTATCTTCCTCATACTGCGGTTTCGTTTCTCTTCTCTTTTCGGAAGCTCTCGCCCCTGTCCTTGTTGTCTTATTCTTAGGCGTCTGTGCAGATTTCTGCGTTGTCTTTGATGTGGTTTTTGTTCTCGCAGACGCCTGTGATTGTTTTGTCGTTTCTTTTTGTTTTCTGGTTCCAGCCAAGTGCTTTTCCCCCTTTAACTTTACGGGGCAAGTACCCCAAAATATAGTATACAAAAAAAAATGCCAAAATGCAACCGTAAGAAATTATAAGCCGAACATATTTTCGGTCAGTCGTTTTTTATCAGCGCATTCAGCTTTTCGATGGCGTCCCTGATTCCGCCTTCTCCGTCGATCAGTCCGCACTCCACCGCCTCTTTTCCGACCAGAACCGTCCCGAGATCCTTCGTCAGCATCTTCGTATTGTGCATGAGCCGTTTCAGTTTTTCCCGATCGATCCTGCTGTGCTCTGATACAAAGCTTATGATCCGTTCCTCGATCATTTCAAAATATTCGTAGGTCTGTGCCGTCCCGATCACCACCCCGCTCATCCGTACCGGATGAACCAGCATGGTCCCGGTGGGTACGATGAAGGAATAATCTGACGCCACCGCCAACGGCACACCGATGGAGTGGCTGTCCCCGATGACTAAGGAAACCGTCGGCTTGCTGAGGGATGCGATCATCTCCGCCAGTGCAAGCCCGCAGCTCACATCCCCGCCGATGGTATTCACAAGGATCAGGACCCCTCCGATCTTCTCATCGCTCTCCACCTTCGCAAGTTCCGGCAGAATATGTTCATACTTTGTAGTCTTCGTACTCCCGGATAGATTGTCATGCCCTTCGATCTCCCCGATGATAGATAAGAGATGGATCCTCTTACCGTTCTCTTCCAGCGTCACCTGTCCGTTCTCCCGGATCCGCTCCTCCTCCGCCTTTGTCTCCTTCTGTTCCTTTTCATTCATAACAAAAAAACTCCTTTCTGACATGCCAGGTACACCCAGTATGTCCAGAAAGGAGTTCTCATATCCATTTTTATCACAATTTACCCGATCAGGACCTGTTTCCAATTACATCCACGATGCACACCGGAGTTCTGTAGTTCCAGGTAGAGATCTTGATTCCGCTTCTTCGGCTCGCTGCGTGGATGATCTGTCCATTGCCGATGTACATGGCAACATGGTTGATCCTTCCGCGGCTGCTTCCGTAGAAGATCAGGTCGCCCGGCTTCATCTGGCTCGACTTGATCCGTTTTCCGCTGTTCGCCTGGGAACCGGAGTAATGCGGAAGAGAAATCCCGAAGTTTTTCATAACCGACATGGTAAATCCGGAACAGTCAGCGCCTCTTGTAAGGCTCGTACCACCCCAGACATATGGATTGCCCAGGAACTTCATCGCGTAGTTTACGATCCGGCTTCTTAAGGAAGCACTTTCTTCCGTCGGTGAGAATTTGATCGCCTCAGACAGGGCATATCGTACTTCCACAAATTCTGAAGAAACATACGCGGAAGAAATCTCATCATTTCCATCGCCTTCTCCGCCCTCATCAAATTCGATCTTTACCCATCCGTCAAGCTGCTCCGCGACATGATACCGCTCATTCTCGGAGATCTGGGTCCAGATTTTCGCGTCGGTGGACGGCTCTGTTCTCGCGTTTAAGCGGTCCGCATGGACGATCGCCATAAGCTCCGCATGGCTCATGGCTGCTTCCTTCGCTGCGTCACCGGTCAGGATATATTCACTCTTTACATATCCGGTAATTCCACCGGAACTGATCTTATACCAGCCGTTGGCGTCCTCTAAGATCTCACATCCGGCATAGCTCGGGAGCTTTCCGATGATCTTTTCGCTCTCACCGGCGCCCGCACGGATATTTAAATAATTGGAAACATTGGATACGCCCGGGCGGTCATAGAAATTTAAGACCATCGCCTTCATATCCAGCTTGTTTGCCTCGTTCATACAGAACCGTTTTTCCGCGTAATCCGCAGAGATATAACCGCCGGAGATCTGATACCATCCATCCGTCTCCCCAAGAAGTTCATGAAGCTCGCCCTGAAGGCACTTTCCAACGATGTTTCCGTCCATAGAAGGTGTCTCACGGATATTTAAATTGTCTGCGGTAATATATACACGTTCCTTTACAAGGTCTTTCGCCGCGGTCTTTGCTTCATCCCCGGTCAGGATATATTCCGCGCTGGCATATCCCTCGACCTCGCCGGAGCTGATCTTATACCAGCCCTCCAGAGTCTCCAGGATCTCGCAGGCACTTCCATCGGAAAGTGTTCCGATCACATTCGCTGCCTCATTCGGGTCTTTCCGGATATTTAAGTAGCCTGTGACCTTCGCGATACCAAGATTCGAGTAGGAATCGATCACTTCTTTAATCTTTGCATCCGTTTCCGCCGACTCGGATTCGATCTCTGCACGGCTCTCCTCCTCTGCCTGAAGAGAAGCTTCCTCCGCACTCTCGCTCTCCGAGGCGGACTCAGATGCAGCCTGCGCCGCCGCCATTTTTCCTTTTACGGCGTTCATGGCTTTTCCGCCAAATACCACCGCCACAACGATCACTGCAAGAACAGCCGCTCCGATCACAAGGATTCCGTACTGTTCCCAGAAAGACGGTTTCCTTCTCCGCTTTCTGCTCGCCTTGTTGATAGAATCCATATAGTTTACTGTATCTTTATCATCATTCATGTGTTTATCTCCATTACTGTTTTCCGTCTTCCTGTACGATACATACGAACAATAGTGTAACATATTTGTAATAAAAAATCAAAATTTTTTCTATTAAAAAAGTATGAACGGATCCGGGGCGATTTTGTATTTTATTTAACACAATTTCAATTCATAATTGATAATATTGCCGGTTTTCTGTATAATATTTTTAAATATTTGTCCATATTGCTGTAGTTTTCCACCACCTGCAGCACGTTTCAAGACAAAGCAGCAACCCGTCCACCTCTGCATAAGTCATCAAGACTTCTCTATACCCCGGGAGGTACCAGCTCATGAAGCACTACACAAGTCCCCGCATCCAGAGAGCGCAGCTATTCCTTATGAAAGTCTCCTCCTATCTGGAGATTGTCTGCGCCCTGATCCTGATCGTCGCGATCCTGATCGCCTTTGTGCCGGTTCCCCACAACCTGTACAGCCTGTATCTCGACAATGGCTTCGATCTTTCCGATTTCATGAAGAAAAGCTTCGATCTCGTCATTGGCGTAGAGCTTTTAAAAATGTTCTGCCGCCATGACATCGACTCCATCGTCGAAGTCCTTCTCTTCTCCGTGGCAAGACAGATGGTCATCGACCACCTTGCCATCAAAGAAGCTCTTATCGGCTGTGTTGCCGTTGCGATCCTCTTCGCTGTCCGCAGGTTTCTCTTCGTACCCATTCTGGATAATCCGGATGAGCAGGAAAGAAAATTAGAAAAAGACCAGTACATCAAAGAACGGATCGCGGACGCGATCGCAGCCTACAAAAAGGAGATTGGCGCAACCTCTTTACGGGAACGCGCAGAATCATCCATCAACACAGCCGCTGCCGACCCGCTGAACGAGAAGGAAGGAAGCGAGTAGAGGAAATTCTCCTCTGCCCGCTTCCTTTTCTTTTTCTGTATGATGCCATCCGGTTCTTTCCCCGCAAGGCCGTTTTTCTCCTGCGTTCTCCCTACATCAACGGTGCGATCAGCCGCATCGCCTTTCCGCAGAACTTATGCAGTGCCGGAAGCGCCTCTACGCTCTCTTTTGTCATACGCACGCATTTCGGCAGCGTCTCATCAAAATCTTTTTTGATCTGCTCCACCACCGGATTCTCATAAATATAAACGCCGCACTCAAAATTCAGATACTGGCTTCTGAAATCCATATTGACGGATCCAACCACAGCTTTCTCCCCATCGCTGACAAACGTCTTTGAGTGGACAAACCCCGGCAGGTACTCATAAATCTTTACCCCCGCCTCTATCAGCTCCGTATAGTAGGAATGAGCCAGCATGAACGCTGACTTTTTATCGGGAATATGAGGCATGATGATGACCGTGTCCACCCCGCGCTTTGCCGCATAGGTCAGGGCTGTGATCATATCATCATCGAGCACCAGATAAGGAGTCATAATGTACACATATTTCTTTGCCTGATAGATAATATCCAGATAAAGCTGGTGCCCCACCGGTTCCCCATCGATCGGGCTGTCAGAAAACGGGATTGAAAATCCATCCATGTCAAGCTCCGGAGAATGGAAATAATCCCCGGTATCAAGATATGGGCCGTAATCAAAATCAGAATCCGGCTTTTTTGAGCAGACGTCCCACATCTGAAGGAACATCACCGTAAAGTTCTTCACGGCGTCTCCCTTCAGGCGGATCGCATTGTCTTTCCAGTGGCCAAACCGGACTTTCCGATTGATATACTCGTCCGCGAGGTTCACGCCGCCGGTGTAGGCGGTATGACCATCGATCACAAGGATCTTTCTGTGATCACGGTTATTCTGGCTTGTAGAGATCGCCGGGCGGATCGGATTGAAGATCCGGCAGCGGATTCCCTTTGCCTCCAGCTCCTTCGGATAGTCGTGGGGCAGGTTGGAAAAGGAGTTCATGCCATCATAGAGGATTCTTACCTCTACGCCCTCTTTCGCCTTCTGCTCAAGGATCTTCAGGATCGAATCCCACAGGATCCCTTTTGAAATAATGAAATATTCGACAAAAATATATCTTCTGGCCTTTTGGAGCTCCTGAAGGACATCCGTATAGAACTCATCTCCCAGCGGAAAATATTTGAAGTTCGTGCGGTCCCAGGTAGGATAGCCGCCGCTTTTCTTCATATAATGGCTGAGATTCGCATTTCTCCGGCTCCTGCGGCTAAGCCGTTCATAGACAGCCGTGTCCTGCTCCAGAAAGTGGTCCGTCCTCTTCTGAACCTCGGCGATCCGTTTGGCGAAGATCTTCGTCTCCATCTGAAGCTGGACAAACACGTAGAACAAGGTTCCGAATACCGGAAACAACAGGACAGGGATCAGCCACGCCATTTTAAAGCTGGCGTTCTGCTTTTCGTTCAGAATATGGATCGTGAGGATCGCACTGATCAAAGCGAAAGAACCGTATCCCCAGGCCTGATATTTGTTATCCAGCCATACATAGATCCAGAAGAAAAACGCCAGCTGCAGCGCGATAAACAGCAGGAAGAACATAGTTCGTCCGAATACGACTCTTAAAAGACCACGCTTTCCTCTTCCCTTCATTTCATCCATTTCGATCATAAATTATGCCTCATATCTTCTGTTAGGCCTCCAGAGACTGTTTCCCCGGCGGCTTCTTGTCATCTGGTCCTCAACACAGCCTGCACATCAGGAGCATTTAATCTTCCAGTGCCTGTCTTAAATCTTCAATAATGTCATCCGCATCCTCAATTCCAACGCTGAGCCGGATCAGGGACGGATCAACTCCCGCCTCCACGAGCTGCTCATCGGTAAGCTGGCGGTGGGTATGGCTTGCCGGATGGAGAATACAGGTTCTCGCATCGGCAACATGTGTGACGATGGCAACGAATTTCAGTTTGTCCATGAACTCTCCTGCCGCCCGTCTTCCGCCCTTTAATCCAAAAGAGATCACGCCGCAGCTTCCGTCCGGCATATATTTTTCAGCCAGAGCATGGTACTTATTCTCCTTTAAGCCTGGATAATTGACCCATGCCACGTCCTCTCTCGCAAGCAGCCACTCCGCAACCCTCTGGGCGTTCTCGCAATGCTTCGGCATTCTCAGGTGCAGGGTCTCAAGACCAACATTTAAAAGGAAGGAGTTCATCGGGGACGGGATCGATCCGAGATCGCGCATAAGCTGCGCGGTCGCCTTTGTGATATAGGCTTTCTTACCGAAGCGCTCGGTATACACGATTCCATGATAGGATTCATCCGGTGTGGTAAGTCCCGGAAATTTATCCGCATGGGCATTCCAGTCGAAGTTTCCGCTGTCAACGATGCAGCCTCCGACAGTCATCGCATGTCCGTCCATATATTTTGTGGTAGAATGGGTCACGATATCCGCGCCCCACTCGAACGGCCGGCAGTTGATCGGTGTCGCAAACGTGTTATCCACGATAAGCGGCACCCCATGTCTGTGGGCAAGCCGCGCAAATTTCTCAATATCGAGAACGACAAGAGCCGGGTTCGCGATCGTCTCACCGAATACCATTTTTGTATTCGGACGGAACGCCTTCTCGATCTCCTCCTCCGGTGCGTCCGGATCCACCAGAGTCACATCAATCCCCTGTTTTTTCATTGTCACTGTAAACAGGTTGGAGGTTCCGCCGTAGATCGTCGCTGCGCTGATAATATGGTCACCCGCATTGCAGATATTAAAAGCCGCATAGTAGTTCGCCGCCTGTCCGGAAGATGTGAGCATCGCAGCCACTCCGCCTTCCAGCTCACAGATCTTTTCCGCTACCGCATCATTCGTCGGGTTCGCAAGTCTTGTATAGAAATAGCCATCTTCCTCCAGATCGAACAGTCTTCCCATCTGCTCGCTCGTCTCATATTTAAAAGTTGTGCTCTGATAAATCGGAAGAACTCTCGGCTCTCCGTTCTTTGGTTTCCATCCGCTCTGGATACAGATCGTTGCCGGTTTTCTCTTTTCTCCCATGATCGTTTCCTCCATTATGTCTGACATATGGACTGCGCAGGAAGCGCAGACCTGCTGAATGCTTCTATCATAGCACACTTTATCTTTCGCATCAACCTACTAAAGTCCTATAATTGTTCTGCGGTTACTGTATGCGGGCAGGAATTTTCCGATCTGAAAATTCTGTACAATACAGCGGTGGCATTGGATTTTTCCGCCGCTTCATGAATCTGGCATTGGAAATTGACTTTTTCTTCTAAAAAGATTAGAATAGAGACAATATATCGCCGCCTTTTAAGGCGGCCGTACCAATCCACTTTCGAAAGGAGTTTATTGCAATGGCATTTTTTACAGATATGAAACGCAGCCTCACCGAAACCGGGAAACAGGTTGCCCAGAAGACAAAGGAGCTTTCTGACACGGTCCAGTTAAAGACGCAGCTCTCAAGGGAGAAGGAGGCGCTGAACCGCCAGTATGCGCAGATCGGCAAAAAGGTATTCGAAGCCGCAAATGAAGCAGATGAGGAGGCCTACACCGCAGAATTCACCCTGATCCGCGAAAGCTTAAAGACCATCGACGAGCTTCAGGACAAGCTCTCCACCTTAGAAGGATTTATCCACTGTCCGGAATGCGGTGCAAAGATTGAAAAGACCTCTGCTTTCTGCAGCAAATGCGGCGCAAAGATCGCGGAGGCAAAACCGGAGGGCGACGATATCGATGTTGTCGATACAGCCGAAGCGTCTGAAACCGCCGGAGAAGAAACGACTGCTGAGACCTGCACCTGCGAGGCAGTACCGGATGAGAAGTTTGAGACCGAAGCTGCTGAGACAACTGTGAACGTTACAGAGGATCAGGAATAAGCTATTTCGCAATGGCGGGACCGGTCCTGTGGGACCGGAACTAATAAATCGAGTAAAAAGACCGTCTGTGGGCATAGGATATCTTTCCTATCATTTCCCGCAGACGGTCTTTTTTATTTACCGCTCGCCCACAAATACCGTAATGAAAGCCCCGGCAGCCATGAGGACGATTCCAAATAAGATCTCCCACAGTGACAGGGAGCCGAGCTTCGATACAAGTCCCGTGTTGATAAAGATTGCGATCGGGGACGAGATCACGAGGCCTAAGATCGCGCAGAATGTCTGCACGCCGTACTTTTCAAAGAGGAACGTGATCAGCTTTGCGATCAGAAAGATTCCCAAAACCACGCCGATCCCGAACGGCGCCAGGAGCAGGATCCCCTCCTTCATGCCCGCAAGGTCAAAGGCGCGGAGATTGTCAAGGAATGTCTTGATCGTATTGATGATCGCGTAATAATAGCCGAAGATCATCAGCATCATGGAGCCGGAAACACCCGGAATTACCATTGTGGCAGAAGCCACAATACCGAGGATAAATAAGATCACCATATTTCCCGGAGTCACCGCAATCACCGTGAGGGCGTCCTTGCTCTCCTTTAAAAGCGGCATGCCGCCGGAGATCGCAAAGGCGATCACAAAGGCAAGGATTCCAAACACACCGACCCCGCCCGAAGATACCTTTGCCCTCATGGACGAAAAGATCGCCGGAAGTCCACCGAGGATCAGGCCCACAAATGCCATACAGGTAACGAAGGTATGCTTATCGAGCAGGTATTCGATGGCGTAGGTAAAACCCACAATGCCGATTCCGGCGCCGATAATGATCGGGATCAGAAACAGGATACTCTTTTTGAATTCCCGAAACAGGCCGGAGATCGAACCGATGAGCCGGTCATAGATACCGAGAGACACCGCCATTGTTCCTCCGGAAACGCCCGGAATGATGTTCGCGATGCCGATCATGATCCCCTTTATGATATTTCCAAAAAATTCCATGATAAACCTCCGATTTTTCTATCCATATTTCAGATTCAGGAAACGGCAAAACCCGGCAGTTCCCTGCCAGGTTTTTCCTCTCCTATTCAGACTTGTTCGATTATACATGATATTCGTTGATCTATCAATCGTTTTTCATCACTCCGATGCCTTTTCTAACATATTTTGTACTGATTTTACTGTAATTTAACGCTTTCTCAATACACTCCGGAACCGTATCTCCCATGATCCGGTAGACCCGTTCATCCACAGTTCCATTTCCGAAGGAAAAGGCGCTGTCGGGTTTTATGGACACATCGATCTCGATTCCCATCTCATAGGTGCAGAGGCGATTTCTGTCAAGCATGATCTCCGGCGCACTGGCGGAAAGAATCTCCTCGATCTTCCTTCGGTTCTCCTCCGACCCGTCATTTACGATGGTGAGCATCTTCTGACCGCCATAAGAAACAGCCTTCAATTCCGTTTCTGCCGTCACTCCCCCGCTTTTTTCGCTGATCGGGACGTCCTCTCCTGTGACCGCATTCTCCCCGGCTGCAGTACTCTCATACTCCGTCGGATACAGGATCTTTACCTGTGTGACATCATCCGCAGAGAGCTTCGCTGTCACATCCGTGCCCGCCTGCTTTAAGAGGGCAATCGTCTTTGTAAAGGACGGATAGACCGGAACAAAGTTCACTATCTGCATATCTTCCATCTGGAATCCCTGGGAAGTATAGCCTCTCTGGCTGCTGATCGCGCCGAGATACTCATTCTCCGCCTTTGTGAGAAATCTCAGTGCTGCCACCGGAACCTCGACGGCTCTCTCATTGATGGTGAGCCCTGCCAATTCCTCCTGATACGCCGCGAGGATCTCCGCGCGAAGTGTGTCATCCGCACTCACTTCAAGGATACCACGGTCTGACAACCAGTAGATCCCCGTGATATTCTCCGGCTGATAGGACATCACCGGATATGTGCCGTCCTTGTACTCCTTCGTCGCATAGATCTCATCCAGGGTACTGCCAAGAACGGAACGGGTGATCCGGTAAGAACGATAAACCGTCTTTCCGTTTTTCTGCCGGTAGCCTGCCTTAACATAGATCATATAGCCGCCGTCATCGCGGTAGCTGTAGGAGCCGTCGCCTTTTATCTGCTGGTTTCTCTGCTGCTTCGCGTTCTCTACCGCCTTTTCCGCAAAGGCACGGACAACAGCGTAATCGGTAAGCTTCATATTTGCGTCCGCGTAATCACTTGAATTCATATAGCGCCAATTATAAGAATCACCGCTCCGGTACGGAAGCCCGCAGTCCGGCTCATTGTCAAGGTTCAGGTCGATGGATGCGGATACGAAGTCCTTTTCGTCCGGAATATAGGAATCATATCCAAAAACGTCCATCCAGAAGGCCCCCACCACCAGAATAGCTATGGCACCTCCGATCACCGTCTGGACCGGATTTGCAAAAAGCTTCGTGAAATCAAAATGATAAATGATCTCGATGAGGCAGCTCGTAAGTACAAGTCCAAGTACAAAGCCGACCGCTGCCCATACGCCGCTGTAGTAGATGCTCCATAAGAATACTGTCGTGGTCACGGTCATCGGAATGAGAAGCAGAATCTTGATCGGCGCCTGAGTCTTCTTAAATGACATGGCCTTTCCCGCCGCCTCCGACGGTCGGATCCTATAGAGGACCAGTGCGATCCCGGTGAGGATCACCGCCGCAAAGATCCCGAGCCCGCAAAGCTTTAAGAGCTCTGCGCCGCTGTCAGCGGTACTCTGCAGCTCCATCTGGATCCTGGAAAATCCATAGTCGATATCGTCATAAAACTGGTCTGAGTGGAACGCATCAAGCCCCGCGCCTGCCAGTTTTGTGAAATAGCCGATGGGGGAACCGTATTTTGCAAGCCAATACACATCGCCTTCTCTTCCCCGTGTCACAAAGAACAGGGATTTTAAGCCCTCGATCAGCAGGGAGACCGCCGGCAAATATCCGTACAGGACGCCTGCGCCGAGGATCGAGATAAAGAGATTCCCTGTGAGAAGCACCGCGATCACCATCACCACATAGATCAGGAGAAATCCGATCATATTGACCGCGAAGGAAGCAAACATCACCTTGAAAAGATCGCCCGCCGCGATCCCGTTTCCGCAGAAAACTCCAAACGCCGCAAACATATTGATCAGGTAAGCGGCCAGGATGATCAGAAATCCGTCAAAGAATTTCACGGTAAACAGCATCTCCCTCTTCACAGGGAGGCTGTTGTAAAAATCGATCTGTTTCTTTGAGTGGAGATACAAAAATCCTGTGAGTCCGAGAATCATCGCCGCGGCTCCGACCACCATGAAGAGGGCATAATTTTCAAAACCCAGGATCTCACCGGCAAGCCGCAGGATCTTCGTCTGACGCAGTGCCTCCGGCACCATATTCTCGTATCCGGTTCCGGAGATCAGCCATTGCTTGTACTGGTTTCCGATCTCTCCGATCCCCATGGCTGCCGCCATCGGCATCGCAAAAAACAGCGCCAGAACCGAAAAACCAATGGCCCAGAGTCGCCGCTTCAGGTCCTCCTTCATAAGTTTAAAAAATAAGTTTCTTGATGTCATATCCTGCCACCTCCGTTTCACTGATAAAGATCTCCTCCAAAGACAGCGGGATCAGCTCGAAGAACAGCGGTTCGCACGCCGCCATCTGCCGTTCTACATTCTCCCTCGAACCGCGGACGGTGATCGTCGCAAGACTTCCCCTGTATTCTGTCTTTAAGATATCAAGCTCCGTAAGATCTTCCACTTTTATGCCGGGTTTTAAGACACACTGGATCTTGTGAATGTTTAACTTCATATCGTCCAGATCCTTAGAGAGCAGGATCCCGCCTTTGTGTAAAAGGCCGACATGATCACAGATATCCTCCAGCTCTCTCAGGTTGTGGGAGGCGATGATCGGAGTCAGATTCCGCTCCGCCATATCGCTCGCGAACAGGCTCTTTACCGCCTGACGCATCACCGGATCCAGACCGTCAAAGGTCTCGTCGCAGAAGATATAGTCCGTTCCCGCGCAGATTCCGTAAATGATGGAAAGCTGTTTTTTCATTCCCTTTGAGAATGTGGAGATCTTTCTCTTTTTGTCCAGATCAAAGGACTGTAAGAGATGGAAAAATCTTGGCTCATCAAAAGCCGGGTAGATAGACTTATAAAATTTCATAAGCTCCAACGGGGTTCCGTTGGCGAAAAAATACTGGTCATCTGAGATATAAAAGAATCTCGATTTCACCGCCGGGTTCTCGTACACGTTTTCACCATCGATCAGCACTGCTCCCTCATCCGGTTTTAAGATTCCGCTGACCATGCGCAGAAATGTACTTTTTCCGGCACCGTTCGTTCCGATCAGTCCGAACACACTGCCGTCCCTGATCTTCGCGCTGATGTGATCGACCGCCAGAATATCATCAAACCGTTTTGTCAATCCACTTGTCTCAATCATGCTTCTCCACCTCCGTTCCTCTTTGCCGCTTTATACTGGATCTCTACCATATTTTTGATCTCATCGCCGGGAATTCCCACCCGGATCGCCTCATCGATCATGTCACTCACCTGAAGGAGAACTTCCTTCTTCCTGTTTTCCTTCATCACTGTATTATCTGCCACAAAACTTCCCTTCCCCTTCACTGTGTAAATATACCCCTGCCGCTCCAGTTCCACATAGGCGCGCTGGATCGTATTCGGGTTGATGGACAGGTCCATCGCAAGAGCCCGCACCGATGGCAGCGGTTCATTCTCTTTCATGACACCGAGCAGCATCAGCTCCTCGAGCTTTGAAACCACCTGTTCGTAGATCGGGCGGCGGTCTTTGTAATCTAATAGAATCATAGGCATCCTCCTTTCTATGCAGCTTGCGACTTTGATGTGCAGCCCTGTACAAAAAGCGCTTATGCAAGCAAGCTTACAGCACACTTTTTCGCACATGTCCGTTCATGTCTCAACTGTATGAATACTCTTAATACACTTAATATAGTAAAAAAGACCCGTAATGTCAATAAACATCACCGGTCTTTTCTCTTACGGAATTCTTACGATACAGTACAGTCTCGTACATGCACAAATTTTCACCAGCTGCCCACCGGCAGTTTCTTCCGGGCACACCGCAGCGCAAAAAGACCCCGGCCACAGCTGAAGCTGTTCCGGGGTCTTTCATGATTCTGTTAATTATTTCTCATCGTAGAGTGTAACTAACTTCTCAAGGTAAGCGTACTTATCTTTAGCGTTCTGCTCTGCCTTAGCAAACAGCTTCTCAGCTCTTGCCGGGTTCTTAAGTGCGAGGGATGTGTAACGAACCTCACCCTTGATGAACTCCTGGTAGTCAACGGTAGCCGGCTTGCAGTCAAGGCTGAACTTCTTGCCCTCAGCTGCCGGGTTGAATCTGAAAAGGTTCCAGTAACCGGACTGAACAGCAAGTTTCTCCTCTGTCTGAGCCTTTGCCATACCTTTCTTGATACCGTGGTTGATACACGGAGCGTAAGCGATGATCAGGGACGGTCCCGGATATGCCTCAGCCTCAGCGATTGCCTTGATGGTCTGGTTCATATCAGCGCCCATGGAGATCTGTGCAACGTATACATAGCCGTAGCTCATAGCGATTGCAGCAAGGTCTTTCTGCTTAACTTCTTTACCGCCTGCAGCGAACTGAGCAACAGCACCTGTCGGAGTAGCCTTGGAGGACTGTCCGCCTGTGTTGGAGTAAACCTCAGTGTTGAATACCATGATGTTGATATCCTTGCCGCTTGCAAGTACGTGGTCAACGCCGTTGAATCCGATATCGTAAGCCCAACCGTCACCACCGAAGATCCACTGGGACTTCTTAGCCAGGAAATCTTTGTTCTTGACGATGTCCTTGCATGTCGGGCAGTCAACGTTCTCAAGAGCAGCTACGAGTTTGTCAGTTGCAGCACCGTTTGTAGCACCGACACCGAATGTGTCTAACCACTCCTGGCATGCAGCTTTTACTTCTGCTGTAGCGTTCTCGTTTGCAGCAACTTCCTCAACTTTAGCCTTTAAGCCATCGCGGATTGCCTGCTGAGCGAGTAACATACCATAACCAAACTCAGCGTTATCCTCGAACAGGGAGTTAGACCAAGCCGGTCCTTTGCCTGCCTTGTTTGCTGTGTAAGGTGTGGACGGTGAAGAGTTACCCCAGATAGAAGTACATCCTGTTGCGTTTGCGATGTACATTCTGTCACCGAATAACTGTGTGATCAGTTTTGCGTACGGCGGCTCACCACAACCAGCACATGCGCCGGAGAACTCAAGGAGCGGCTGTTTGAACTGGCTGCCCTTTACAGTTGTCTCTTTGAATTTATCGATTACATCCTGCTTGATGTCAAGTGTCTGGCCGTAGTTGAATACTTCCTGCTCTGCTGCGTTGCCTTCAAGCGGAACCATGGTAAGAGCCTTCTCACCCTTCTTGCCCGGGCATACATTCGCACAGGAACCACAACCGGTACAGTCAAGTGCGGAGATCGTCATAGCGAACTTGTACTCCGGCATACCTGTCATCGGGATTGTCTTTGTACCAGCCGGTGCGTTAGCAGCCTCAGCCTCTGTCATAGCTACCGGACGGATTACTGCGTGCGGGCAGACATAAGAACAGAAGTTACACTGGATACAGTTGTCCGGATTCCAAACCGGTACGTTTACTGCGATACCACGTTTCTCGTATGCAGCAGAACCGGACGGAGTTGTACCGTCAACATACTCTTTGAATGCGGATACCGGGAGGTTGTTACCTTCCTGAGCGTTTACAGCAGCCTGGATGTTGTTTACGAAGTTGATAACATCCTCGCGGCCCTCTGTAGCGTGAACCATGTCAAGACCTTCGTCTGCGCAGTTCTTCCAGCTCTCCGGAACTTTCACTTCTACAAGTCCCTTAGCGCCTGCATCGATCGCTGCCCAGTTCTTCATAACAACGTCTTCACCCTTACGACCGTAAGTAGCCTTTGCAGCTGCTTTCATAAGCTCGTTTGCTTTGTCAGCCGGGATGATCTTTGTTAATTCGAAGAATGCGGACTGAAGGATCGTGTTGATACGGGTCGGGCCCATGCCTGTCTCGATACCAAGTTTAACACCGTCGATGGTGTAGAATTTGATGTTGTGATCAGCGATGAACTTCTTAACCTGTCCCGGTAAGTGTTTCTCAAGACCCTCAGCATCCCACGGGCAGTTGAGGAGGAATGTACCGCCGTCAACAAGCTCCTGAACCATGTTGTACTTGCGGATGTATGCCGGGTTGTGGCATGCAACGAAGTTTGCTTTGTGGATCAGGTATGTGGACTTGATCGGAGTATGTCCGAAACGTAAGTGGGACATTGTAACACCGCCGGATTTCTTGGAGTCATAATCGAAGTAAGCCTGAGCGTACATGTCTGTGTTGTCACCGATGATCTTGATGGAGTTCTTGTTGGCACCTACAGTACCATCAGCACCAAGACCCCAGAACTTACAGTTTGTTGTTCCTTCCGGAGTTGTAACGAGCGGAGCACCTAACTGTAAGGAAAGGTATGTCACATCATCGTTGATACCGATTGTGAATCTCTTCTTCTCTGTGTTCTCGTATACAGCAACGATCTGTGCCGGTGTTGTATCCTTGGAACCAAGACCATAACGGCCTGTGAATACCGGAACCTTATCGAACTTGGAGCCCTTTAATGCTGCAACAACATCAAGGTATAACGGCTCGCCGATGGAACCCGGCTCTTTTGTTCTGTCGAGTACGGAAATCTGCTTAACAGTATCCGGAATTGCCTCGATCAGGGCTTCTGTGCAGAACGGTCTGTACAGACGAACTTTGACAACGCCGACCTTCTTGCCCTGTTTTGCAAGGTAGTCGATCGTCTCCTCAATTGTATCGTTTACGGAACCCATAGCGATGATAACGTGCTCAGCGTCAGCAGCTCCGTAGTAGTTGAACAGCTTGTAATCTGTACCGATCTTAGCGTTTACTTTATCCATGTACTCCTGTACGATTGCCGGAAGAGCATCGTAGTACGGGTTACATGCCTCTCTTGCCTGGAAGAAGATATCCGGGTTCTGAGCGGAACCTCTCTGTACCGGATGGTTCGGGTTCAGAGCGTTCTTACGGAATGCATCAATGGCGTCCATATCAGCCATTTCTTTTAAATCCTCGTAATCCCATGTCTCGATCTTCTGGATCTCGTGGGAAGTACGGAAACCGTCGAAGAAGTTGATGAACGGAACTTTACCCTTTAATGCTGCAAGGTGTGCAACCGGTGTTAAGTCCATAACCTCCTGTACGCTGGATTCGCAGAGCATTGCGCATCCGGTCTGACGACAGGCGTAAACGTCGGAGTGG
Source organism: Pilosibacter fragilis (assembly GCF_032490495.1). NCBI lineage: Bacteria > Bacillati > Bacillota > Clostridia > Eubacteriales > Clostridiaceae > Pilosibacter > Pilosibacter fragilis. Next base: position 90,390 of record NZ_JAVYJB010000007.1, on the reverse strand, counting down.
TCACCGAAGATATTTAAAGCGTGAGTTGCTACACAACGAGCGGATACGTTGAATACGCCCGGAAGCTGCTCACCAGCGATCTTATAGAGATCCGGGATCATAAGAAGAAGACCCTGAGAAGCTGTATAAGTTGTTGTTAATGCACCTGCTGCAAGGGAGCCATGTACGGCGCCGGCAGCACCTGCCTCGGACTGCATCTCGGTGATCTGTACCGGCTGTCCGAACATGTTTGTTCTTCCATCAGTTGCCCATTCATCGGTAGCTTCCGCCATCGGAGAAGAAGGGGTAATCGGGTAGATGGCTGCTACATCCGTAAATGCATAGGAAGCATGAGCGGCTGCATGGTTACCATCCATGGTTTTCATTTTTCTTGCCATAGTTGATTTCCTCCTGTAAAGTGTATAAATATGTAAATATTTATTTAACTAGCTTGTGTCCTGCATACACAGAACATCTATAGATTATTATAGCAATTTTTCCCTAAAATGCAAATCAAAAACACTGGAATCATGTACCAAATCATAAACAATATTAAAATTTCCGTACCATCTTTCCACATTATGGAATATTATCCGCATTGTGAGAATAGTTATTTGGTTAGTTCTAAGAAACTAATATTTCAGCTCCGAGTTAGCTTTGGCAAACCAATACATCAATAAAGACCTTTCATTTTGATATGTATTTCCTTTAAATAAAAAGTGGCGATCCAGGAAATGTATTTTATTCCTGTTCACCACTTTTTTATATAAAGTAAGGATTTAATTTTCCATGCACTCAGCTGACCAGTTTTTTCAGCCACGGATAATCCGTTCTATGTGACAGACTCGGTCTCTTACCGGCAAGTGAAATCCTCTTCTGTCTCTTACTGCCCATTCGGAGAAATCAGCCCCATGTCAGATGGTGCCTGGTTCGTCTCCGCCGCAGCCGCCGTCGTGGCCTCGTTCACATATCCTGGACCATAATTCTCGCCCGGGGATGGCACTGCCGTTGTCGGCGCAGCTGTTGTCTCCAGTGCCGTCGTCGCCGCCGCTGTTGTCTCTGCAGGTGCTGCTGCCGTTGTCTCTCCCGCTGCCTCAGAGGACGCAGCCGATGCATCGGCAGATGCAGATTCTGTCGCTGCCACAGTACCGGAAGTGTTGCGCTTGATGGTCGCCGCCTTTCCGGTGTAGGTGCTGTTGTGGAGAAGCACATCGCTCACAACCTGTCCGTTCTTCTTCGTGATCAGCTTTGTCTGCCATCTGCTGCCCGGAGTTGCCGCTTTCGCAACGACCTCTACACCCGGCTCCAGTGTTGGATCCTCGACGTAGGTCGGTGTCGGCGGATCCAGCTCCTTAATCTTCTCAGAATGCATGGAAACAGTCACGCCGTCCTCCAGAATCGGATTTCCGTAGATGGATACCGTCAGTGTCTGGTTGGAGTATGCCGCCTTGATTCCCACTGCAGTCTTTGAGTTGTTTACAAACCGCAGATCCGGACCGGCATAGCCGTCGTAGCTGACCATTGCATCCTCACCGGGAGTTACATAGGACGGCTCGTAGGTATGGGCATGGCGCTCAGTGGTCTTGAGACCTGCGAATACGACCGCATTGTAAAGAGTCGAGGACACCTGGCAGACACCGCCACCCGGTTCCTGTACCACAACGCCGTTTGAGTAGGCGCCCGCCGGTTTGTAACCTTTTTCCGTTGTACGGTTTCCCGTCATCTTATTGAAGGAGAATTCCTCGCCAGGCTTAATGATCGTTCCGTTGATCGCCGCGCAGGCAAGACGGATATTCTCATTTCTGTCCTTGTTTGTCGTTGTCTTTGTCGTGTAGGTTCCGATGCGCTTAAAATTTTCCCGCGCCTGGGCCTCCGTGATCTCCGGCTGGACCTCGTCTGCTGTCGCCGTGATCGTCTTATTGTACTCTCCCGCCTTCATAGCAGAGAGAATATCGGATGTGAGTTTCTCCTGATCGATCTTCTTTCCGGTCTGGGCACCGGCAAATGTGAATTTATCGGATGCCTTATCATAAGTAGAGATCGATCCATTCTTCGGCTCCACATCCCATTTTGCGGCAAGCGCTTTTACTTCCACCTGAACCGCATCATCGAGACCGTCAGTCTCCACGGTATAATCCCCGGATTCCTTCTTCGCAAATGCTTTTTCGATTACAGCGTCCACATTCGCTTCCATCAGGTTCGGGAGATCCGCGGTCTCATCGCCGAAGGAGACCTTCATCTCCCAGCCCATATCTTCCAGGACCTTCTTGATCGCCTCTGTTTTTGTCAAACCATGGACCTGGACTCCGTTCACAGTGATCTCCGCTGCCATCTCTGTCTCAGGCTCTGTCGTCTCTGTCTCCGATTCACTTTCCACGCTGGTTTTATCGTCTTCGGACCGCGCGCAGCTCTGAAAGCCCACCGCCGCACAGATCAGTAAGATCAGAACTCCGATCACGATCAGTACGATCTTTGCCATATCCGGTCCCTGGCGTCTTCCGCGCCGTCTTCCGGAACCTCCTCTTCTGGATCCGGTTCCCCGGCTTCTCGCATTCTGGACTGCCATGATGCGGTCCGCGCTGCTTGACTGGCGGGAACGTCTTCCGCCCGCTCTACTGTTTCTGTATGTGTCACTCATTTCTTCTCACCTTTTATCTTAAACCATTGATGTTCTCTGCTCCGTCAGTTCAGTATTTCAAGGGTGCAGATATGCAGGTACTAGTATAGCATAATTTATAGAAAATGGAATAACAGAAATCTTAAATTTTATTCACAATTTTGTCTCAAATATGTTAAACTAGGTAACAGTTGGAAATTATTTCGGAAAGGATATTTATTATGAAATTAATAGATCTTCACATACACTCCACCGCCTCCGACGGCTCCTTAACTCCCACGGAGGTCGTAAACCGCGCCAACGATCTCGGTCTCACCGCAATGGCCCTCACGGACCATGATACCGTCGCAGGAATCGACGAGGCCCTTGAAGCCGCAAAAGATCTTGACATGGAGGTCATCCCGGGAATTGAGGTCTCCTGTATCTATAAAGGAAAAGAGATCCATATCCTGGGGCTCTACATTGATCATAAGGATCCGAAGCTGCTCTCCTTTCTAAAGGAAGCGTCCAGAAAACGCTATGACCGCAATATGGAAATGTTGGCCGCATTTAATAAGGATGGATTTGAGATCACTGAGGAAGATCTCCTCTGCGGAAATCCCGGAACCGTCATCACCCGTGCTCATTTTGCGAGAGCGCTCTTAAAGAACGGATATGTAACTTCCGTTGACCAGGCTTTTAAAAAATATTTAAACCCGGACCGCCCATATTACCGCTCCAGGGAACTTATCACCCCGGAGGAAGTTCTCGCGACACTTCTCGGCTCCGGCGGTTTCCCGGTTCTCGCCCATCCGCTCCAGTATAAGCTCGGCTGGGCCGGCACGGAGGAACTCGTCTCCATGCTCACTGACCATGGTCTCCGCGGTCTCGAGTGTTTCCACTCTTCCAATAACCAGGATGAGAGCGGAAAGCTCCGCAAACTCGCAAAAAAATACTCCCTCGCCCTCACTGGCGGCTCTGACTTTCACGGTGCCGCAAAACCCGATATCGAGATCGGTTCCGGCCGCGGTGGGCTTCGGGTTTCGGCGCTTTACCTGGATGATATCAAACTTTCTATGTTCATGGCTGGAATGGGCAGAAGCTAAACAGCTATTGTTCTCAATATTTGCCGTACCGCCGCAGAGATCTTCGCCGCCAGCCTATGATCTCCCCCGCCGGAAGTTATTCCGACAACCGTATCGCCGTCTTTCGCGATTCCCGGAAAATAAAAATCACATTGATCCCGGTTTGACGCATTGTTTACCGGGATCTTTTTTTTGCGGCAGTCACAGACTATCTTTTCATTTACCTCCGGGGCTGCTGCTGCAAGAACAAATATAAATCGAGAAGCTTCTCCCACATTTCCCAGACTTTCAAGGTCCGTCTCATCATATCGTTTTTTCTTCCAGAGAACCTTTTCCCGCAGTTCCTCACATACTTCCGGAGATACAACAGTGATCTCGCACCCGAACTCCAAAAGCGTCCGCACCCTCCTCATCGCGATCTTTCCGCCGCCGACTACAAGCACTTGCCGCCCCTCAAGGTCCACAAACAATGGAAAATATGCCATTTTTTTCGATCCTTTCCCAGTTTTTGGTACATTTTCGACAGTCCGCCCTGCCTCCGCCAGATCTTTCCCATAAATTCCATAAAAATCCAGTTTAGATTGTTAAAATTTTATCCATTCCGTCGATTGTTTTTTCCTTACCCATCTGGTAGAATTCAAATCGTTAAAAGAAAAACGAAGTGACAAAGCAAAACAAGCGTAACTGGAATGAAAACAGGATTCGTAACAGCTGCCATGTATCCGCCCGGAGAACTGTCGGAGACAGCTTTCACAGGCAATGGCACTAAGAAGTTACAGCCAGTTACAATCACCTTTTAAGGAGGTAACGAATTATGAAATTAAAAATGAGAAACATTTCCAATCTTGATACATTTTTCAAAGTCATCAACCAGTGTGACGGCGCTGTTGAATTAAGTCTTCCGGAGGGCGGAAGCGTAAACTTAAAATCCAAGCTCAGCCAGTACTTCTCAATGGCTACCGTATTTTCTAACGGCAGTATCAAGGAGTTAAGCCTCACCACTCACAACGATGAAGATTCCAAGCGCCTGATCCAGTACATGGTTCAGGGCTGCTAAGCAGATCACAATAAAGCTGTCCCCACCGCGCCAAAAGGCAGCGGCAGGTTTAGCCCGCCGCTAGTCGGCCATAACAAACCCTCTGGCAGCCAGACTGGAGAGCAATTCTTCCTTCCTTGCGAAGAAAGTTCCCTGTGCCATCTGGCTGCTGCCCCCGCCTCTCCCGGAGAGTTCCCCATTTAATTCCTTCGAGAGAGCGCGCATATCCTCGCTCTGGCTCCCCAGAACATAAGAGAATCCCCCATTCACACTTTCTGACAGAGCGAGGACAATCCCCCCCTTCTTACCTTCCAGCGCGAAATTCACAAAATGGCGGAGTTCCGTCATATCGAGTCCGTCTTCTATCCAGCAGATCTTGCTATTTCCACCGTTTAACTGATCCGCATAGATCTTCATGAGTTTTCTTGACATCTCCGAGCACTTTGCCTGCGTCATCGTCAGCTCATTTTTTACCTTTTCCACAGCATCCGCAGTCTTTCCAGCCTTTGCGGATAAAAGAACAGAGATCTTCTGAAGCTCTTCTCTCTTTTTCTCATAATCCATAACTGCAGCCTCACCACAGAGCAGGGAAATTCTCACGCCGCCCTTGTAGTGGATCATGGTCAGGAACTTTACAAGTCCGATCTCCCCCGTCGTCTTCACATGGGTACCACAGCAGGCACAGGTATCACCGCCAGGGATGCTGACAATACGGATAGCACCGGTGAGTTCTTTTTTGCTCCGGTAATCCATATGGGCAAGTTCCTCAGCAGACGGGAATCCCGCATAGATCTCCCGGTCCTCCCAGATAATTCTGTTTGCCTTCTTCTCAATCTCCATGAGATCTTCCCACTCTAACAGGCCATTGAGATCGATGGTGATCTCCTCAGTCCCCATATGGAATCCCACATTGTCATACCCATACTTCGCGTGAATCAGCCCGGACACAAGATGTTCGCCGGAATGTCCCTGCATATTCTGGAATCTTCTGTCCCAGTTGATCTCACCTGTCACAGTCTCACCGACCGCAAGCGGCGCATCCGTATAGTGGACGATCTCTCCCTTTACATCATGGACTGCCGTTACATGCGCTCCGCCAAGAATTCCTGTATCATATGGCTGTCCGCCGCCTTCCGGATAGAATGCGGTCTGGTCCAGAGCCACCTCATATCCTTTTTTCCCTTTTTCGCAGGAAAGTACTTTCGCCTCGAATGTGCGGATATATGCGGAATCATAGAATAGTTTTTTCATAATTCGTTTCTCCTCTTATATTTCTGCTAGTGTACCCAGGCGCCGCTGCCGTCCACACGATATCCATCCGGAGCCACCGTGTTGGTCAGCAGGCTGCCATTTTCATCTGAAAAGTACCACTGGTCTCCAATTTCAAACCATCCTGTCGCCGCATAGCCGTCCGCGTTCAGATAGCTCCAGCCGGCACTGTCCGATCCTTTCCATTTATATAGACAGAAAGCTGCTGGATCTTCGCGGCCGCCAGTGACGGAAACGCAGAAGCTCCAATGCCAAGAAGTGCAGCTGCACCGATCATTCGTATCTTCATCGTGTTTTTCATACTTTCTTCCCATCTCTTATAAAAATTGCTGCGGGTATCTTTGCTGACTTTTCACTTTCCCATCATACCACATGAAGCAGCAAAAGTACACTCACGTTCGGTCCATATAGAATTTTTCCTTCAGCAACTGCTTCTGCCGGGAATGAACTGCAACATTTTTCATCTTCAGAGTGAAAGTCTGACATGCCATGATGCATATACTGGAAGTGTAAAGATAATTCCGGAGGAATTAACATGAGTGATTTAGCTGCTACAAACTGTGGATGTGGATGCGATGCTCCGGCATCAGGATGCGGCGGATGCGGCAACAACATGATCTGGATCATCCTGCTCCTGTGCTGCTGCGGCGGATACGGACATAACGGCGGTGGATGCGGATGCGGCAACGGCTGCGACAACAGCTGTATCTGGATCATTCTCCTTCTCTGCTGCTGCGGCGGATGGGGAAATGGATGCGGTTTCGGCTGCTGACCGAACCGGCATCTCAAAAGACTGCGGGGCGGCTAACGGCCGCCCTTTCTGTTCGTTCTCTCTGTATTTTCTCCTTTCTGAGGTCTGTTTTCCTTTCTTCTCCTCTCGCACTCCTCATCGATCTCGTAGACAGCATTTCCATCTATGACAAGTCTTCCCACGTTTTCTCCTCCCTGGGCTGGAGCCCCTTTCCCTATATTTTATTCCCCTGTCCTCTTTTCCGTGCATTTTTCGCATGAATCCGCCGGTCCTCTCATATATTGTCACATGCAGGAGGTCCCAATATGAGTGAAAAAGATTTAAAGCTGACCGACCTGGACTATGCCACAGGTGATCATCACTTACAGATGATGAAGGCCGCTCTTCCCTATCTGGATATCAGACGGCAGCGGTCTCTCTCCATGTTCATCCGTGCCAGGGAGATGATGCACACCATGGAATTTTTCCGGGAGAACGATGACGGGATGATGAGCGTATGTTCCCTGGAGTCCCCGAACCCATCCGTCGAAGATATGCTGAGTGCAGTCCGCCCATATGCAAATAAGGCGGAACAGGATACCATCGATATGATCTCTCGCTTTCTTGCCAGCCGCCGCGGACGATCCGGTTCCGGGCTCACTCCGGAACAGCTGTTTTCCATTCTTCCCCCGGATATGCAGGCACAATACGAAACCCTGCAGTTAGTCATGCAGAGTTTTGCCCCAGGAGGATCTGCCCATGGAACAACATGATCAGGAAAGATCCTGGAAATCAGATCCGCGGCTCCATCACATGGATGCGAAAAAGATCGCTTTACTGGCTTCCTTCGCCGATGAACTGGCCGCAGCCCCAGAAGCTCAAAGAATGAATCTATTTTTAGATCTGCACAGGAAGATGCGGCAGTCCAATCTGGTTTTTTCCAGCGAGGAGCGGGATCTGCTCTTTTCCATCCTGACAGAAAATCTGTCACCGGATGGCAGAAAGAAGGCAGAAATGATCCGTCGCCTTGCCGGACAGTTCCCGCCAAAATAAGGCGTATCCTGTTCCAGCAAAATTTTGAAAAGTCTGCTGCGGGTAAAGCCATCAGGTGCATATAGTCAAAAAGATCCCTGGAATTTCGCCACCAGTGTGTGTGATTTCAGGGATCTTTTAAATTTCGTTTTACTGAAGCATAACTCCGGCCATATCCGCAGGTCCCTCTGCGAAACGGTACGTCGTTCCATCTATCTTCCGCTCTCCTGTCACCATCGCTTCGGAGGCGTCGAGATAATACCATCTGCCTGTGCCTGCATCCTGATACCAGCCGGTGATCATATATCCACCTTTGTCAAACTGGTACCAGATTCCGCCTTATATGCCACAGTCCACTTCGCGGTTCCATCCGCAGTCCACACAGGGTCTAATGGAACACCGATGCTGCGGTTTAGCGGAGCCATATCCACGCAGAGTCAGATCACTTCTTTATCGTCGTAATCGCTGGACTCATAACGGTAAAAATCGGAACCTTTGAGGTCAAAATACGATTTTCCTTTTTTGCGGAATTCGTAACCGTCATCAGCCGTCAGTTCGATCTGGAGGCGGGCACAGTAGGAAGAATTCCAGTTGTCGATATCACTGTCGTTGATAATCTCGCAATCTACCACAGAATATCCGGTTCCAAGATTCGTGATCTTCACATATCCATCTTTCGGACGAAACGACTCAAATTTCAACTTTACACGTTCGATCTTCACCGGATCGCTCTCTGCCGCCAATGCGGTAAATGACCAGATCGCACAGAGACATACAGCCATTAAAAGCCTTTTCCATATCTTCATCAGAAATCCACCTCTATGCTAGTTTTTCCTTCTTTGACAATAAATTTAAAAAATAGTGAAAGACTCCCCGCGGGGAATCTTTCACCTTACTTTTACATTCCTTCCAGTTCTTCCACCTCACCGGCGATCATGATTCTCGTTCCGGAATCCATAGACTGAATCAGCATTCTCACATAGGACTGGGCAAGCTGAATCCCGCAGAAAGACTTATTCTTTGCGCCGGATTGCTGGCAGTTGACCACAAGAGCCGGGTATCCTTCAGAACCTTCCTCCGGTTTCAGGATCATGCCAAAGTTTGAGAACGCTCGCATCTCCTCCAGATTCACATACTGGTTCGACAACAAGCCAGACGGCTTCTTTGCGGTGATAACACCGAATCCATCCGCTTCCGGATCTGTGATCCAGTAATCGTCCGATGTCAATTTATGATACGGGACGAGACTTCCCGGATCATTTTCGTTTCCAAAGGTGCTTTCCAGGCGGTAAACGCCGTAAATATCGGAATCTTCTCCCTGTGCGCCGGAAATATAACAGTTGACAGAGAAATTCTCCTGCCAAACCCCGTTTTCCGTTCTGGAGAGGTAGAGCATTCTCGAATTCCCCGGCAGCTGTTTTCTTTTCACTTTTACAACTTTATCGCTGGAACCATTTCCTGTATTTGTCTTTACCGTGTCAGTATCATTTTCTATATTATTTATGATCAGAACCAGGCTGTTCACATCATCTGCGATTCCCATCTTGTCGATCCAGCGTCCCTTGTCCTGCTGAGTCTTCCATCCAAGATCCACCGCAACCTCGTCATCTGCCGTCTGTGTCTCCAATGTGATTGTATCTACCTGGGTAGTTTTTGCCGCACCAAACACCGTTCCGCCGGAAATTCCGATCGCCGCTGTCAGCGCAAGAAATATCGCATATAAGCGTTTTCGCATGCAAAAATCTCCTTTTAAAATCAAATTCCGCACATAGGTCAAAAAGACCCACGCTTATATGTATAGTACCATACTTTACACCGCTTGTCACCGAAAAATGCATACTGACGAAATTTTGCCACAAAAATCCCCCGGTCAGCCGCATTTCTGCTGCCAGCCGGGGAACTTCTTATATCTTCAGTCTGCAGGTGCTGCCGCGCCCTGCCTTCTCTTTACTTCAAATACTTCTCAAACCACTCCATCATCTCCGTCATTCTGCGGATTCTGTGCTTCGGCTTACCGCTTCTTGAAAGTTCATGGTTCTCGCCATGGAAGAGGCACATGCGGGCTTCAACGCCGAAGTATTTTAACGCGGAGAACATCTGGATCGCATCGCCCATCCAGCAGCGGTAGTCTTCGTCCGACTGGATAAAGAGGGTCGGAGTCTTTGCCATGTTAACGTATTTTAACGGGGAGTGCTGCCACATCTTTTCCGGGCTGTTCCACGGATCCGCCTTGATCTGGTCCATATTGAAGTAATATCCGATATCGGTGGTCATGCACTTGGATACCCAGTTGGAGATACTTCTCTGGGAGCAGGCTGCCGCGAATCGTGTGGTATTTCCGATTACCCAGTTTGTCATAAATCCGCCGTAGCTTCCACCCATAACACCCAGGTGCTTCTCATCAACCTGCGGATAGCGCTTCAATACCTCGTCTGTGAGTGCCATACAGCATTCAAAGTCGATTCCGCCATGCTTTCCTGTAATATCCGCGAACTCATTTCCACGTCCGTCACTTCCAAGCGGGTTTGTGAAGAATACGAAATATCCGGCATTTGCGAATACCTCGCTCTCGTGGAAAAAGGTCGGACCGAAGGTCGCGCGCGGACCGCCGTGGATCGTTAAGATACCAGGGTACGTCTTATCAGGATCAAAGTTTACCGGTTTGATCACATATCCGTCCAGTTCAAGGTCCTTGTATGTAAAGGTAAACTCCTCTACCGGGCATACGCTTCTCTCTGCCATCACTGCGTCGTTAAAGGAAGTGAGCTTCGTCTCCCCGTTTCCGTCAAACGCGTAGCACTCGGTGAGCCCCATATCGCGCATACCGGTAAAGTATACGGTATTGCCGGACTTCGCCAGTGTGTGGACACTGCCCTGGCGGTCCAGAATCGTCTCCATATTGCCCTCAGCGTCGAAGGTCCGGATCACGCTCTGTTTTCTTAAAGTCGCGATAAAGTAGATCTTATCTTCATCATGGATCGCAGAAGCTCCGTCCGCGAACTTGCAGTCACAACAGATCGTGTTGCGGATACTGTCATCATAATCGGATAGAAGTTCCACTTTCCCGTCCTCTACTGTATACAGTTTGTCATTCTCGTTGAACCCGTATTCCTTCATATAGGAACCGAAGAAGGTCACTTTTCCTTTGAGGATGCACGCGTAATCGATGCTCATGTCCTTCTGCTCTACAAGGGTCTTGAGCTCGCCAGTAGAGATCGTGTACTGCTTTAAGCCCTGATATACGTCCTTTTTATCGGTATAAAGACTGGAGACATAGAGGATCGTATCGTCTCCCTCTACCCAGGAATTCTCCACATTTTCATAATCAGGTGTCACGATCTCGCAGGAACCATTCTCCGGATCGTAAACCGCCAGTCTCGTTCTCTTCTTGTTTACGATTCCCTGACCGTTCGCCCAGAACGGAAGCTCGTCGAATACCTCGTAGTCCTTCTCTTCCTTCCAGGCCTTGAGAGCGGCCTTCTTCTCCTCGCCCTCTTCCATATGGGAGAGATCCGGCTTATTGTAATCATATTTCACCGTGAGGACAAGTTTCTTTCCGGCTTTTTTCATCTTCACTGCCTTATACGGAACAGCGAAAGCGAACTGTGCCTCGCCACCGTGGATATTCAGGGTGTAGAAGCAGGTCCAGTCTTCCTCGTTCTTCGCCTTTTCCTGATAAGTCTTCTCACGGTCCGCAATAAAGAGGACAGTCTCGGAATCCATCCAGATAAACGTGCGCTCTTTCTTTCCGCTCGTCAGTCTGGACGTTTTCTTTGTCTCCATATCATAGAGCCATAAGCAGGACTCATAGCAGTTGTCCTTCTCGTTGGCATCCACCACCGCCATCACCGCGTGCTTTCCATCCGGTGCCGGGGTAAAGATCGTAGGATAATGATAATTTGTAAAGTCTCTGATATCGATCTGTTTCATGGTTCCAGGTCCTCTCTTTCCTATTTATATATGTAGTTTTATCGCAGGAGCATTTCCCTGTCAAATTTAATATACTTACGTATCTGTTCGATACCATCACAGCCCTGCACAGCATAAACCACGTCAGCTCTGTCGGCAGTTCCGATTGCAGAGCAAACAATCATTTAAAACAGTATACCCCCGCCAGATACCGGCGGGGGCATATGAATGTCTCCTTATTTGCCTTCCGTCAGATGGCATGCCACGAAATGATTCGGTTCGATCTCGCGGAGTACCGGTTCCTCGCTTCTGCAGCGGTCTGTCGCATACGGACAGCGGGCAGCAAAACGGCAGCCGGGCTTCGGGTTGATCGGGGAAGTGATCTCGCCCTTTAAGATGATGCGCTCTCTCTTCTTTTTCAGGCTTGGTACCGGAATTGCGGAGAGCAGAGCCTGTGTATACGGATGGGTCGGCTTATCGAAAAGCAGCTCAGACGGAGCTTTCTCGATGAGCTGTCCAAGATACATAACTGCAATATCATCCGCAAAGTGGTTGACAACGGAAAGGTCGTGTGTGATAAAGATATAGGTTAATCCCATCTGTTCCTGAAGATCCTGCATCAGGTTTAAGATCTGCGCCTGAATGGATACGTCAAGGGCAGAAACCGGCTCGTCGCAGACGATCAGCTTCGGTTTCATCGCAAGCGCTCTCGCGATACCGATACGCTGGCGGCGGCCACCGTCAAGCTCATGCGGGTATGTATTGATCAGGCGGTCTGCAAGACCTACGACCTGCATCAGCTCACGCACTCGGTCCATACGGGCTTTCGGGTCCGTAATAAGCTTCTGGAGCTTTAACGGCTCAGCAATGATCTCACTGACTGTCTTTCTCGGGTCAAGGGACGCGTACGGGTCCTGGAAGATCAACTGCATGTCACGTCTTAAGAGACGGAGCTCATTTTTATTCTTTTTACATACATCCTCACCATCGAAGATGACCTCACCGGAGGTCGGCTCGATGAGACGTAAAATCGAACGTCCTGTGGTGGACTTACCGCATCCGGACTCACCTACGATACCGAGGGTTTTTCCACGTTCCAGAGTGAAGTTCACGTCATCGACCGCATGGAGCAGTCCCTTTGGAGTGTTGAAATATTTTTTCAGGTGTTTTACTTCAAGGATCGTATCTGCCATTACTGCTCACTCCTTTCAATGGAAAATCCCGGCTCTTCGTAGCGGACGCAGCGCACATAGTGCGTATCGCTCGCCCACTTCTTTTCCGGTCTGTCTTTTTTGCACGCTTCTGTGCAGTACTTACATCTCGGGGAGAACGGGCAGCCCTTCGGAAGGTTTGTCGGATCCGGCATCAGGCCCGGAATCGGCTGAAGTCTCGCCTTGCGGTCCTCAATGTTCGGAAGAGAACCGAAAAGACCTTCTGTGTATGGGTGCATGGTGTGGTTGAAGATATCTTCCAGAGTTCCATGCTCTACGATCTGTCCGGCGTAGACAACGGACACCTCATCACAGACCTCTGCGATAATTCCCAGATCATGGGTGATCATGATCATCGCGGAACCAAATTTCTTTCTTAAATCCTTCATCGTCTCGAGAACCTGTGCCTGGATCGTCACATCGAGAGCGGTTGTCGGCTCATCGGCAAGAAGGAGCTTCGGATTGCAGGCAAGAGCCATAGCGATCACGACACGCTGCTTCATACCACCGGAAAACTGGTGTGGATACTCGCCGAAGCGTTCTCTCGGGATACCTACGACTTCCAGCATATCGCCGGCCTTCTGCTCAGCCTCTTTCTCACTGATCTTATCATGAAGTTTGATAACCTCGGCGATCTGATCACCGACGGTGAGCACCGGGTTTAAGGATGTCATCGGATCCTGGAAAATCATGGAAACGATATTTCCACGGATCGCCTCCAGCTCCTTCTGCGGCATATTTAAGATATCTTTTCCGTCGAGGAGGATGGAACCGTTTTTAATAACTCCCGGCGGGTCCGGAACGAGACGCAGGATCGAAAGAGCGGTCGTTGTCTTTCCGGATCCGGTCTCTCCTACCAGTCCTAAGGTTTTTCCGTGCTCTAGCTGGATATCGATGCCGTTTACCGCCTCTACAACGCCGTCATCGGTCTCATAATGGATCACAAGATCCTTAATATCAAGAATTAAGTTTTTGTTATCTTCCAATATTTTGTCCTCCCTACTTCTTCAGTTTCGGGTCTAACGCATCACGAAGACCATCGCCTAACAGGTTCAGGGAAAGGATCGTAATGATGATCGCAATACCCGGGAATATGGTCAGGTGCGGAGCGTTTCTTAAGTAAGCACGTCCGCCGGAAAGCATTGCGCCCCACTCCGGTGTCGGAGCCTTTACGCCGAGGCCCAGGAAGCTTAAGCCGGATGTGGAAAGGATCGCGGATGCAACCTTTAAAGATACCTGAACGATGATCGGTGCCATACAGTTCGGGAGAATATGGGAGGAAATGATCTCGAAGTTGTTTGCTCCGATACATTTCGCCGCCTCTACGAATTCCTGATCCTTTACGGTAAGGACGGAAGCCCGGACGATTCTCGCATAGCCAGGCACGGAAGAGATCGCGATGGCAAGCATTAAGTTGAAGATGCTCGGTCCAAGTGCGGATACGATCGTGATGGAAAGAAGAAGGCTCGGCACTGCAAGGAAGATATCCATGATACGCATGATCACGTTATCGATCTTTCCGCCGTAGAAGCCTGCGATCGCTCCTAAGGATCCGCCGATCAGAAGTGCGATGGATACAGCTACAACGCCGACGCTTAAGGATACTCTTGATCCGTGAACGAGACGTGCCAGAATATCTCGTCCGAACTCATCTGTTCCGAGCCAGTGAGCCGCGCTCGGGGTCTGGAGACGGATAGCTGTGTTCTGTTTGATAACAACGGTATTGTAATCGAACAGGAAATCCGCAAAGATAGAGATCAGTACGAGGAGAGCGACGATTCCAAGACCGATCATTGCCATTTTATTCTTTTTTAAGCGGCGCCAGATCTCTTTAAACTGACCGCGCTTCTTTACAGCCGCGCCGGATGCCGCTTCCTGATTCTTTGATGTTCCCATACGCTTTCCTCCTTATTTTTTCTTATACTGCGCTTTGATACGCGGATCAATGAAAGCGTAGAGAATGTCCACGCAAAGGTTTACGATACTGAAGGTGATGGTCATCATGATAACGCCGCCGAGGACTAACGGGGCATCCTTACTCTTGATGGAGTCTACCAGGAGACGGCCAACGCCCGGCCATGCAAATACGGTCTCGGTAAGAGTCGCGCCGCCAAGAAGGGAACCGAACTGAAGTCCAATAACGGTAACGACCGGGATCAGCGCATTCTTTAATGCGTGTTTCCGGATCACCATTTTCTCCGGCACACCCTTCGCTCTCGCGGTACGGATATAATCCTGACGGATAACCTCAAGCATGGAGGAACGCGTCATACGGCAGATCAGCGCTGCGTCGCCGGTACCAAGGGTGATCGCCGGCATGATGTAGTTCTTCCAGGATCCCATACCGCCGGATGGAAGCCATCCAAGGTTTAAGGAGAATACGATGATGAGCATCAGGCCCAGCCAGAAGTTTGGCGTCGCGACACCCAATAGGGCGGCGACCATACCCACATTATCGACCATACTGTACTGCCGCGTGGCACTGATGATACCGATCGGAAGTGCGATGGCTACCGCTACCAGAATCGACCAGAACGCAAGCTTTGCTGTATTCGGGAATGCAGCCATGATCGTCGGGAAAACGTCACGTTTTGTCTTGTAGGATTTACCCATATCACCGTGAAGAAGGTTCAGCATATATTTTCCGTACTGAACGATAACCGGCTGGTCCAGTCCAAGATCTTTTCTTGTCGCTTCGATCGTCTCCGCGTCTGCCGACTCACCTGCGATCATCGCTGCCGTATCGCCTGGTGAAAGGCTTAAGATGAAATAAACCATGAATGTCACGCCGATCAGTACCGGGATCAGCATCGCAAGTCTCTTTAACACATATTTGCTCATGCACACCATCCAATCTACCGCGTCCCGCGGCTGTTTTTTTGTGTTTCCGAAACCCGTCTGTCGGGGCCGAAGTTCCGGATCCTTGTCTCAGGGTTTCTGGAATGTTTTCCGGGCTTTCACCGGATTCTGGAAATGGGTACGGATCCCTTTTCGTGACCCGTACCCTGTTTTTGCATGGACTCTGTCCTCTTTGCGGATCAGATATTATTTTTCGTAATGGCAGTTGCCAAGGTAATGCTGTGCGCCTTTGTGAAGCTTGAAGCCCTTTAAGTCTGCACGGACACCGACGTTATCGTATTTGTAGTATAACGGGCACCACGGGGAGATCTCGTGGAGACGATCCTGAAGCTCCTTGTAGAGTCCCATACGCTTGGTATCATCGCTTTCCTTCTGAGCGGCGATGATAAGTTCGTCGACCTTCTCATCTGTTAAGAATGCACGGTTGCCGGTCGCACCATGGTTCTCAGAGTAGAATAACTGGTAGGTGCTTCCGTCTGCGTCAAAGCTTGTGTTGGACCATCCGAGGATGAACATCTCGTGATCACCTGCATTTAAGGAATCCAGCAATGCACCCCACTCATATGTAGAAATATCAACGGTGATTCCAACTTCAGCGAGCTGTGCCTGAACGATCTGCGCGGAACGTGTACGAACGTCACCGTTTACATAGAGGCTGCACTCAAATCCATTCGGATAACCTGCTTCCGCAAGGAGCTCTTTTGCCTTTTCCGGATCGTACGGATAAGCTTCCTCCTCTTCAGACCAGCCCGGGATCGTGGAGTTGATATAGCTGTTTGCCACAGTACCGCGTCCCTCAATGATCGTATCAACGAAGGTCTGTTTATCCAGCGCGTAGTTGACTGCCTGACGGACTCTCTCATCGGAGAACTTCTCTTTTGTCGTATTCATTCCAAGGTACTCGATGGAAGAAGACGGCTGGGAAAGAAGCGCTACGTCGGAGTTTGCTTCCACGTTCGCACAGTCTGTCGGGTCAACGTTCCATACAAGATCGACCTCTCCTGCCTCAAGAGCGATCGTTCTTGCACTTCCCTCCGGGATTACGCGGACGGTGATGGAAGTTGCGATCGGTTCTGTACCCCAGTATTTTTCGTTCTTTGTCAGGGTGTAGTGATCGTTCGGAACCCACTCCGTAACCGTGAACTCACCGGATCCGAGTACATTCTCCACATCGCCGTAAGCATCGCCTGCTGCTGTAACAGCTGCCTCAGAAACGATACTTAAGTTTGTCTGGGTAGTGATCGTCTTGAACGCTGCGTATGGCTGTGTGAGCTTGAAGGTCACGTGGTAATCATCGTCCGCGATAACCTCTGCGATCTTTGAGGTGTTGGACTTTGTCTTCGGCATATCCTTCGCGCGGTCATACGTAAACTTGACATCCTTCGCTGTTACCGGTGTTCCGTCTGAGAAGCATGCATCCTCACGGAGCTTGAAGGTATACTCTGTATCACTCTTCATCTCATAGCTCTCAGCGAGGTCCGGAACAAGGTTTCCTTCCTCATCGATATCCATCAGAGTGCTGTATACGTGATGGATCAGTACTCCGGATGTGGTATCCTGCTGTCCTGCCGGATCCAGTGTGACAACGTCTGCGCCCATAGCCACAACGATATCTGTCTTTGTGATCTCGCCGCTTCCGCCGTTATCGGTAGCTGTCTGTGCGCTGCCGCCCGCCGGTGCGTTTGTAGACTGATCAGTGTTTCCACCTCCGCAGGCTGTAAGGATCATAGCTGCTGCCATTGCCATTGCTGTTGTTCTTGCAATACCCCTTCTTTTCATTCACAAATTCCTCCTGTTATTTTCTTCCGCTCCCCACAGCGGTCGCACTTCATAACGGTAATATGTGTCAGTATTCACTATACCCGTCATGTAGTACTTAGTTCGATCTCATGAACCAATGATAACAGTTTTGAACAAATTTGTCAATAATTTTCAATTTGTACGAGGTTATTTTAGCAATTTTCATAAATTATTGTGATCTTTTTTGTATTGTATTTACTATACTCCTATCACACTGATGGGTTGACCCCTTTCCGAAGATCCGCCCTATAAACCGTCTTTAACGAAGTCGGTGCTGCCGATTGCACTTCTCACTTCCGAGAGGCGTCCACGGCGTTTATTCGTCTCCTCCGGATTATCCATGGCAGAGAAATATATCAGGGCGTTCGCCACAGACATATATCCCATCACGGAATTATAAAAGAACAGGTCGTGGTTATTGCAGGTAAAGACGGTCGTTCCGTAGGACGCGATCGGTGAAGTTCTCTGATCCGTGATGGCAATCTGCGGGATCTTCTTCTTATCGAGATATCTTGCGGTATTCACGATATGTTTCGCGTATCCGGGTGCGGAAAAGATGATCGCGCAGTCCTCCGGTGTAGCGTGGGCCAGGTAATTATTGTAGAGAGCCCGGCTCAGATTCGAGAGATCGAGCGCCTCCAGCCCCAATGTCAGGAGTCTTCTCGTCGTGTAGGCACAGAGTCCGGTCACCAGCTCGCTTCCCACCACATAGATCGTCCGGGACTGTCTGATGATCGCCACTGCGGAGAGGATATCCTTTAAGGAGACCTGTTCAAAGGTCTTCGCGATCACATTTTTCTCGTTCGCGACGAACTCCTGGAACATTTTTTCCTTATCGTGGTCACCGAACCGGATCCCACCCACATGATCCGCGATCCTGTTTAAACCGTCCCCATGGACCAGTCTCGTCTGCAAATGCTCCCGAAGACGGTTCTTCATCTCCACGAAGCTCTGGGCCCCAATCTTCTTTGTGAACCTTAATATGGTCACCTCCGTCACACCCAGTGTCTCTGAAAGCTCTTTCAAGGAGTAAAAGCAGACCTGATCCGGATATTTGAAGATAAAATCCGCGATCCTTTTCTGAACCGGGCTGAGTTTTTCATAGCTCGCATTTACTTCTTCGAGAATTCCCATGCTCATCTCCTCCTGTTTTACTATTCAGCCCTATCCCTATTTTATCAGCGAATTCTCTGAATAGTTATAATTCACTATACATCGCACTATACATGATAGTGACATTATAACCGAATATCTCATGCAATTCCAGTATTTTTTGTGTAATTTTCAAAAATGTATCCTGACACCTTCAGGCGGCCAGCGCGGCCGCTTGCGGCGATCTGCATCTTCGCACGGTTGCGTGTCGTTGAAAAGGGGGCAGACACCTTCATGTCTGCCCCCGTCTTTCACATTTTAAATATTATCAATCTTCATAGTGGCAGTTGCCAAGGTAGTGCGTTGCGCCCTTGTGAAGCTTGAATCCCTTTAAGTCTGCGCGGACACCGACATTGTCATTTTTGTAGTATAACGGACACCATGGGGAGATCTCGTGGAGATATACCTGAAGCTCTTTGTAGAACTCCATACGCTTGGTATCGTCACTCTCTTTCTGTGCGTTGATGATCAGCTCATCGACTTTGTCATCGGTTAAGAAAGCACGGTTACCGGTCGCTCCATGGTTTCCGGAATAGAATAACTGGTAAGTACTTCCATCCGCGTCAAAGCTTGAATTCGACCATCCGAGGAGGAACATCTCATGCTCACCTGCATTTAAGGAATCGAGAAGAGCGCCCCACTCATAGGTAGAGATATCAACCGTGATTCCAACCTCCGCGAGCTGAGCCTGAATGATCTGGGCGGAACGGGTACGAACGTCGCCGTTTACATAGATCTTGCATTCAAATCCGTTCGGATAACCGGCTTCCGCAAGAAGCTCTTTCGCCTTCGCCGGATCATACGGATAAGCTTCCACTTCGTCGG
Source organism: Pilosibacter fragilis (assembly GCF_032490495.1). Taxonomy (NCBI): domain Bacteria; kingdom Bacillati; phylum Bacillota; class Clostridia; order Eubacteriales; family Clostridiaceae; genus Pilosibacter; species Pilosibacter fragilis. The sequence goes on along the minus strand of NZ_JAVYJB010000007.1, from coordinate 70,907 downwards.
TCCAGCCCGGGATCATCGAGTTGATGTAGCTGTTTGCTACACTTCCCCGGCCCTCAATGATCGTATCAACAAATGTCTGTTTATCCAGCGCGTAATTGATCGCCTGTCTGACTCTCACATCCGCGAATTTCTCTTTTGTCGTATTCATACCGAGATATTCGATGGAAGAGGACGTCTGGCTCAACAGCGTCACATCCGGATTTGCCTCGATGTTCGCACAGTCTGTCGCGTCAACGTTCCATACAAGATCGACCTCTCCTGCCTCAAGGGCAATGGCGCGGGCGCTTCCCTCCGGGATCACACGGCAGGTGATCGTTGTCGTGATCGGCATCTCACCCCAGTATTTTTCGTTTCTTGCAAGGGTGTAGTGATCATTCGGAACCCACTCGGTAACCGTGAACTCTCCGGATCCGAGAATATTGTCAACATCGCCGTAGGACTCTCCCGCCGCTGTGACCGCCGCCTCGGAGACGATGCTTAAGTTGCTGTTTGTAATGATCGTCTTAAAAGCTGCATACGGCTGTGTCAGCTTAAAGGTAACATGGTGATCGTCATCCGCAATAACCTCTTCGATCTTGGAGGTATTGGATTTCGTCTTCGGCATATCCTTCGCGCGGTCAAATGTAAACTTTACATCCTTCGCTGTAACCGGCGTGCCATCGGAGAAGCATGCGTCCTGTCTCAGAGTGAAGGTATATTCCGTATCACTCTTCATCTCGTAGCTCTCTGCCAGATCCGGAACAAGGTTGCCATCATCATCGATATCCATCAAGGTACTGTACACATGTTTCATAAGTACAGATGATGTGGTATCCTGCTGTCCTGCCGGATCCAGCGTGACAATGTCTGCGCCCTGAGCAAAGACGATATCTGTCTTTGTGATATTTCCGCCGCCGGAGCTTTCCGCTGTCGCCTGAGTCTCACTGCCTCCTGCCGCCTCGGTCGTTGCCGCCGCATTGTTTCCGCCTCCGCACGCTGTCAGCACCATCGCTGCTCCGACAACGGCTGCCATCGATCTCGCTGCTGTTCTTTTTCTCATTCACATGCCCTCCTTCAAATTATTTCTGTTTCGTCAGAGTGTTGTTGGTAATCGTTGAATGTAAATATTTACTATACCCATATATACACTCTTTTCTGAATTTCATGATTAAAGAATATCATTTTCTAATATTTTTGTCAATATAGTTTTTCTTTCTGCGTATTTTTTGTTCATTTTGTTTATTTTATTTAGTTTCAGTCTTTCTATCGCCATAATCTGTTTACAATTTGTTCAAAATTAACAAAAGGAGATTTCCTGCATGTATAGTAAATACTAACTCTTTCCGGCCTGCGTATCTTCAGATGGATCGTTTTATCCTTTATTTTCTCAAAAGGGCGGGATCAAAAAGATCCCGCCCAAAATTTCTCTGAATATTTATATTATCAGAAATTTATTAAACGATTTGAATGCTCCTGATTTCGCTGTATCTATTCTTCGTAATGGCAGTTACCAAGATAATGCTGTGCGCCTGCATGAAGAGTAAATCCCTTTAAGTCTGCGCGCACACCAACGTTATTCTCTTTGTAGTATAACGGACACCACGGAGATTCATCATGAAGTACAAACTGGAGTTCTTTGTAAAGTTCCATACGTTTTGACTCTTCGCTCTCCCGCTGTGCAGAAAGGATCAGTTCATCCACCTTGTCATTTGAGAAGAATGCGCGGTTTCCGGTTGCACCATGATTTCCGGAATAGAATAACTGATAGGTACTTCCGTCCGGATCAAAGCTCGTGTTGGACCAGCCAAGAAGAAACATTTCGTGTTCGCCTGCATTTAAAGTATCAAGAAGGGCACCCCACTCATATGTGGAAATGTCAACCTTGATTCCTACATCCGCAAGCTGAGCCTGTAGAATCTGTGCAGAACGAGTACGGAGATCGCCATTTACAAAAATCGAGCATTCAAATCCATCCGGATATCCGGCTTCCGCCAACAATTCTTTCGCTTTTTCCGGATCATACGGATAAGCTTCCACTTCATCGGTCCATCCCGGGATTGCTGCATTGATATAGCTGTTTGCTACAAGACCGCGTCCTTCAATGATCGTGTCAACGAAGGTCTGCTTATCAAGGGCGTAGTTGATAGCCTGACGGACTCTCTTATCAGAAAACTTTTCTTTCTGGGTGTTCATTCCCACGTAGTCAATACCTGTTGACGGCTGCGAAAGAAGTTTTACGTCAGGATTTGACTCTACATTTGCGCAGTCTGTCGGATCTACGCTCCAGACAACATCAATCTCTCCTGCTTCAAGAGCGATCGTGCGGGCACTTCCCTCCGGGATCACACGACAGGTAATAGAGGTTGCGATCGGCATCTCCCCCCAATAATTATCGTTTCTTACAAGAGTATAATGATCGTTTGGCACCCACTCTGTTACCTTAAATGGCCCTGATCCGAGAAGATTATCCACATCACCATACGAATCTCCCGCTTCCGTCACGGCTTTCTCTGAAAGGATACTCAGGTTGTGCTGTGTTACGATTGTTTTAAATGCTGCATACGGCTCTGTCAGTTTAATCGTTACCTCATGATCCCCATTTACGGTAACCTCCTCGATCTTTGAGGTATTCGACTTTGTCTTCGGCATTCCCTTCGCGCGATCCAGAGAAAATTTAACATCCTGAGCTGTCACCGGAGTGCCGTCCCAGAAGCAGGCATCTTCACGGAGTTTAAACACATACTCCGTGTCGCTCTTCATCTCATAGCTTTCTGCCAGATCCGGAACCACCTTTCCTTCATTATCAACGTCCAAAAGCGTACTGTACGCATGTTTCATCAGCACACCCGAAGTCGTATCCTGTTGTCCCGCAGGATCAAGCGTAACAATATCCGACGCCTGACCGACAACGATATCTGTTTTTGTGATCTTCCCGCTTTCTGCACTCTCAGAAGCTGTCTGAGTCTCTCCTCCGGAAGAAGCACCTGTCGTAGGAGCTGTAGTGTTTCCACCTCCACAGGCTGTGAGCACCATTGCTGCTCCCATAAGTGCCGCCATCGACCTCGCTGCTGTTCTTTTTTTCATTCGCATATCCTCCCTCTTATTTTCAGACAGGTATCTCATCTGCACTGTCCTTCTCTAAATTTATGAAATAAGAATATCACCATTTGTTACTTATTGTCAATTAAATTCGTTATTTCACGATTATTTTGTTTATTTTGTATAATTTATTTTCTGTTTTTTGACATTATGTACATGCACGAGGAACATATGTCTTTATTGACTCACAGAAGCAAAAAAGGCACTGAAAGCCGTTTCTGCTTAGAAAGCGACTTTCAATGCCTCAATCTGACGCAGCAGGTCCCAGTCTCTATCACATGTCTGAACTGCTGCTCTTATTTATCGTAACTGTTCACTGCATTCAAGCTTATGCTTTACTGCAATCAACGCAGCAGATGCGCAGACCTGCTGAATCATTACTTTTTATTTTACAACAAGATTTACGATCTTCTTCGGAACATAGATCTCCTTCACGATGTTTCCGGTAATCTTTCCTTCTACCGCAGCTTTACCCGCAGCGATCGCGTCCTCTTTTGCGATGTCAGCCGGAACCATGATGACCGCTTTGACCTTACCGTTTACCTGTACAGCAACCTCGATCTCATCGTCCTTCATGGCTTCCTCATCGCACTCCGGCCAGGTCGCGTGGAATACGCTGTCTGTACCGCCAAGCTCTCTCCAGAGTTCCTCGCCGAGATGCGGAGTGAACGGAGCCAGTAAGATCACGAAGGTCTTTAAGGTCTCCTTGTCGATTCCGCCTTCCTTCTTTGCAACATCTGTGAGCTTGTTGCAGTACTCCATGAATCCGGATACTACGGTATTCAGGCTGAACTGGTTGAAACGTGTCTCGATATCGTAGACAAGCTTGTGGCGGAGCTTCACCATCTCCTTTGTCTCCTTGATATCCTTGTCCTTGCTGTCCATCACAAGATTGTAGAAACGATTTAAGAATCTGGCAACGCCCTCGATTCCTCTGTCGTCCCACTCGGCATCCAGCTCCGGCGGACCAACGAAGAGCTCGTACATTCTCAACGCGTCACAGCCGTAATCTCTTACAAGATCATCCGGGGAAACGACATTTCCTTTTGACTTACTCATCTTGATACCGTTCTTGCCGGTGATCATACCCTGGTTGAACAGTTTCTTAAACGGCTCGTCAAAATCTACCACTCCGATATCATATAAGAACTTCGTGTAGAATCTGGAGTACAGGAGGTGAAGGACAGCATGCTCAACACCGCCGATATACATATCTACCGGAAGGTACTTGTCTGCTTTCTCTTTGGAGACGAGTTCCTTGTCATTCTTGTTATCCACATAACGTAAGAAGTACCAGGAAGAACCAGCCCACTGCGGCATGGTGTTTGTCTCACGTTTTGCCGGTGCGCCGCAGCACGGGCATGTCGTGTTGACCCAGGAATCGATCGCCGCAAGCGGGGACTCACCGGTACCGGTCGGCTGATAGCTCTCAACCTCCGGAAGCTTTAACGGAAGCTGATCCTCCGGGACCGGAACATTTCCGCACTTCGGGCAGTGAACGATCGGGATCGGCTCGCCCCAGTAACGCTGACGGGAGAATACCCAGTCACGGAGCTTGTAGTTCACAGTCTTCTTACCGATACCCATCTTCTCGATGATGTGCGGAGCTTCTTTCTTTAATACGGAGGATTCCATGCCGTTCCACTCACCGGAGTTGATCATAGTTCCCTTCGCGTCTGTGTAAGCTTCTGTCATATTCTCAATCTCTTTGCCGTCCTGAGCGATGACCTGAATGATCGGGAGACCGAATTTCTTTGCGAATTCGAAGTCACGGTCATCATGGGCAGGTACGCACATGATAGCGCCGGTACCGTAATCAGCAAGTACATAGTCGGACAGCCAGATCGGAACCTCTTTTCCGTTTAACGGGTTGATTGCGTAGGAACCCGTAAATACGCCTGTCTTTTCCTTGCCCTGGAGACGGTCTACGTTGGACTTCATGGAAGCGTCGAAGATGTACTTCTCTACTGCTTCTCTTGTCTCGTCTGTCGCCAGCTCTTTTGCGAGCTTGTGCTCCGGGGAGAGAACCATGAAGGTCGCGCCGTGGAGCGTATCCGGTCTTGTTGTGTAGACAGTGATCTTCTCGTCGCGTCCCTTTACCGGGAACTCAACTTCTGCACCGTAGGATTTACCGATCCAGTCTGTCTGCATCTTTTTAACCTTCTCCGGCCAGTCGAGCTTGTCGAGGTCGTCTAAGAGGCGGTCTGCGTACGCTGTGATCTTTAACATCCACTGGCGGAGGTTCTTCTTTGTAACCGGTGTGCCGCAGCGCTCGCAGCAGCCGTTTACGACTTCCTCGTTCGCAAGACCTGTCTTACAGGACGGGCACCAGTTAATCGGGAATTCCTTCTCGTATGCGAGTCCTTTTTTGAACATCTGTACGAAGATCCACTGGGTCCATTTATAGAAGGACGGATCTGTCGTGTTTACTTCCATATCCCAGTCATAGAGTGCTGCGATCTGGTTGATCTGGCGTTTGATATTTTTGATATTTGACGCTGTGGAGATTGCCGGATGAACCCCCATCTTGATCGCATAGTTCTCAGCCGGAAGGCCGAACGCATCCCAGCCCATCGGGTGGATCACATATTTTCCCTTTAATAACTGATAACGGCTCCATACATCGGAGATTACATAACCTCTCCAGTGACCTACATGAAGTCCGCTGCCGGACGGATACGGGAACATATCCAGACAGTAATACTTCTCTTTCTTTCCATCATTGACATTGATCGGATTCTTTTCCCAGTTCTCACGCCACTTGCTCTCAATGGCGGTGTGGTTATACTGTGCCATGACGCTTTTCTCCTCCATTTCATATCGTTGAAGGCGGTGCAAAAATACGCTCCGCGGATTTCGCCCGCCGCCGCTGCATTTACCGGAATCCGGGAACTCCCAGACCCTGTTCGATTGCCTGACCGCTTTTCCGGTTTCCGGGCAACAAAAAAGTCCCTCTATCTCTATCATAATTTTATAGAGACGTGGGGGACTTAGATTCTCACGCGGTACCACTCTATTTCATACAGGGCTTTCACCCGTATGCACTCATTTTCCGATAACGGCGGAAACCGGCAATGCCTATCTGAGGATATCCGCAGACAGCGTTTCGTTTTCCCGCTGCTCTGCCCGCTCTTTCAGCATGCTGCTCCGAGGCGAGTTCGGAAAGCTTCTGGACTCTGCCTCGCACCGCCCGGCAGTTCTCTGTACCCCGTCTTCTCTCTTACTGTTCCTCTTCGACGCATTTTAACTCAATAAATTTACCATAGAATCCCGGTTCTGTCAAGGTGTCATGCATGGTTCGATTCTATCAGGAATGCGCTCCTGCCGGAAAACCGGTTGACTTTTTGAGAGTTCTTATATAGTATGGAAGGACAGGTCTCAACCTGAATTTTATCAGAAAAAGCGGCATTGCAGCATTTTTTCATCTGCCCGCCGCAAAAATACAAGGGGGATATCCATGGAATACATCCATAATCTGATCTGGCTCTGCCCGCTCCTCTTCATTGCGGGATTTATCGACTCTATCGCCGGAGGAGGCGGCCTGATCGCACTTCCGGCTTATATGATGTGCGGAATGCCGATCTACTATGTTTACGGCTGCAACAAGTTCCAGTGCGCCTTCGGAAGCACCGTGGCGGCATGGAAATACTTTAAAAACGGCTGTCTCGACCTTAAGATCACGCTGATCAGCGCAGTGACCTCGTTCCTCTGCTCCATGCTCGGAACAAGGATCATCTTTTACCTCAAAGAGGAACAGATCCGCTCGATGTTAATGGTACTGCTTCCACTCACCGCGGTCCTCGTGATCTTTATGAAGAACGCCTGGAACTATACCGATACAAAAAAGCCGCTGATCCTGCCGAATGTACTCCGCGCCCTCTTTATCGGAATGACCATCGGCCTTTACGACAGCCTCTACGGACCGGGCGGCGGCACAATCGCCATGCTGCTCTTCACGTTTCTTTTAAAATACGATGTCCGCACTGCCTCCGGAAACGCGAAGCTCACATTGATCGTTTCCAACTACACAGCGCTTCTCTCCTATATCCTTTCCGGAAATGTGTTCTACATGATCGCGATCCCGTGTGCCGTAAGCAACGTTCTCGGAAACTATATCGGTGCCGGCTTCGCCATCAAAAACGGTGCGAAGATCATCCGGCCGGTGATGATCTGCGTAGTGACGGTGCTGATCGTGAAAATTGTTCTTGGAAAGTAAAACAAGTGAAAACACGTTTCGCGAGTTTCCCCTTGTTATCGCGACATTCGCCAAGGTCTCACGCATGCGCGGACTTTGGATCGTTGTTCGCGTAAATTATACGAGTGTGCTTATTTTACATAGGCACGCTCGTTTACTATCATCCATTCAGCCGTATCTTTTTTCCCTCTGTTTCCTTCTTTGCCACGCCGGAAACTACCCGCTCTTTCCGTACCGGTTTCCGTCCTCTGTCACAAACCAGCCGTCCGGAGTCCTGCGGTTTACGTAGAGGATGCCTTTTGTTCCGTCCGGGATCGGGTTGAAGTAGTACCACTTTCCATTGATCTCGATCCATCTCCCGGCATTTAGTTAAATCCGAAAAACTTCTGCGCGATCTTATATCCCGCGATGGAGAGGGATCTTCCGCCTCTTCCCGGAAGGTTCATGCCCTGTCCCAGGAAGCCCCAGCGGAGTCGCAGGTAGAGCGCCGGATTGAATTTCTTTAACTCTTCCCACAACGCTTTTTTCTTTTCCATATTCTCCTCGCTGCCGGACTTGATCGCAAGGATCGAGCAGACGACCATCATGATCTCCAGATAGCGGACCATATAGTGGCGGAGCTTCCGGTTCTGGATCTTTGTCACATCATAGTAGCCAAGCATCAGCTTCGTCACACGGATCTGCTGATCGATCCTTCCGATCATGACCTGTTCGTTGACAGACTGGTCCGAGCGGCCGATAAAATAGCGGTAGAAGTTCACATTAAGATAGTACATCGTATGTACATGCGGGAGCGGCTCGTAGACAAAGATATTATCCACATAGAACGTGTGCTCCGGGAGTTCCAGCTTACAGTCCCTTAAGAGCTCGGTGCGGTAGATCACGGAGTGCATCAGGATATACTGTCCTGCTACGAATACCTTCACATCGTTCCAGCTAAAGAGCTCATCTTTCGGAAGTGCCAGCTTGTAGCTCATGACCTTCTTGTGTCTTGCGCCCTGTTTCTCATAGACAAAGTTTGTGATCAGCATATCGAGGGTATCTTTTCCATAGACGAAGCGGCGCAGGGTGTCAAGCACCTGTCTGTATGCCTGCTCATTGACCCAGTCATCACTGTCCACGACCTTAAAATAGATCCCGGTAGCGGCCTTTAATCCCGCGTTTACCGCAGCGCCATGTCCGCCGTTCTCCTGATGGATCGCTTTGCAGATCCCCGGATATTCTTTCTCGTAGCGGTCAGCGATCTCGGCCGTATTGTCTTTTGTGGAACCGTCGTCCACGATCAGGATCTCCACCTCATTTCCGCCCGGAAGCAGAGACTTGATACAATTTTCCATATACGCCGCTGAATTGTAGCACGGAATTGCTATCGATAACAGCTTCAAAATTGTTTCCTCCTTAAATTCCCCCTGTCGGGGATCTTTCGTTCCTGTCTGTGCCAGGCACAGACAGGAACGTTTTTCGACTCAGTTGTTCTCATTTTATCATAAATTATCTGAAAAAGCAAAAAATTATTTCTTTCGATTCTCTTTCGTTCCAGTACAGGATTCATTCGCTAATCTTCTGCTTCCGAAGAACCCTGCGAAATTTTCAGTTCAAAATTTTTCTACCTGGGTCCCATCATAAAACTTCGAGTTTTTTCTTCCATAATCACTTAAAATATGGTAAAATATCTGAAAATACATAAATGCAGGCCGCTTTCTACCGGTCCGCGGAGAAAACTTATCCGCGGCTCCCCTTTAAGCAGATCTGCCCCAACGATATCGGTATGTAATAGAAATGAGGGATTCGATATGGCAAAGAAAAGACTTGTTTTAGCACTTGGACATGATGCTCTCGGAACAAACCTTCCGGAGCAGAAAAACGCCGTTACAAAGACGGCGAAAGCCATCGCCGATTTTATTCAGGACGGCTGGCAGGTTGTGATCACCCACGGAAATACTCCGCAGCTCGGTATGATCCACACCGCGTTAAATGAATTTGCGAAAAATCATGAAGGTTACACTCCGGCTCCGATGTCCGTCTGCTCCGCAATGAGCCAGGGATATATCGGCTACGATCTCCAGAACGCTCTCCGCTCCGAGCTTATCAAACGTGGCATTTACAAAGCTGTATCTACGATCTTAACACAGGTTACAGTTGACCCGTACGATGAGTCCTCCTACACTCCGCTGAAGGTGGTTGGACGTGTGATGAACGCCGAGGAGGCAAAAGAGGAAGAGGCAAAGGGTAACTTCGTTGTGAAGGAAGGCGACGGCTACCGCCGTATCGTTGCGGCTCCGAAGCCGGTCGCAATCGTTGAGATCGACGCGATCCGCGCTCTCGCTGATGCTGACCAGCCGGTGATCGCTGCAGGCGGCGGCGGAATCCCGGTTATGGAACAGGGCTCCCACTTAAAGGGTGCCAGCGCTGTGATCGAGAAAGACCGCGCAGCCGGACTTCTCGCGAAGGAACTTGACGCTGATGTCCTGATGTTCATCACAGGTGTTCCGAATGTCGTATTAAATTACGGCAGTGATCACCCGATCAACATCGATAAGATGACAACGGCTGACGCAGCCCGCTATGCCGAGGAAGGCCATTTTAAGACAGGTTCCATGCTGCCGAAGGTTGAAAGCTCCATCGACTTCATCAACGCAGGAAAAGGACGGCGCGCGATCATCACTTCCCTTGACGGTGCAAAGAGCGCTTTAGCCGGTAAAGGCGGCACAACGATCCAGTAGGCAATATATTCTGATTTGACCCCGGTCAATCTGATTTAAACCCAGAACAAACAAAAGCATAATCCCAGGGAATTCTATATGAGAACTTCTCTGGGATCTTTTTTCAAATACTCCTCTCCCAACTGTCCTGATCATACAAATCTCTTTAGCGAAAATAATAAAGAATGCGCCAAGGTGCAGTCTCCTACGACAATCTACATCTTCACGCGAGTGTGTATCATTGGCTCGTTAGTGCCTTTTGTGTAATAGGAAATTCCGCGTAATCTCCTATTGCACAAAAAAAGACCCGCCGGAAAGCATTTCTGCCTTCCGCGGGTCTTTTCTATATGTTGTTACCCAATCAGATAATAACATGTGCCGGGCACTTCGCCGCGCACTTGCCGCAGCCGGTACACTTTGTGTAATCGATCACAGCAACGTTGTTATCCATATGAATCGCATCGAATTCACACTGCTTTGTGCAGAGCGTACATCCGATACAGCCTGCCTCGCAGACCTTCTTGACAGCCGGTCCTTTGTCGTGGGAGCTGCACTGTACAAGGTGGTTTGCCTTGTACGGAACGAGCTCGATCAGGTGACGCGGACAAGCCTCTGCGCACTTACCACAGGCAACGCACTTCTCCTTGTCGACAACGGCAACACCGTTTACAACATGGATCGCGTCAAACTGACATTCCTTTACACAGCTTCCGGAACCGAGACATCCAAAGGTACATCCCTTGGAGCCGCCGCCCGGAACTGCATCTGCGATCTTGTGGCAGTCGTCAATACCATAATAGTTGTATTTCACAGTTGCCTTATCGCAGGTACCTTTACATTTTACGAATGCAACTTTCTTCTCAGCGGAACCAGCTTCAACGCCCATGATCGCAGCGATCTTTTCTCCTACCGGAGCGCCGCCGACCGGACACTGGTCAACCTTTGCCTTGCCCTCTGCAATTGCTTTTGCAAGAGCGTCACAGCCTGCGTAACCGCAGCCGCCGCAGTTGTTGCCCGGAAGCTCTGCACGAACCAGAATTTCCTTCTCGTCTACTTCTACTTTAAACTTCTCGCTGGCGATTCCAAGGAGTACGCCGATGACGATACCGACGATACCGACAACCGCAGCAGCGATGATAATGCCTGTCATGTTCATCTCTCGTTCCTCCTTAAATCATTCCGGAAAATCCGAAGAGAGCGATCGACATTAAGCTTGCTGTGATCAGAACGATCGGAGATCCCTGAAAAGCGTGCGGCACATCATTGTGCTCGATCTTCTCACGGATACCTGCAAGCAGGACGATGGCGATCAGGAATCCAACGGAAATACCGATACCGTTTACGACACTCTGAATGAAGTTGTAGCTCTTCTGTACGTTTGTCAGCGCAACACCGAGAACCGCACAGTTTGTTGTAATTAACGGAAGGTATACGCCGAGTGCCTCATAAAGGCTTACCATGTTCTTCTTTAAGAACATCTCAACGAACTGAACCAGAGCCGCGATTACAAGGATAAATACGATCGTCTGTAAATACTCGATATGGAGCTTTACGAGAACGAAATCATAAACAAGGCTTGTGCAGGCAGACGCGATCGTAATAACGAATACGACTGCAGCGCCCATACCAGCTGCTGTCTCTGTTTTCTTGGATACACCAAGGAACGGGCAAAGACCGAGGAACTGGCTTAAAACAACGTTATTCACCAGGGCAGAACCGATGGCGATCAATAAAAGTTCTTTCATTTCTCCATTTCCTCCTTAATTTTCTTTGCCGGCGTCTGCTGCTTCAGTCTTAGCTGCCTCTGCCGCTTTTGCAGCCTCAGCTGCCTTCTTAGCTGCGAGAGCCTTCTCTGCCGCTGCCTTCTTTGCTGCCGCTTCCTCTGCCTTCTTCTCAGCGAGAGCAGCATGGTTTGTCATGCTGACACAGCCCGCACAGCTTGCGCAGTTACCACCGCATACAAGGTCAGACTTCGGTGCGTCGCCGTTTGTCGCGCATGGAAGACGGAGCTTGTTCTGGATCGCGGAAAGCATAGCCAGAGTGAACAGAGCACCCGGTGCAAGGATGATGATGGAAATGTGGTAAGCTTCCGGAATAACGGTGTGTCCGAAGATCGCACCTGCACCGAAGAGCTCACGGCACATACCGATGACGGTAAGGGAAAGAGAGAATCCAAGTCCCATACCAAGACCATCGAAGAAAGATTCAACCGGACCGTTCTTGCAGGCATATGACTCTGCACGGCCAAGGATGATACAGTTAACAACGATAAGCGGGATATAAATACCCAAAGATGCATACAGGGACGGAACGTAGCCCTGCATTAAGAGCTGTACGACTGTAACCAGGCTGGCTACGACTACGATGAAGGCCGGAATACGGACTCTGTCCGGAATGATCTTACGCAGTGCAGAGATCAGCAGGTTGGAAAACATCAGTACGGCTGTTGTGGAAAGTCCCATGCCGAGACCGTTGATGGCAGATGTTGTCGTCGCAAGAGTCGGACACATACCTAACATCAGGATGAAGGTTGGGTTTTCCTTGATAATACCGTTATATAAACGTTCTACGCATTTATTCATGAATGCCCACCTCCTAGTTTAAGCAGTTATGCAGATAGTATAAAGCTGCATTGACTGCGTTTGTTGTAGCGTTTGATGTGATGGTGGCACCGCTGATGGCATTGATCTCAGTGTCGGACGCGGAACCGGACTTTGTTACGCTTAAGCTCTCGCAGTTCTTGCCAACGTACTGATTTCTGTAGTCATCATCTTTCGCCTTTAAGCCAAGACCAGGAGTATCGCTTGTCTCACGGATACCAACACCTGTGATGGCGCCGTCCGCATCAAAGCCGATAGAGAGCTTGACAGCTCCGCCATAGGAGTCGTTAGACAGGGAGTTGATCACATGTCCTACGACTGCTCCGCTCGCGTCCTTTGCCTCGAGAACGGACTCGATCGCAACGCCGCCGAAGCCGAGATTTGCGATCTCGTCTGCTGTCTCAGCGATCTTTTCTGTGGAACCTTCCACATCATCGAAGCTCTCTGCCTCCGGAAGGACCTGTTTGTAGGTTGCGTTGTTGGCTGCGATGGTAGCCGCCTCGATCGGAGCTTTTGTCACATCATAGACAACGCCGAGACATAAACCGGAAACCAGGGTGATCGCACAAAGGATCAGGGCATCTTTCATAAATCCAGACTTACTTGCTGCCATTTTTCTTACCCCCTTTTCCGAATGCTGTCGGGAGAGTTACCTTCTCAATCAACGGAACAAGCATGTTGCAGAAGATGATCGCGTAAGAAACGCCCTCTGCACCGCTTCCGAAGATACGGAACAGTCCTGTTAAAATACCAAGGCAGATACCAAATACGATCTGTCCTTTTGCAGTGATCGGGCTTGTTACATAGTCGGTAGCCATGAAGAATGCACCGAAGATCAGTCCGCCGCCGCAGATCTCAGCAAGCACGTAGTTGATATTGTGCTGGCCAAAGATAAATGCGAATACTGCAAAGGAAAGGATATATGCTGCCGGGATGCGGATCGTAATTACTTTCTTAACGAGCAGGTATGCCGCACCGATTAAAAGGGCAATTACGGAAACCTCACCGATAGTTCCCGGGATCTTACCGATAAACATTGCTGCAAGATCATATGTATCACCGGCTTTGATCGCCGCAAGAGGAGTTGCGCTTGCAACTGCGTCTGTTACCGGGTCTGTGAACTTTGTCATAGCCTGTGCAAAGGAGATCAGCATAAAGCATCTTGCTGCCAGAGCCGGGTTCATCCAGTTCTGACCAAGTCCGCCGTAAAGCTGTTTTACGACAATGATCGCGAATACACCGCCAAGGATCGGCATCCATAACGGAATTGCCGGCGGCATATTTAAGCCTAAGATCATACCTGTAACAAGAGCACTGCCGTCACTGATGGTAACCGGCTTGTGCATCAATGTCTCAAAAAGATATTCACTGAGTACACAGGAAAGAACCGTTGCAACAACAACGATAAGGGAATAGATACCGAACTGCATCACGCCCCAGATCGTAGCCGGAAGCATTGCGATCGCCACATCGTACATTAAGTTCTTTGTGGAAACACCGCAGCGTACGTGAGGGGATGATGATACGTTTAATAATTTACTCATTTGTCACACCTCCTACGCTTTCTTTCTTCTGGCTGCCATGACAGCTTTACGCATCTCTTTGAATGCCTGTGTCAGCGGTCTGTGTGCAGGGCAGATGAAAGTACAGGAGCCGCATTCGCAGCACTCCATACCATTTAATTTTTCGAACAGGGCAAGATCATTTCTTTCTGCTGCCGCCATCATCATCTGCGGGACAACATGACCAGGACATACCTCGATACAGCGTCCACAGCGAATACACGGAGATTCCAGATTTGCCGCAACCGGATCTTTTATGAAGCAGGTCAGGGCAGAAGAGTTCTTCATGACCGGAATATCCAGAGAGAATAATGCCTGTCCCATCATCGGACCACCGGAGATCATCTTTTCCGGCTCTTCCTTAAATCCACCTGCAGCCTCGAGGATCTCCCGGTAGCACATACCGAGCGGAACCTGGAAGTTCTGCGGATTCTTAACCGCATCACCGGTAACAGTAATGATCTTACGAATTAACGGTGTGCTCTCACAGACTGCATTGTAAATAGAGATAACGGTATCTACGTTATCAACGATACATCCTGCATCCGCCGGAAGCATCGTGGAGTTGATCTCACGTCCGCCCGTAACCGCATAGATCAGGAAACGCTCGCCGCCCTGCGGATATTTTGTCTTTAACGGACATACCGTGATCTTCGGCTCGTCTTTTACGAGACCTTCCAGAAGCTTGATCGCCTCCGGCTTGTTCTCCTCGATTCCGATCACGCCCTTCGCGTTCGGGAACATGCTTAACATGACTTTGATGCCGCCGATCAGTCTCTCCGGCTGCTCCATCATCAGGCGATAGTCACTTGTCAGATACGGCTCACACTCAGCCGCATTTACGATAATGTGATCGATCGCGTTGTCATCCTTCGGTGCAAGTTTTACGTTGGTCGGGAAACCTGCGCCGCCGAGACCTACGATACCGGCTTCTTTTACGATATTCCGGATCTCTTCCTTGGAAAGTTTTGTGTAATCGCGTTTTTCGCCAAAACCTTCGATTGCTGTGTACTCGTTATCGTTCTCAACGATAATGGACTGTACGATTGCTCCGTTCGCAACCAGACGCGGTTCGATTCCCTTTACTGTACCGGATACGGAACAGATAACATTTGCGGAAATGAAGCCGCCTGCTTCAGCGATCTTCTGGCCAACCAGGACCTTGTCACCCTTGGCAACAAGCGGTTTCGCCGGAGCACCGATATGCTGGGAGAGAGGATAAACCAGCTCACCCTTCGGCTGGATCACCTGAATCGGCTTATCTGCGGACAGTTCTTTTCCCTCATAAGGATGAACGCCGCCTATAAATGTGCTCAGACCCATTTAACAAACCTTCTTTCTATAAAATTTCATAGTACCCATCACATCGTAGTATAGCATATTTGGAATTTTTCTACAATTGGAAATCGGTTAACTTTTTAACGGAAATGGCCGTTTTCAGCGTTTGTATCAAAAAAAGAACAAAAACAGACATCTGATTTCTTTAAAAAATGAAGTTTTTACCAACTAACTCCCGCTCTTTTCTGCTGTCTCTTATGGAATTGCTACAAAATTTGAAAAAGCCTGTCTGGGTGCGTATGATCGATACGCAGTGCCTTTTTATGTAACAGGAAATTCCCCGGAATTTCCTGTTACATAAAAAAACGGGCAGATTTCTTCATCTGCCCGTTTTTTCTTCTGTGATCGTCCTAACTCAGCTCCGCCATTCCCGTATATAACCGGTAATAACGTCCTTTTTCTTTCAGGAGGTCCTCATGATCACCGCGCTCAATGATCTCTCCGTTCTCCAGAACCATAATGGCGTTGGCGTTCCGCACTGTGGAAAGACGGTGGGCGATCACGAAAGTGGTCCGTTCTGCCATCAGCGCATCCATGCCCTGCTCGATATGCTTTTCCGTTCTCGTATCGACGGAGCTCGTCGCCTCATCAAGGATCAGGATCGGCGCCTTGGATACCGCCGCTCTTGCGATATTAAGAAGCTGTCTCTGGCCCTGGCTTAAGTTCGCGCCGTCGCTCTCCAGAACGGTGTCATAGCCCTTTGGAAGCCGCATGATAAAGGAATGGGCCGATGCCATCTTTGCCGCCTGAACGACCTCCTCGTCGGTGGCATCAAGCCGTCCGTACCGGATATTTTCCATAACTGTTCCCGTAAACAGATGCGTATCCTGAAGCACCATGGCAATGTGGCGGCGCAGCTCGTCCCGCTTAATATGGCAGATATCAACGCCGTCGATGGTGATGGTCCCGCTCTGGATATCGTAGAAGCGGTTGATGAGGTTCGTGATCGTCGTTTTCCCGGCTCCCGTGGAACCCACGAAAGCGATCTTCTGTCCCGGCTTCGCGTAGAGGCTGATATCCTTTAAGATGACCTTGTCCGGATTGTAGCCGAAGGTCACATGATCTAACACCACTTCCCCGCGCATGCCGTCCATGGACACTGCGTCCTTATCAGCCGCCGCCTCCGGCTCCTCATCCATCACGGAGAAAACGCGCTCCGCTCCGGCGAGAGCTGAGAACACGTTGGAGACCTGCATGGAGATCTCGTTGATCGGCCTTGAGAACTGTCTCGAAAAGTTCAGGAATACCGTGAGCCCGCCGACATCGAAGTTTTTCACCACACAGAGGATCCCGCCGATGCACGCCGTCAGGGAATAGTTTACCTGACTTAAGTTGTTCATCACAGGTCCCATCATGCCCCCAAGGAATTGGGCGCGGATCTGTTTTTCGCGGAGATCCCTGTTTAATATATCAAATTCTTCCTCCGCGATCTCCTCATGACAGAAGACTTTTACCACCTTCTGTCCGGTGATGGTCTCCTCGATGTATCCGTTTAAAGCACCGAGAGCCGACTGCTGGGCACTGAAATATTTCTGGCTCCGCTTCGCGACCTCTCCACCGGCCCGCAGCATGAGCGGGATCATGATCAGGGTCACGGCTGTCAGCCAGATGTTCGTGTAGAGCATGAGGAACAAGGTCCCGATGATGCTTAAGGTTCCGGAAAAGAGCTGCACAAGAGTACTGCTCAGCATATTTCCGATGGTGTCCACATCGTTTGTGAAGCGGCTCATCAGATCCCCATTGGAATTTGTATCGTAAAATCTCACCGGAAGCTTCTGCATTTTTGTAAAAAGGTCTGTCCGGATCCGCACAAGGGCGCTCTGGGCAACCTCCAGCATCAGTCTTGACTGGAGATAATTTGCGATAACCCCCAGAAGATAGACGCATGCCATCATGGTCAGCCCTTTAAAAAGTCCTGCCACATTGCCGGGACTTCCGTCCGGCGGTGCAATAAACCGGTTGATGATCGGGCGCAGCATATAGGAACCGGTCAGTGTCGCCACCGTATTTACAATGACACAGAAAAATGCGATCCCCATCCGGAGCCTGTCCGCTTCCAGATAGGACAGCAGGCGCTTTAAGGCCGTTCCCGTGCTCTTTGGGCGTCCTCCGCCTCTCGGAGCCCCCGGTCCTCTCCCCATCCCTCTCCTTTTCGGTGCGGCTGCCACGCGTCCGGCATATCGTTTTTTCAGACTCGCTTCGCGGTCTGCTCTCGTGACGCTCATACTGCCGCCTCCTCTCCTGCCCTGATGGACTGATTTCCGATCTGGGTCGTATAGATCTCGCTGTATGCCTCACAGGTCTTTAAAAGTTCCTCGTGGGTTCCGTGACCAATGATCTTTCCGTCCTCCAGTACCAGAATCTGATCCGCCTCCTGAACGGAGGAGATCCTTTGGGCGATGATGATCTTTGTGGTATCCTTGAGATCATGGTAAAGACTCTCCCGGATTTTCGCCTCCGTTGCCGTGTCAACAGCACTGGTGGAGTCATCCAGGATCAGAATCTTCGGGCGCTTTAAAAGTGCTCTCGCAATACAGAGACGCTGCTTCTGGCCTCCTGAGACGTTGACGCCGCCCTGCCCCATCTCGGTATCATATCCGTTTTTGAAGGTCTTAACGAAGGGATCTGCCTGGGCGCTCTCCGAGAACCGGATGACATCCTCCATCGGCGCGTCCTCATTTCCCCATCGGAGATTTTCCTCGATCGTTCCCGAGAAGAGGATATTTTTCTGGAGAACCATGCCGACGCCATCACGCAGGTGTTTTAAAGAGTACTCTTTGACGTTCACGCCGTCGACAAGGACTTCTCCTCCGGTCACATCATAGAGTCTCGGGATCAGCTGCACGAGGGAGGTCTTTCCGCTTCCCGTGGAGCCGATGATCCCGATGGTCTGTCCCGGTTCTGCCGTAAAGGAGATCCCTTCCAGAACGAGATCCTTTCTCCCGTTCTCTCCGCTGTAGCCAAAGCTTACATTCTTAAACTCCACACGGCCTTCCGTGACTTTTTTATCCTTATTTTCCGCGTTGTCATCATTTAAGCCGATCTCTGTGTCGAAGATCTCATTGATCCGCTTCATGGACGCGCTGGCGCGGGAGCTCTGTAAGAATACCATGGAAAGCATCATGAGGGACATCAGGATCTGCACGATATACGTCGTAAACGCGGTGAGATCCCCCACCGGCATCTTTCCGGCAATGATGATATTTCCTCCATACCAGACGACAGCCAGTGTCGTCACGTTCATGGCAAACATCATCACCGGCATCGTGGCGATCACGATCCGGAGCGCACGGAGGCTGCTCTCCTTTAAGTCGTCATTTAATTTACTGAATTTTTCGATCTCATGGTCCTCCCGGACGAAGGATTTCACTACCCGGACATTCGTCAGGGATTCCTGAATTCCGGAATTCAAACGATCCAGTCTCCTCTGCATCTCCCCAAAGCGCGGGAATGCGGTCTTTAAGATCAGAAGGATCGCCGCGAGAAGAAGTGGGATCACGATGAGGATGATGACCGCAAGCTGACGATTCATCATGAACGCCATGATCAGGGCACCGAGGAACATTCCGGGCGCTCTAAGCGCCATACGGAGCCCCATCATCAGGACATTCTGAACCTGCTGGACATCGTTCGTGAGCCTCGTGACGAGAGAACCGGTGCTGTAGTCGTCGATATTCTCAAAGGAGAACTGCTGGACCTTCCTGAAGAGGTCGTTTCTCATGTCACTGGTAAAGGAGATGGACGCCTTCGCGGAAAAGTAGGCACCGAGGATCCCACCCACCGCCATAAAAAGGACAGTCAGGACCATCAGCGTCCCCATCTTTCCGATATAGGCAACATTTCGACTTGCGACACCGTTGTTGATGATCATGGACATAAATTTCGGGAGCATGACCTCTCCCGCCACCTCGGTGAGCATCATCAGCGGACCGATCACGAAAGCACTGAGATACGGGATGATGTATTTTTTGTATCGTTTCAATTCTATTGTTTCCTTTCTGATCAGATCTGCAGTCGTTGGATTCTTCCGTTGCTGTTTATCACGCATCTTCCCTCGGAAGTTTTCTCCTCACGATATAGAAGCAGATCATATGGGCCGTCGCCGTGACGATCCAGGTAAACGGATAGGATAAGTATAACACTGTCAGGTTATGGTATACCTGAAACACCGTAAAGATCCAGACGATCCGGAGTCCACACGCTCCCAGAAGGGAGACGCACATCGGCATAACGGAGTATCCGAGACCGCGGATGCTGCCCACCATCGTATCCATGATCCCACAGAGGAAATATGTCGTTCCAAAGACCACAAGTCTTCTCATTCCGTATACAATGACCTCCGGGTCTGAGGAATAGATCCGGATCAGGGCATGTCCGCAAAGATAAGCCGGGATTCCCATCCCGAGTCCCACTGCCGTCACAACGCCGAGGCAGGTAACCATGATCCGGTTGATCCTCGAATACTTTTTGCCGCCGAAGTTCTGGCTCGTGAAGCTTAAGTTTGCTTGATAAACCGCATTCATGGCGTTATAGATGAATCCCTCAATATTCTGGGATGTCGTATTTCCCGCCATCGCGACAGAACCGAAGGAATTGACAGAGGACTGGATCAGAACATTGGAAATAGAAAATACTGCGCCCTGCATCCCCGCCGGAAGGCCTACCTGAATGATCTGACGGAATTTTGAGCGGTGGATCTTCAGAGCTTTTAAATGAAGCTTCAGACCGCCCTCGCTCTCCATCAGGCAAAGGATCACCAGACACGCCGAGATCGCCTGAGAGATCGCGGTCGCCAGAGCAACTCCCGCCACATCCATCCGGAACATGATCACAAAAAAGAGGTTTAAGACCACATTGATCACGCCCGCCGCCGTAAGGAAATACAGCGGGCGCTTCGTGTCTCCCACCGCGCGGAGAATCGCGCTTCCGAAGTTGTAGATCATATTCGCAGGCATGCCGATAAAGATGATCCGCATATAAATCGTAGATTTATCGATTACATCGTCCGGAGTTCCCATGAGTTCCAGCATTGGCCTCGAGAGAAGCTGACCCACAACGATCAGAAAAAGACCGCTGACGATGCTGAGTGCCATGGCCGTATGGATCGTATCCTGCACGTCTTTTTCCCGCTTCGCTCCGTAATATCTCGCCACGATGACATTGACACCCACGGACAGTCCGATAAAGATATTGATCATCAGGTTGATCAGCGCCGTTGTGGAACCCACCGCCGCCAGAGACTGGCTGCCCGCGAAACGTCCCACAACGATCACATCCGCTGCGTTGAACAGAAGCTGCAGGATTCCGGAAAAGATCAGCGGAATCGTAAAGGTGAGCAGTTTTCCGAGGATCGGGCCACTGCACATGTCCATTTCGTAATTTTTCTTCATAATACTCCTTTTTCCCGTATCTGTATCTTCTTTCCGGCAGCATCCGGAAAGAAAAGCAGACTGGCATTTCCCGCCCCTGTCCGTCTGCTCATTCTATCCACGGCTGCTCCCGGTGCCGGAATGCGTAAGGCACATTCCTTTTATCTGTTACGCAGATTATAGACGATTTTTACAAATAATGCAATCCTGCCGCAACACGCTTCAGTCCTCGAGGACATACGCCCGGAAGAGGCCGGACCACGGATTTCCGATAATATAGCAGGTGTAGGCTCTTCCCGCACGGACGTTGACGTTGAAGGTGAGAAGCGGATTCGCCACGGTGCAGGTCGGACAGGAAACGCCGACGATGGAGGAAAGGACAAGGACCGGAAGCTCGCCTAAGGCCGAAACTGCATACTGGGAACCTGTCACAAAGAAGGTATAGGTTCCGCTGGATGTCTGTTTATAGCTCGTCACTTCCTTGTATCCGACCCCCGCAAATGCTGTCTGGTTGTTGAAGGTCCGCACATCGTAGCTGGATCCCGCGTAGGACATGTTCGCGACACGGAGACAGCCGTAACCTGCCGGAACGTTCGTACAGCCCATGTCGGAGACACGGGTCAGGGACACTCCGGAAACCGTGTCTAAGATCACCATCGTGAGTCTCTCACCGGACACAAAGGCAATCGTCTGCTGATAATAGATCTGACCGTTGGTCCTGCGCACAGTGACGGTGTGGAATCCGTCCGTCACGCGGATATAAGAAGAAATCGTGGCAAATTCGGAACCGGAAAAGACATTCCGGCCATCGATATAGACATCCAGAGTCTGGCCTGATGTGCTGGCATTTAAAAACCGGACTCTGCTGTAGTAATTTCCTCCTGAGACCGTCGGATATGTGACCGGAAAAGAAATCGTCGGAAAGCCCGGGCGTCCGATGGTATTGTCAGGATAGACAGGGCGTCCGCCAGACGGCGCGACCGGTGTCGTTGGGATTCCGGCGAGATCGTCATCTCCCGGATAAACAGGTCTTCCGCCCGGTGAAGCGATGGGCGGCACAGGGATCCCCGCAAGATCATCGTCTCCCGGATAAACAAAAACTCCTCCTAATGGCTCGGCCGGTGTCTCCGGTACATTTGCGTCATTCTTCCCTGCCACAACCTCCGCCGTATTCTCTCCCGACGGTTCCGGCATTGATGTTGGATTCTCTGGCATATTAACACCTCAATATCTTTTTTACTACAAAATATGAAAGCAGAACGGAAAGTGTTCCCTGCACGTGTTTGAACGCAGATAAGCATTCCCCCGCTTCAAGTGCGCGGAGCACTAAGCGGTGGGTGAGTGGGATGCTTATGTCAGTGGGAGTTGAAAGCTCCCACTGACAGATCGCGAAGCGACTGCGTTCATGAGCAAGTAGCGAAGTGGATTGCGAATGTCCGCTTTACCCTCCATGGGCTTTCCGAGGAATTGATCTTTTTGTATGAAAAATTTATTCAAATTTTTTTGTTTTTATCGTTGACAAACCTGTTGATCCATGATACTATATTGGAGGTTCGAAAAACACAGTAAATGTGTTCGCTGCCTTGGCTCAGCTGGTAGAGCGTCGCCTTGGTAAGGCGGAGGTCGGCAGTTCAAATCTGCTAGGCAGCTTAAACCATGAGGCTTTCCGGAATATCCGGGAAGCCTTTTTTCGTGTTACAGGAAATTCCTGTTACGAAAAAGACGTGAACGCGACAATGATGCTCACTCACTCAGGACGACCGGGCTGACCGGAACAAATGTTTATTATGAAGGAAATCCTCCTCGAATAAAAAAGACCTACGGAACTCCTCTCCGCAGGTCTTTTTATCATAAGTAAAATTATAAATCCTATGCCTTCGCCAGTCTCTGTCTCACGATCTCATACGCGAGAACACCTGTCGCAACGGACGCG
Source organism: Pilosibacter fragilis (assembly GCF_032490495.1). NCBI lineage: Bacteria > Bacillati > Bacillota > Clostridia > Eubacteriales > Clostridiaceae > Pilosibacter > Pilosibacter fragilis. Next base: position 48,130 of record NZ_JAVYJB010000007.1, on the reverse strand, counting down.
TTCAGGGAATCGATATCGCCCTTCATTGGGATCGACGCGATCATGTCGCATTTTTCCTTCACAAGACGGCTCACGCCCTCCCCCTCATTTCCGATCACAAGACCGATCGGTCCGGTGAGGTTTAAACGGTACATGCTCTCTCCGCCCATATCGGCGCAGACGAACCAGATGCCGCGTTTCTTTAAATCCTCGATCGTTGCCGCCATGTTGGTGACCTTTGCGACCGGCGTATAGTTTAACGCACCCGCGGAGGTTCTCGCAACCGTCGCGGTAAGTCCCACCGCGCGGCGTTTCGGAATGATCACGCCATGAGCGCCCGCAAGGTTCGCGGTACGGATGATCGCTCCAAGGTTGTGCGGATCCTCAATTCCGTCAAGCAGGAATAAAAACGGCGGCTCGCCCTTCTCTTCCGCGATCTTTAAGATATCTTCCACCTCCGCGTACTCGTAAGCAGCGGCATACGCCATCACACCCTGATGATGTCCCGTCTCAGACATGGAATCCAGGCGTTCCTTCGGGACAAAATTTACGATCGTATCATGCTTTTTCGCCTCTCTCACGATCGTGCGCACCGGACCGTCCTGGCAGCCGTCAAGGACAAACAGCCGGTCGATGGTCTTTCCGGAGCGGAACGCCTCCAAAACAGCGTTGCGCCCTTCTATCGTCAGTTCTTCATATCTCATCGGAGTTCTCCTCTTTCTGTTTTTCCGTATCTCCGGACACTGCTTTTCCGGTCTTTGTCATCGCCAGTGCCACAAGATCCACCATTCGCTCCGTTCTTCCGGACAGGTAAAGATATCCCATCAGAGCCTCAAAGCCTGTCGCCATCCGGTAGTCCTTCATCGTTGCATTCTTGGCCATAGAGAAAGACTTCGCGTTTCTTCCCCGTTTGTAGACCGCATGCTCCTCCTCGGTAAGGTCACCCTCAATGGCCATCAGGAATTCTGCCTGGGCTGCAGCCTTCACAAGAGCCGAAGACTTCCTGTGAAGCTTATTCACCTGCATATTTCCCTCGCTGACCACGATGGTACGGATCAGGATCTCGTAAGCCGCATCACCGAGATAGGCGAGCACAAGCGGAGAGTACTGACCTGCATCCGTATCCTTTAAGTGGAATTTTTCCTTTAAAAGCATTAAGCTCTCTTCCATTTTACGCCCTCTCTTGTGTCCTCGAGGACGATTCCCATGTCGAGAAGTTTTCCTCTGATCTCATCGGCAAGGGCAAAGTTCTTTGCCTTTCTCGCTGCCTGTCTCTGGGCGATCAGGTCCTCCACCTCAGAGTCAAGGACTTCCGCCTTCTTTTCTGTAATAATCCCCATTACGTCGCAGAGTCTCTGGATCTCATTCTTCATCCAGGAAACATACTCCTTTGTGCTTGCCCCGGAGACTGTGGAGTTGGAGAGCTTGATGAGCTCGAAGATCGCGGAGATCGCGTCCGCGGTGTTGAAATCATCATCCATCGCCGCCTCATACTTTGCGACAAGCTCCATTGCCTTCTTCTGGTTTTCCAGTTCTTCCGCTGTCATTGTGCCGCCGGTTGCCTTTGCCTCCGCCTCACGGAGCTTTTCCATACCGGTGAGGATTCTCTCAAGACCGTTCTTGGAGGCTTCCATTAGGTCCGCACTGAAGTTTAACGGACTTCTGTAATGTGCGCTCAGCATAAAGAAACGGAGCACCTGAAGATCGTATTTTTCGCTGATCTCACGGACGGTAAAGAAGTTTCCGAGAGATTTTGACATTTTCTTATTATCAATATTTAAGAACGCGTTGTGCATCCAGTATTTCGCGAAAGGCTTTCCGTTTGCAGCCTCACTCTGGGCGATCTCGTTCTCATGATGCGGGAAAATTAAGTCCTCACCGCCTGCATGAATATCGATCTCGTCGCCGAGGTATCTCTTTGCCATTACGGAGCACTCGATATGCCAGCCCGGACGGCCCTCGCACCACGGAGACTCCCAGTACGGCTCTCCCTCTTTTTTCGGTTTCCAGAGAACGAAGTCGTTCGGATCCTGCTTGCCCTCCTCACCGGTTACCTTGATCTCACGGAATCCGGACTGGAGATCGTCAAGATTCTTATGGGAAAGCTTTCCGTAATCTTTAAATTTCCGGACACTGTAATAAACCGTTCCGTCAGCAGCCACATAGGCGTAACCTTTTTCGATCAGAGTGCTGATCATATTCAGCATGCCGCAGATCTCTTCCGTCGCGAGCGGATTCTTTGTTGCCGGCTCGATATTCATGCCTTCCATATCCTTTTTGCACTCGGCGATGTAGCGCTTGGAGATCGTCTCTGCATCAACGCCCTCCTCGATGGCTTTTTTGATGATCTTATCATCGACATCCGTAAAGTTGGATACATAATTTACATCGTATCCTTTATATTCAAAGTACCGTCTTACCGTATCAAATACGATCATCGGTCTCGCGTTTCCGATGTGGATAAAGTTGTAGACGGTCGGTCCGCACACGTACATTTTTACTTTTCCCGGCTCTACCGGAACGAACTCTTCTTTTCTCTTTGTGAGTGTATTGTAGATCTTCATAACTTAAGCTCCTTCATATATCTTTCTGTCCGAATTTTTCTGCCATGCAGCTTTGCGTAATGCACTTTTACTATCAACAGGCGCTTACTTCCGCATTCATTTATTGCTGCTGTCTACAGCCCGGACAGCCCCCGCATCCACCGGAAATAATTCCAACGCGGTCCTCCGGCGCGTAATCCGCCACCGAACTTAAAAGGGCGATCGCCTGAGCGGAGATCCCCTCCCCGGTACCGGTAAATCCAAGCCCTTCTTCCGTCGTTGCTTTCACGCTTACCTGTTCTTTTTCGATTCCTAACGCCGCCGCGATATTTTCCGCCATCTGCGGGCGGTACGGCAAAAGCTTCGGCCTCTGGGCGATCACGGTAGAATCGATATTTTCGATCATATATCCGTTTTCCTGCAGGATCTTCCCGACTTCCTTTAAAAGCGCGATACTGGAAATCCCTTTATATCTCTCGTCCGAATCCGGGAAGTGCTGGCCGATATCGCCGAGGGCGGCGGCCCCCAAAAGTGCGTCCATCACAGCATGAAGAAGGACATCTGCGTCAGAATGACCCAAAAGTCCTTTTTCATAGGGAATGTCCACGCCTCCAATAATCAGCTTTCTTCCTTCTACGAGACGATGTACATCATATCCCTGTCCGATTCTCATAGAATCTCCTCCTATATTTCTTATGAGCCGATCACGCGCATCCGTTTCGGGATACAGCGCACCGCCAGATTCTCCTGACACATACAGCTCTCACCGTCCACGTGGACCGCCAACGGGCGCGCAAGGTGGATCTCCGCCTCGCTGCACTCAAAGACACGGATCCCCCGCTCTTTTCTCCGGACCCCCATCACAAGGTCTCTTAAGATCGGGATCATCTTCGTCTTTCTCGCACTGTTTCCAACGTAAACGGTCATTTTTCCGTCATCATTTAAAATCCCGCCGTTCTTCTTTTTCTTCTCTTCCCGGCGTACCATAAACGTGATGAAATATATATGATTAAACTCCACTTTCTGCGTCCCGTCAAGCAAAATATATCCTTTTGTCGGCTTTGCAAGAAAAAGCTGCTTTAATCCGATCCCAAAACGAAGGATTTTTGTCAGATGAAGTCTCGTCATCTGGTTTCTCACGGGGCAGCACAAAAGATTGTGGCACAACGCCGCGTCGAGTCCGATCCCACAACGTCCGGCAAATCTGCGGCTCACGATCTCCTCGTTTCCGAACGTGATAACGCCATAGTCCAGCATCCGGTAATATTTCGGGTGAAGGATCCGCCTCGCCTGACGGTCCACCTTCCAGAAAGACTGGAATCCCTTCGAGAGTGCATTCCGGAATCCCGCCGGGACATAGCCGAAGGTCAGGAGTCCCCTAAAGGAGACACCGTTTAAGACCTCATTGTAGGTACCTTCGCCGCCGACGATCACGATCACCTTCGCTTCATCCTTTTCCGCCGTCAGTACTCTCGCGATCTCCGCCGCATCCCCTTGATGTTCCGTAAAAAAGACACGGTATTCCCGACTGTTCATTTCCAGCTGATGTTCCAGTCGTTTCCAGATCCGGTATCCTCTTCCAGCACCGGCACCGGGATTTACGATAAACTGATACATAACGTCCTCCGAATCTTATATGTTCAGAATTTTCCGTGCAGCCATATGCATTCTGACCATGTCAGTGCCATATGGCATACGATATAGATTATAGTATATCACATAACCGCTAAAAAAAGGCTAAATTTTTTCTAAACTTCATGCATGTGCACTGCGATACATTCCTGTTCATGCCATGCGCAGACAACAGCTGATTTTGCCGATGCTTCGCATTCCAAATCAGCAAAATCCCTACCCGTGTACCGGACACATCCGCGCCAAAACGTAAGAAAATAGTAAACATCTCTTTCTTGTCAGACAATATTGGGATCAATTATAATAAAAGCAGATACAAATGGCAAAGATAATTGATTTTTATGAATCCAAGCTCTGAAAGGAGGTTCCTGGTATGAAAAAAAGAATGTATGTCGGGCTTTTCATGCTGCTGTTCTGCATGATCTTTGCAGTCACAGCACTTCCGATCACCGCGAAAGCTGATATGGGTCCAAAGCCCTCGGTGCGCATCCAGTTCAAAAATATGAGCGATGATCTGTGCTATGGCACACTGCTTTCAAAGGAGAAATGTACAGGACCTGCACAAGTCTGGGACGGCACCGCCAGAAATGAGCAGCTCTATGATCTTGACCGGAACATCTGGAAAGCTTTTGTAGATTACAAGGATCCTGACGGATATTATTTCCTTCAGAGGGGCTGGACGGTAAGCGAAACCGGTGAGATCGCCTGGACCTATTATCCACCGGAGGATTTTAAGATCCTCCTGTATTATCCGGAAACCGGGACCTTTGTATCAAGCGGAAGCTATGAGCGTTATGCATTTGATACTTATTACACCGTTGACATGGAGGGCGTCCGGATCGGATCCGTGGAATACAATGAGGACCTGAGCACAAACGAGCGGATCAACGCGTATCGTTCCTATAATTATCGAATGGAGCTTTTATCGCTCGCGGTCCGTATCCTTCTTACGATCGCAATTGAAATGGTCGTCGGGCTGTTATTCGGCTTCCGGCAGAAAAAGCAGCTGCAGATCCTTGCGCTTGTAAATATCACGACGCAGCTTCTCTTAAATCTGCTTCTCAATATCATTCATTACAATGCCGGTCCGTTGGCCTTTATCACAAGCTATGTCTTTTTCGAGGTCATAGTCTTTGCGCTGGAGGCAGGTCTGTATTGCAGGTTTTTGAAGAGAGTGTCCCCCAAAAAGGAAAACGGTGACTTCGTTCTCTATTCGTTTATCGCGAATTCAGCATCATTCTGGGTCGGATATTATCTTGCGACAGTATTACCGGGAATCTTTTAAGTGAAAATCCAGACACCAACAGAGCCTTTCATATGTTTGCAGGATCATTGCAGATGTTCTTTTCTGTTTGGTACAGCAGAATATTTCAGAAAAACTATTATAATCGAAAAAATCCCGGGAACCTTCTCAGATTCCCGGGATTTTCAATCGTAGCGGAAGGGAGATTTGAACTCTCGACACCACGGGTATGAACCGTGTGCTCTAGCCAACTGAGCTATTCCGCCATAGTAGCGGAAGGGAGATTTGAACTCTCGACACCACGGGTATGAACCGTGTGCTCTAGCCAACTGAGCTATTCCGCCATGATCAATATGATATTTTTCATATAAATGGGACCTATAGGGCTCGAACCTATGACCCTCTGCTTGTAAGGCAGATGCTCTCCCAGCTGAGCTAAGACCCCATTGCTTCCGTCTGACGTTTCCGTCAAGCACGATTGCTTTGACAGTTTAACCTATTTTTTCGAAATTGTCAACAGTTTTTTGAAATTTTTTTGTAATGGATTTTTCCTGTTCTATCTACACGATTTAAAAAAAAGACTGACATCTCCTATTTTTCTCTTGCATTCCCAATACATCTTGTTTATAGTATAGTGTATAAGAATCCGATTCGCGGATTCCAATAATATGAACCTGCACAGGAGGGATTGTAATTATGCCAAGAGGAAGAAAGAAGACTGACGTTGCTCCGCAGGATCTTTTAAATGAGGTCCTTGCTTCTATCGAAGAGACAGAGCAGAAATTAAAAGCATTAAGAACTCAGAAAAAGGACATTGAAAAACAGATCGAGGCCAAAGAAATGGCTGAATTATACGCGATCGTAAAAGAGAAGAACATGTCCATCGAGGATGTAAAAACGAAACTCGGCGCAGAATAAGTCTCGCACTTCTGTCTGAACATAAAAGGAAGATCCACATTTCCCGGATACCGGGGATGCGGATCTTCCTTTTTTATTCTATTTTACCTGTTCCACGAAACTATCGGATCCACGCAGATCTCAGGCAGATCCCGATCATTCTAATTCTTTTAAGATCGACTCCCCGATCATATTCTCCGCTTTTTTAAGCCCGAAGTTATCGAGCACCGTCGCGCCGATGACACCAAAGGTCTTCTGTTCCTCAAACATTCCCTTCTCTTTCATAGATGGGGAGTAGGCAATAAATGGAACTTTTTCTCTCGTATGGTCTGTTCCCGTGTAAGTCGGATCATTCCCGTGATCCGCCGTGATCATCAAAAGATCACCTTCCCGGAGGTTTTCAAGGAGTTCGCCAAGCTTCACATCAAAGCGCTCCAGTTCTTCCCCATAACCCACCGGATTTCTCCTGTGGCCCCAGAGGGCATCGAAATCCACGAGATTCACAAAGCAGAGTCCCTTGAAATCCTTATCTTTGCAGATTTCAATAGTCTGTTCCATTCCGTGGACGGAGCTCTTGGAGCGGAATGCCTCCGTGATGCCCTGGCCGTCAAAGATATCGCGGATCTTTCCGACGGAGATCACATCGTATCCGTTGTCCTTTAAGATATCGAGCGCCGTTGTCCCGGTCGGCTTTAACGCGTAGTCATGGCGATTGCTGGTGCGGACAAACTCTCCCTTTTTCTTTCCAACATACGGTCTCGCGATGACGCGGCCCACGCGCCACTCTTCCTTCATCGTAATCTCTCTTGCGATCCCGCAGCATCGGTACAGCTCGTCGAGACCAAATGTTTCCTCATTTCCGCAGATCTGTAGAACTGAATCCGCGGAGGTGTAGACGATCATGTGGCCTGTGGCGATCTCCTCCTCGCCGAGTTCGTCCAGGATCGCGGTTCCGCTGGCGCTCTTATTTCCTATTACTTTGTGACCGGTGCGTTTTTCCAGCTCCTCGATCAGCTCCTTCGGGAAACCGTGATCCGTGAAGGTCTTAAACGGTTTCGTCGTGTAGATTCCCATCATCTCCCAGTGTCCGGTCATAGTGTCCTTGCCGTTGCTGGCCTCGGAGAACTTTGTGAAGCGGCCCGTCGGCTCTTCCACCGGGGCAACTCCCTTTAATGGTCTTAAGTTCGCGATTCCAAGCTTCTGGAGATTCGGGATATGGAACCCCTTCATGTGTTCCGCGATATGTCCCAAGGTATCCACGCCCACGTCACCAAACTTTTCGGAATCCGGCATAGCGCCGGTTCCCAAGGAATCTATGACGATCGTAAAAATCCGATTATATTTCGGCATCTAAATCTCCCCCTTTCTTTTTCGCCTGTTCCACAAGGCGGCTCGTTCCGAGACGGTCAGCGCCGAGGAGGACAAACTCCCTCGCGTCGTTGAAATCGGTGATTCCTCCTGCTGCCTTGATCTTCTTTCCGGCAGTCATATGGGCCTTCATAAGCGCCACATCCGGCTTTGTAGCCCCTGCGGCAGAAAATCCAGTGGACGTCTTGATAAAGTCCGCTCCAGAAGCAGCTACAGTCTCACACATCTTTATCTTCTCCTCATCCGTGAGAAGGCAGGTCTCGATGATGACCTTTAAAATGTGATCTCCGCAGGCCTCTTTTAAGGCATTGATCTCCGCCAGGACCTTATCGTACTGTCCCATCCTGACCCAGCCGATGTTGATCACCATGTCAATCTCTTCCGCTCCGTCTTTTAACGCCTCTTTCGTCTCAAAGACTTTCACAGACGTCGTGTTGTACCCGTTCGGGAATCCGATGACGGTACAGACGGGCATCTTCCCATCCAGATATTCTGCCGCCTGCTTTACGTAGGACGGCGGGATGCAGACGGATGCGGTTCCATATTTTACCGCGTCATCGCAGATCTCCCTGATCTGTTCCCAGGTGGACGGCTGTTTTAACAGTGTATGATCAACTTTCTTCAATATATCTCTGTATGTCATATTTTCTCTTACATCCTTTCCAGTGTGCCTTCTATTTTTCCAGTGCTTTCCCCGTAAAGCCTAACGGTAGCAGCTCTTTCAGGAGGTAATCCCGGATCTCCCCGTCTCCATTCATAAGGACGATCCGAAAGGTCTCCGGGTCACAAAACTCTGCCATCACCTGGCGGCAGACGCCGCAGGGTGCGCAGAAATCTTTCGGTTCTTTTCCCTTCGGACCGCCCACGATGGCGATCGCCCGAAAGTCCATATTTCCCTCGCTGACAGCCTTAAACATCGCCGTCCGCTCCGCACAGTTTGTCGCCGGATACGCCGCGTTTTCGATATTGCAGCCGCGAAAAATCGTTCCGTCCCCGCATAGAAGCGCTGCTCCCACCGCAAAGCTGGAATATGGGCAGTAGGACTGTTTTCTTGCTTCCAGAGCTTCCCTTACCAGTTCTTTATTTTCCATGAATTTCCTCCCTCCAGGTTTGAAAATCCGAATATATTTTCTTCCTTTAACATACCATAAAGCCGAAACAATGTCAAAAGTCTTACCGCCCTCTTACATTTCTAAAGTGTTCCTTACTTTTCGATAAAAATTTACCAATGGGGGTTGAAACCCCACTTTTAAAGTGTTATAATTTGGCAACGCAAGAGAAATATGACAAAAGTATTACAGAGCAGGCCTATAAATATGATGCCTGTTCCGAAAGTAAAGGAGGTCATCCTTTTGAAAAAGCTGATAAGAAAATATGGGCATGTATGGATGCTGTCCTATGCATTCATCTATATCCCCTGGTTTGCAAGACTTCAGGAAAACATCAACAAACCTTACCACGTCATGCACACGGCACTCGATGATATGATTCCTTTCGAAGAGATCTTTATCGTACCTTATCTGATGTGGTTTTTATATGTAGCAGCCACCATCGCATTTTTCTTCTTTCGGAATCGTGATGACTATTACAGGCTCTGCACCTTCCTTTTCACAGGAATGACGATCAGTCTTCTCGTCTGCACCCTGTTCCCGAACGGAACGGACTTCCGTCCAGCGATCGATCCGGATAAAAATATTTTCTGCTACCTGGTATCGAGACTCTGGAGCATTGATCCGTGCATCAACGTCTTCCCGAGCATCCATGTATACAACTCCGTCGGTGTCCACATCGCGGTCTGCCACAGCGAAGAATTAAAGAAACATCCGATGATCATCGGGGCATCCGGCGTTCTGATGGTTCTGATCTGCCTGGCAACAATGTTCTTAAAGCAGCACTCCGTGATCGATGTGGTCGGCGCGCTCCTCATGGCATCCGTCATCTACCCGATTGCTTATGCACCGGAGGCGGAAAAGAAGAAAAAATACGAGACGAGCTTCTAAAATATAATAACTTCAAACCTGTGCAGGATAGTTTTTACGGCTGTCCTGCATTTTTTGTTGCTGTTTTTGCTGTTTTTCTAACTTTCATATTCACAGGAGACCTCTACCTCCTGCCTCTTTCGAATGCATGACAGCAAAAACAGCCGTCCTCTTTACCCGCCATATAAGCACACAAAAGAACAGCTGTCTTTACTTTTTATCTGACTATTGCTTTCTATATCCCGTCGTAAAATCCACCACATTCCGGTACGGCGTTCCGTTCGCCCAGGCCGCGAGATTTTCTCCCGCGATCCGGATGATCCGCTCAAATGTCTCCGGGAGGAAAAAATTACCTGCCACATGAGGCGTGATCACAAGGTTCTCAAGCTCCCACAACGGGCTGTCCGCCGGAAGCGGTTCCGGCTCCGTAACATCGAGACCACAGCCGCCGAGATGTCCATCTTTTAAAACTTTATAAAGTCCATCCGGATCGATGGCGTTTCCGCGGCCCACATTGATGAGGTATGCGCCCTTTTTCATCAGGCGGAGTCTTCTCTCATCCATGATGTGGTTCGTAGCGCTTCCGCCCGGAAGGACCATGGCAACAATATCTGCCCTGCCTAAGAGCGTATCCAGATCATCCATCGTGTGCTGCTCATCCAGGTAATCCGGCTTATTCCGGTTCGTACGGCGGACACCGATCACATGGGCGCCCAGCGCGTGGACCTTTCTCGCGTAATCCCCGCCGATATCGCCCAGACCCAGGACAAGGATCGTGGAACCTTCCACGGAAATGATATTTCCCATGGCTTTCCATACATGCTCTGCCTGATTGGCATGATACTGGTTTAAACGTCTGATCAGGTCGAACGTAAGACCCAGCATATGCTCGGAGACCGCGAGTCCGTAAGCACCTGTGGCGTTTGCGAGCACTGCTCCCTCCGGCATCACACCGGCCTTGATATAGAGATCTGCCCCAGCAGAATTTAACTGGAGCAGCTCCAGGTTCTTCGTGCCGGAGAGCAGGGATGGATCTACGTTTCCGATGATAACATTTGCCCGTTCCGCGTCCTCCTTTGTGACTTCCTCGCCGCTCACATATCGGATGCAGCAGTTCTTGTCACCTGAGGCGGCTTTTTCTTCAAGGAACTTCTTGTGATCCTCGTTTACCGGGATCACCACCAGAATGTTTTTCTCTAAATCCGCCATGTGTAATCCTCTCCAATCGGTCTTGTCGCTTCTTTTAACCACTCGTTCTCTTCCTCAGTCATATACGGGGAAAGCTTCTCGCAGACTTCTTTATGGTACGCGTTCAGCATTCTCACATCAGACGGCTCCATAACGGAAATATCCACCGCATCGAGATCGATGGGCGCAAATGTCATATTCTCGAAGCACATGAACTGACCGTACTCATTCTTCTCTGCCTTTCTGCAGAGGGACAGGTTCTCAGTACGGATTCCGTGGCTGCCCTCGATGTAAAGACCCGGCTCGTCGGATGTGAGCATGCCCTCCTCCAGAACGCAGGAATCCTGACGCTCCGGAACGATGCGCCAGCGGATGCCGTTCGGTCGCTCATGGACAGCGGATAAGAAGCCAACGCCATGTCCGGTACCGTGGTTGAAGTCGAAACCCCGCTCCCAGAGCGGTCCTCTCGCAAGGTAATCCACATTGAGACCCCGGCAGCCGTATAAAAATTTCGCGTTCATCAGGCGGAGCATTCCCATCATGACAAGTGTAAAGTGTTCCTTCATCTCGTCTGTCACATGACCGACCGCGATGGTTCTTGTGACGTCCGTGGTTCCCTCATAGTACTGTCCGCCAGAGTCTACCAGATAGAAGCCATCTGTTCCCACCGGGCTCTCCTGCTCCTTTGTCGCATGGTAGTGGCACATCGCCGCGTTGGAGCCGAATGCGGAGATCGTCGTGAAGCTCGGTCCGAGGTAACCTTCCTGGGCCTTGCGGTAATCCTCCAGGCGCTCTGCGGCCTCTGTCTCTGTGAGTTCCACTTTTCCCGCGTTCTTCTTCATCCAGTACAGGAATTTCGTCAACGCCACGCCGTCCTTTAAATGAGCTTTGCGAAGGTTTTCCATCTCCACCGGGTTCTTCACTGCCTTCATCCGGGAAGTCGGGTTCATAGCCTCCACAATGCGGTTGGAGGCATCGATTTTCTTATAGAGGGCAAAGTTTACCTTACCCGGCTCTAAGAGGACCGTCTCGTTTCTGATCCCTGCCACCGCGTCGTAGATCGCGTCGTATTTTTCGATGGCGACATGATTCTCCTCAAAATAAGCGCGGAGCTCCGGGGAGAATTTGCGACTGTTAATAAAAAGTCTCGCCTCATCCTCTGTGATCAGGGTGAATGCCGGTGCCAGTACATTTCCGTCGTCGGAATTTTTGCGGATATTAAAGAGCCATGCCACATCGTCAAGGCTTGACAGGATGTGCACGGTCGCGTGTTCCTTCTTCATCGCGGTTCTGAGGCGGGCAAGCTTCTCCGCAACGGTCTCGCCTGCGTACTTCACGTCGAGGACCCACACCTCCGGTGCCGGAAGGATCGGGCGTTCTTCCCAGACCTCACCCGCAAGGTCATCGCCGACGGAAAGTGTGGCATGTTTCTCTGCCATCATGGTCTCAAATTTTCTTCCCTGGGCAGCATTTACCACGCGGCCGTCAAAGCCTAAAACGCCGCCTTCCGGCATATGGTCCATCAGGTATTCCTCAATGGTCGGGACGCCCTCCTCGCCCATCGCCATCAGACGTGTGTCCTGGCCTTCCAGCTCTTTCTTCGCCTGGACAAAATATCTTCCATCTGTCCACATGCCGGAAAAAGCCTGGGTGATCACCATGGTCCCCGCGGAACCTGTGAAGCCGGACAGGAATGCGCGGCATTTGAAATAATCCTCCACATACTCAGAATCGTGGAAATCGGAAGACGGAACATAGTACGCGTCCACATTTCTCACTTTCATCAGGGTCCTGAGTTCCCTCAAACGTTCATTTGCCATTTTTTTACCTCCATAAGCAGGAAAAGTTACCGCACACATCTTTGTGGACCGTAACTGTTTTCCTGAATATTTAATACCGATCAGGCTTGCGCCGCCGGGTCGTTCTCATAATAAGTCTGTGCAGATCCACATCCGCCTGCTGCTTACAGCAGCGGAATTCCCGCCTTATTCGCCTCCTCGCGGACCTCATCCGGCCACAAGGAAGACTGGATCTCACCGATATGGGCTTTTCTTAAGAAGAACATACAGATACGGGACTGTCCGATACCTCCGCCGATGGTGTATGGAAGCTCTCCGTTTAACAATGCCTTCTGGAATGCAAGCTTCTCGCGCTCCTCACAGCCTGCCGCCTTTAACTGCTCGTGCAGGGAGATCTCGTCCACACGGATACCCATGGAGCTTAACTCAAGGGCAATGTCGAGAACCGGATAGTAGACGATAATATCGCCGTTTAATTTCCAGTCATCATAGTCCGGAGCACGTCCATCGTGCGGCTCTCCGGATTTTAACTTTCCGCCGATCTGCTCGATAAACACAGCGCCGTGAAGCTTCACGATCTCATACTCTCTCTGCTTCGGGGTGAGATCCGGGTAGAGGTCCTCAAGCTCCTGGGATGTGATAAACTCGATGTGCTCCGGGAGAACACGGCCGATATAGTCGTACTCGTATGCCATATAGTCCTCTGTGATCTTTAATGCCTTATATACGGCACGGACAGTCTCTTCCAGTGTCCCGCGGGTTCTCTCCTCCTTCGTGATCACCTTTTCCCAGTCCCACTGGTCCACATAGATGGAGTGGATGTTATCGGTGTCCTCATCGCGGCGGATGGCGTTCATATCGGTGTATAAACCTTCACCCGGCTGGAAGCCGTACTGTTTCAACGCGTAACGTTTCCATTTTGCCAGGGAGTGGACAATCTCTGCCTTTCTTCCGCCTTCCTTAATATCGAAGGCAACCGGGCGCTCCACACCGTTCAAGTTATCATTTAATCCGGATTCCGGCGTTACAAATAACGGAGCGGAAACTCGGGTCAGATTTAACTGTTTTGTAAGTTCCTTCTGGAAGAAATCCTTCACGACCTTGATGGCGATCTGGGTCTCTTTTAAGTCAATATCCGGAGTATAACCGGCTGGTACAATAAAATTCATTGTCGTGCTCACCTTTCTATGCAGCATCCAATTTTCTGTCTTTTCCGCCGCCATAAAATTCCAAAACAGCGGCATTTTTCCTTTGCGCTTTATGCTGCCGGTATCCATCATATCATTATTTGGCGGAAAATGGAAGAAAAGTTTCATTCTTCCACACATTTCCCCAAAAACATGTTAAAATAGCTTTAACAGTTTAACATCAAAGGAGCGACCGAACATGAACATAGCGATCGTCGATGACCGAAAGACGGATTCTGACCGGCTTGTCGGATTTATTGATACATATGCGGAACAGCATAGGCTTCAGTGGGGGGCAATGGACCGTTTTTCCAGCGGGGAAGAGTTTTTGGGCGCGTTTACGGCCGGAAAGTATGATCTCATCTTCCTTGATATCTACATGGATGGCATCACCGGGATGGAGACGGCGAAGCGGATCCGGCGGGCGGATCATGGCTGCAGGATCATCTTTATCACCACCTCCCCTGAATTTGCCGTGGAGAGCTACGACGTGAGCGCATCCTTCTATCTCCTGAAACCTATTGAAAAGAACGGTGTGTTCGCTGCCCTCGACCGGTGCGGGCTCCAGGATGCTGAACGCACCAGGGCGGTGGAGGTTGCAACACATTTTGGAAAGACAGTTCTCCCGGTCCACGATATCTCCTACACCGAGTATGTCAGACGGCAGGTTCTCATACACCTTAAGAACGGGCAGGATATGGAAGTCTCCATGAGCCAGAAGGATTTCTCCGCCCTTCTGCTCCAGTATCCGTGGTTCTGCAACTGCATCAAGGGGATCCTCGTAAACTTTGAGGACGTGGATAAGCTTTTAGAAGACCGTTTTCTCTTAAAAAGCGGGATCCAGATCCCTATCAGCCGTCTGAAATACCGGAATGTGCGGGAGCAATTTCTTGAGTATTCCTATTCGAAAGTCCGGGGAGGTCAGTATGGCGGAACTGCTTATTAATGAATTTTTCAGCACTTATCCGTTCCACATGTTCGCGTATCTTCCGTTTCACACGAATCTGCGTTATCCGGGAAAAATAACGATCCTGCTCTCTGCCCTTGCGGAGATCATATATCTGGCAGTCTTCGCGATACTGGTCCATGCGGGGTTTCCAGCCGTATCTGTACAGTATCTTGCGATTCCCATTCTGGGATTTTTTCTCTACCATCTGGTTCAGGCAAACATCGGAATCGTCACGTTCCAGTACACCTTTGTCCTTGACTACCTCATGGTGATCCGCGCCTCCTCCTTTTTTATATGCAGACAGTTTCTGCACTGCGGATTCTACACCTGGCAGTCCGGCGTCACTACGTTACTCCTGGTGCTCCTCACCACCCGGTTTATGATAAAGCGGCTCACAGAGATCATCGACAGTCTCTCCGCGATCCAGGCGCCTGCAATCTGGAAAACCGCATGGCTTCTTCCATTTTCCGCCACGATGATCATCTTCCTTCTCACCGGCAATATCCGGGATGGGAATTTTGATCAGGCAGACCTTTTCGCCAGAGTCCTGCTGCTCGTCTGCATGTTCCTCATCAGCCACACGCTGATCATGCTCCTGCGCTTCTTTAAGGACCAGGCAGAAGCCGCGGCAAAATCGGAGACCATGGAAAAGCTCCTGGAGATCCAGTCAGACCAATACAGCCTTCTCACCGCCAGGATCCAGGACAACCGCCGGGCAAGGCACGATTTCCGCCAGCATCTGGCCGTCATCAGGGACTGCGCCGACCGCGGGGATCTCGCCTCCCTGAAAAATTATCTGAACAATTACGAAAACATGTTCCCGATCCAGGAGGTCCGCACCTACTGCAAAAACTACGCAGTCAACGCGATCCTCTCCTTCTACGCGGAAAAGGCAGAAAAAAACGGGATCTCCATGCAGGTCACCATCCAGATGGCTGACCCGCCGGTGATCCCGGAAACGGAATTCTGTGTTCTAGTCGGAAATTTACTGGAAAACGCAGTGGACGCCTGCGCGGATACCGATGCGGAGATCCAGTCTTTCATCCGACTCCATGTAGTCCAGACCGGCTCCTCCATGCTCTCCATCACCGCCGACAACACCAGCTCCGGAAGTCCGAACTGGTCCGGAGATAAGCTGCTTTCCACAAAGCACTCCGGCTACGGCATTGGAACGGAGTCTATCCGCATGATCGCAGAGCGGTACAGCGGGGACGCGAGATTTAGGTGGAAAGACGGAATATTCTACGCGTCTGTGATGTTAAATCCGCAGGTTTGACCGCTGAGACCGGATTTTCGACCTCTGTTATCTCCTGATGACAATTTCATATCAGTACCTTCAGCTTTTATATGCCCTGAACGAATCATCCCGATTTTGGTCTTACATCCCCGGCACATACACGCCGCTCTCATTCACATAGAGCCCGTCCGGCGTCCTCCCGCTCTTATACATGGCTCCGCTCACCGGATCCAGATAGTAGGACTTGTTGTACAGGGTGATCCATCCTGTGGCCATATATCCGTCCTCCCGGAAATAGTACCACTTTCCGCTGATGTAGAGCCACTCTGCCGCCGCCCATGTGCCATCACCGTAGTCCCACCACCATCTGCCGTCAGCGCTCTGCTTCCAGGAGCCTGCGGCGTAGGATCCGATCTCCCCTGAGCGGACCCAGGCGCTCTTCGTGTTGTTTGTGGACTTCACGGAGCGGACCTCAAAGCTGTAGGATCCAGAGGTTCCCATCAGTCTCGAAAAATCGTACTTCGTTCCGTAGATCGTAAACTCGTCCCCCGTGAGACTGCCGTCCTTTAAGAGGCGGAGCTGGTAATATTTCGCCCCGCTGACCGCTGACCATATTCCCGTTCCGTAGGCATTCGGAGACCAGGCCACACCTGTGGGCGCCTTGACGGTACTTGTGGTGGATGCGGTGGTTTTCTTATCGAATGTCAGGCGGAACGTCAGCTCGACGGTACTTCTGTCATTTTTCTTTACCGCCTTCACGTACTCCGCTTTTCCGTATCCGTTTTTTGCGGAATCGGACAGTGTCAGGCGAAAGTCCTTTGAGGCTGTCCCGGAGAAATAATAATGATCCTCGTCCGCTACCTCCAGCGTCACCGTGATCTTCGGTGGATTGGACTCCGTATAGCCGTTTCCGTCGTTATTTTCGATATAAATGTTATCTACATAGTAAAGATCTGTATTATCCCCGTAGGGCGTCACTGTGACGTCCTCAGAGTCATTTTTAAGTCCCACAGTGCTGTCGATGGTCAGATATATCTTTCCGACCGCTGTCTTGCTGGCTGCAAAAGCCGGAAACGCCGCAGTCACTGCCAGAACCGCCGCCAGCAGAAATCCCGCAATCTTCTTTCCAAATTTTTTCATGTCTTCTCCTTCCCGTAAGAAGTTCTTCCACTCGCTTCTCTTTATCCCCTCATATACCAGTTTGTGCAGAAAAACGTCCATGCAGAACAATTCTGCCGTACATCCTCCTGCACAAATCCGTCAAATATTCTTTCATTATCTGTTCTTAAAGATCTCAATGATCGCCCTGACCATCTGGACCAGCATGTTCCACATTCTCTCAAGCGGGTTCACATCCGCCTTCGCTGTCTCCGCATCGAGAAGCTCCGCGTCATCGTCCACGCTGATCTCCTCGGTTCTCATGATGATCTGCAGGGTGTTCGGCTCCGCGTTCTCATCGGAAGTGAAGGAAACCTTCTCCGCGTTTGGATCCATATTTAAGAAATTGTTGTCGTCCTCCATGTCGTTCCACTCATTGTCCATGGTGTCCTTCATAGTCCGGCCGGCCTTTCTCATGGAGCTGGTGCTGTCGAGGACGCTTAAACTCTTGTCGAGGACATTCAAACTTCCCTTGATGGAGTCCTTCGCCGCC
This sequence comes from Pilosibacter fragilis, assembly GCF_032490495.1. NCBI lineage: Bacteria > Bacillati > Bacillota > Clostridia > Eubacteriales > Clostridiaceae > Pilosibacter > Pilosibacter fragilis. Next base: position 30,478 of record NZ_JAVYJB010000007.1, on the reverse strand, counting down.
GCGTCAAGGCTGTCCGCGCTGGCACGGACGGTATTCTGTACCAGAGTCAGGGAATCCGTGCTCTTATTAAGGGCATCCGTGGTTCGGTTTACGAGCTCCCCGGAATCATCCAGGGCTGACTGGAGATCCGGGTAATACACATCCAGGGAGTCCTTTAACGCCTTCACATCCTCGATCAGATAGTCCATCTGGTCTGTGGTCTGTGCCAGGTATTTTGATGTATTGGATACATCGTCGAGCATATCTGCTGTATCTGCCACAAGGGCATTGCTGGAGGAAGCCACCTGGCGGAGCGCTTTCTCCTTCTGCTTTAAGATTCCGATAAGTTCCTGGGCATTCAGCATTCCCGCATGTCCGGCGGAGGTGTCTGCTCCCGCTGCTGCCGCTGCCAGTGCCTGGGTATCTTCATCCCCTGCCTCACCGTTGCAGTAATCTGCGATCGCGTCCTGCATGGACTCCTGGGCAGAAGCCAGGTTTTTGATAAACTCCAGAACGCTCTGCTGAAGCTGTGTGTCAAGCTTTTTGATCAGCTGAACGGAAGCGACTACGTTTCCAATACTGCCGGACGCGCCCTCAGAGCTATCCCTTAAGCCCCGTAAGCTCGTGTCCAGTCTGCGGATCGGCTCCTGCATGTTTCCGAGTGTGTTGACAACGTCTGTCATGCTGTTGTGGGCAACCTCGGAGGCATCCTTTGCAGTCTGGATATACGGAACGATGGTTCCAAGCTGCTCGGAGAGCGCCGTCAGGGAAGCCAGTGTCTGGTCATTGCTGTCCAGGATCTCGTCCTTGGAACCGCTGATGACGCCTCTCGCGCTCTCCGCCTCATTTAAGCCCTGGCGCAGCTCGTTGACGCCGCTTCTCATGGCCTCGACGGAAGCCGCCATCTGGTCCATGCTGTCGTATAACTGGTCACCGGCATCCTTCCAGGTGTCCTTGGCGTCCTTCAGGTCAACGATGTGCTCTAAGTCTTTCACCGTTCCCGGAACCATCGCCATGATGACACCGGAGGTCTCAAACTTGTCGCTGCCAATGCGGATCGTGTAATCGCCCTCCTCGCCCGGAAGCGCCGTGTACATGATCGCGGTCTGGGAACCGAGGCTCTGGGTCTGGGAATCTTCCGCTTCCACACTGTAGCACTTGCTCATATCAACAAGCATCGCTACCACTAACATCATATTGTTCTTATAGTAATCTCTCGCCGCCTCATTCGGTGTCGCTGTCACATGTACCTCCACCAGACCGGAAGCACCCGCAAGCTTCTCAGCGTCCGTCGGGACGCCGTTTAATTTGTAGGACACATCCATGGTCCACGGAAGTGTCACCGCGTCCTTATCGATCGCTCCCTTATAGTAGAAATATCCCTTGGTGTCCGCCGGGAGATTCCATGTGACCTTTCCGTCACTGATCTCCGGAGCTGTGTTGTTGGTCATATTTGTCACATCAAGATAATTTCCATAATCCGTAAAGCTTGTGAGACCATTTAAGCTCACACCCTTCACGACATTCACCTTATCAACGGAACCATAGTAATCCAGGTTCACGTACATCGCTTCATCGACGCTCACAGACGCCTCTGCCGCATAGACCGGCGCAGAAACAAGGCTGGTGCAGAGTGTGACAGCCGCCATGCCCGCTGCCATGATCCTTCTATTTTTCTGTCTCATCACCGTTCTCCTCCATTTCTTCTCTATCTGTCAATTCCGGCTCCGATTCCCTGCTGGCCGCCGCCTCGTTCTCATCGTCCTCGTAGGGATCTCCGCCTTCATCTGTACTCTCTTCTGTCTCGTCCCCGTTCTTTCCGGAACGTCTCTTCTCTCTCTGGTTCTTCACACGGCGGTGCAGGCGTCTCGCAAGAGCTGCCGCCGGTTTCTCGCCGACGATAAAATTGTCAAATAATGTTAACAGCAACGGAAGCACCGTCAGTACCAGCACAAGGCTGAACAGTCCGCCTCGTCCGATCAGGTGTCCCAGGTCCGCGATGGCCGTTGTGGACGAGATCATATACACGATATATCCGGCCAGCGTGATGATGGATCCGGAAGTAAAAATCGAGGAACAGGACGCTGCGACGGCCTCCACACATGCCTTTTTCTTCGGCAGCGTCTTTCTCTTCGCCAGGTAGTTGTTTGCAAGCAGGATCGAGTAATCGACCGTGGCACCCAGCTGGATACTGCTGACGATGATATAACCCATGTACACCATCTCGACACCCTGGAAATACGGCATCGCCATGTTGATGAAGATCGCCACCTCGATGGGAATGATGACGAGGATCGGCATGACAGCCGACTTGAAGCTCATCATGACGACGAGGAATACGCCCGCCAGGGACAGAACATTTACATTCTCATAGTCCTTTACGATGAAGGACTTGATATCCTGGGTGGACGGAGTCTCACCGACGAGATAGCTTCCTTCCGGGTAATACTTCTTTACGATCTCCTGGATCGCGTCGGAGTCCTTGAATGCCTCGGCACTCTCGGTCTTCGTTCTCGTGTAGATCAGCATCCGGCAATAGCCGTCTTTATGTAAGAGCTCCACCGTGGACTTCGGGAGAAACTCTTCCGGGATCCCCTCCGGCAACGTATCCGCTAAAGCTGTAACGTTCTTTACATAGGATAGATCCTTGATCTCCTTCGCCATGGCCCGCTCATTGACCTCCGATGTGTTCGGATAGAGGGCGAGCAGCATGTTGCTTCGGCCGAAGATCTTCGTGATCTGCTGGTCATCTTCATAAACCTGTGTTCCCTCCGAGGCACCCATGGAGTCGTTTCCGTAAAGGAAATCGTTCAGGCCCTGGGCCGTGTATGCAAGCGGTGTCACGAGGACGATCACCGCGAACACGATGGGACGGATCCGGTAGATCGCTTTTCCAAGTCCGTGGAAATCCGGCATAAAGGAACGGTGCTTTGTCTTCTCATTGAGCTTCGCGAACTTCAGGATCATCGCCGGCATGAAGAAGACGACTGTCAGCAAGCTGAATACGATACCTTTTGCCAGGACAAGACCCAAGTCAAATCCGATGGAGAACTTCATCGTCACAAGGGCCAAGAAGCCGACGACTGTCGTCAGGCTGCTGGCGAAGATGGAATTGATCGCCTCCTGAACGGCGTTGATGATCGCGTCCTCCTCGTTCATTCCCTGCTTTCTGTAGTTCATGAACGCGTCAAGCAGGAAGATCGAGTAGTCCATGGATGTTGCCAGCTGCAGGATGATCGACACGTTTTCCGTCAGGAACGAGACGGTTCCGATAAAGATGTTCGTTCCCTTATTAAGCAGGACAGCGACGCCCATAACCAACAGGAATAATATCGGTTCCGTCCATGCCGTTGTCGTCACGGAAAGCACAGCGAAGATCATGATCACCGCCACAACGAGGATCTTGCTCATCTCGCTTGCCATGGACTCTGTCATGGATTTGTTCTGGACCGCCATGCCGACGTAGCATCCTTTGTCCCCTAAGAGATCCTTGATCTCGTCGATGGCAGTGGAGGTTCGGGTGGAATCACTCTCCTCCACAAATGTGATATCGTAGACCGCATTCCGGTCTTTGTAATAATCCTTGATCTCACTCTCATCAATGAAGTCTTCACCGGCATAGATATTTACCGTGCTGTCGCACCATAAGACCTGGTCCACGCCATCGATATCGGCGATCTCATCTTTATATTGCTTCGCCTCGTACAGCGAGACGTCCTTCACCATGACCCGCGCCGTTCCGGGATAACCGAACTTATCACGCATAACGTCAAGTCCGATAGCGGATTCCGCCGTTTCTGGAAGATATTTCGTCAGGTCATAGTTTACATTTACAAAGTTCATCGTCAAAAGCGAGAGCAGGCAGCCGATCACGAAGACCGACTCGATCCAGCCGCGTTTATGGATGATAAATGACGCGAGCATGTAGGAAAAGCCGCCGTTCTGGTTCTTTTTCTTTTCTTTATGCCCGCGGAACATGTTTTTTATTTTCTCTCCCATGTCTTCTCTCCTTATATTCCCTGTCCGTAACTGTTCAGTACCCACACAGGTCATTTTCCGTCACCGTCCACATTCCTACCGTTCCAGAACCACCATGTAATAGTCCTTTCCATTCTGGTTTTCATGGGCAATTCCCATTCTGCGGTAGTATTCCAGGGAATATTTTTTATCGTCCTTCCGGTCGAATTTTTCCTGCATCCGGATCATAACAGAATCATACGGATCGTATGTCTCCTCAGGGCCCCAGAGGTACATCTCAAAAAATGTGGCACTCTTTCGCTCCGGAAATGCTGTCTTTACGTAATCGCTTACGGTTCCCTCTCCCGGGATCGTATTTTTGCTCTTGGAATATCCCTTTTCCATAGCGGAAGAAAGTCTTGCCTTTGCGATATCGCAGAGATCCATGTCGAGGACAAATGTGGCGCGTCCATCGTAAAACTCCACATCCCCGTTGTCGTAATCATCCTCCGCCTCCGGATAAGTGTCAAAAAACAGGTCGCTCTTCTCATCATTCATATCATCAAAGAGTTCCTGTTCCTTCTGATCCAGCACGTATACAGGATACGCGCCGCCCTGCGTATTCGGGGTTTTCCGCGCATAGGACAGCGTCCCGTCCTTTGTAAACGTGTAGCATGTATTCTCATCTTCTATAAAATCTGTGCTCCAGGCACCGTTTTCCATAAGGTAGTACCACTTTCCCGAGATCTGATTCCATCCCGGTACCGCTCCGAATGGCTCCGGAGCTGCCGCATATGCGGGAACTGCTGTCATTCCCGTGATCATGCAGAGGATCGCTGCCATTCTTCGTACTTCTCTTCTTCGGATCATATGATCGCCTCCGCTTTTTTCTTTCCTTTTCACTTGCAATATTATCTATGTTTATGCTAAAATACTCAAGAACCAATTTTTGAAAAGTGTACCAAATGAGACAAATTATCACTTTTTGTCCAATTTGGAATGGATAGAGGAGTTTTGTAGTTTATGATAAAATTACCGATCCAGGAAGAACATGTTTCTGTCCGCAGGACCTACCTGCTTTTGATGAAGGCGCTCCTGGACCTTCTGGCGGAAATGCCTTTTGAGAAGATCTCCCTCACTGATCTCTGCCGGGTCTCCATGATCTCCCGGTCCACGTTCTACCGGTATTTTGAGGACAAATATGATCTTCTGCACTACTGCGTGAACATGTACATTGAGGGACTCCGCCCGGTGGAGGATCTGATCTACTTTAAAAGCACCGATTCCCTGCGTCAGTTTTTAGAATATCTGATCGCTCAGGTGGATGAGAATATCACTCTCTACCGCCGGATCTACCAGACGAACAAAAACGGCTCCCTGATGTTCACGATCCAGGGAGACCTGGCGAAGATCCTCACGGAGAGCGGCTGGCAGGGCGAGAACCAGGGCGTTCGGTTAAAGATCCCGCTCCCACTCTATGTTTCGTTTATGTCAAGCTTTTATCTGACGACGCTAAGATCTTATTTAGAGCTGGCGGATGAATATGACGCGAAGACCTTCGTGGAAAGCGTCTGCCGCTTTGCGCTCAGGGATTTCTGGGAGAAGGCTGACGGCTGATCCGGCAGCCTCTTTTTCCACTGTCCGGAATCCGTTTCTACTTAATATAATATGGAAGCTTCCCGCAGGTCTTTTAACTGCCCTGCTTCCTGTACTTTGGTTCTGTTATTATCCGCATAGTAATGCCGCTCTGCGTTTCTTTCTGAATCCACCGGGCGGCATCTTTTTTCTCTTATTTCATCTTTGCCCGCTCATCCCACACCGTAACATCGATTCCGGCGATCTTTGATGTGAATGCGGTTCCATCGTTCTTTTCGAAGTGTTCCCATGCCCGGAGCACATACTTAAAGCCTATGTACTGTAATGGCAGGTTGCAGTATACCATGAGGATATTCGCGAAATCGCTGAGATCCCACAGGGCACTTAAGTCCATGCCCGCAATGTTCGTGATAACGCCGAAGGAGATGACTACCAGGCAGAGCACGCGGATCGTGTTAATAAAGGCAGGTCTCGTGGAGATCCGGTTCGCGCACATTTCCGTGAAGGACATGAATCCCACAAGGCAGGTAAACGCGAACAGACCGAAGCAGACGCTGACGAGCATCGTCACGAGGTGATAGATCGTTCCGTTCCCGGTGAGCGCTCCGCAGGATGCTAAGAACCTGTCAAGTTTTCCGAGTTCAAACCATGCTGCGCTGTCCTCCGTGAGCCACACTCTTCCCATGACAACGACGAATCCTGTCAGGGTGCAGATCACGATGGTATCTAAGAAAACGCCAAGCGCCTGGACACAGCCCTGGTCACAGGGATGCTTTGCGTCCGCCGCCGCTGCCGGCATGGTGATCGTTCCCTGTCCAGCCTCATTTGACATAAGGCCTCTCTTGATTCCCTGGCTCAGCGCGATACCGAAGGCACCGCCGAAGACTGCTTCCGGCCGGAAAGCCTCGGAGAATACTGCTCCGAAGAACCACGGGATTCTCGGGATATTAAATACGATGAGAAGAATGACTGTCAGGATATAGATCACTGCCATCACAGGAACTAAGAGGTCTGTAACCTTTGTCACCTTCTTGATTCCACCAAAGCTGATGACCGCCGTCGCCGCGATGAGGACCGCGAAGGAGATCCAGTACAGGGCGGAGTTTGTCTCGATGACGGTTCCCGTAAATACGCCCGCGATCGCTCCCACCGCGGAGATCGTGTTGAAGCCCTGGGCCGGGAAGCAGAGGAACGCATAGATAATGTAGAGGACACTGAGCGCCGCTCCTGCCCATGCCGCATTCTTTAAGAGTCTTCTTCCGTAATACGGCAGGCCGCCCACATACTCATCATCTTTTCTCTCCTTAAAGATCTGGGAGAGTGTCGCCTCAACGAAAGCTGTGGACATACCAAAGAAGGCGGAGATCCACATCCAGAGCAGGGCGCCCGGACCGCCGGTGGAGATCGCGCCGGTGACGCCTAAGATATTTCCGGGGCCGACACGCATGGCCGTCGACAAGAGGAATGACGCCAGGGATGAGATTCCTGTGCCGCTGCTCTTCTGTCTCATCAGGACATGGAGTCCGTGGCGGAATTTCCGCACCTGGATAAACCGGAGTCTGAATGTAAAATAGATTCCTGTTCCCACTAAAAGGATGATCGCCAGACTGAAGTTTCCGAGGATCGGGATATTCGCGTACCAGTCAAAGTTCGTCGGGAAATCCCAGAACAGGTTCGAGACGATCTGGATCTTTCCGCATATGACATTTACGGCCTGAAACAACGCTTCCATAGCTTTTTCCTCCTCATGATTCAATTTTTCTGTATTGTCGGAAATTTTTCTGGGATGATTCTCCGCAATGATCCCCGGCATCCCTCATTTGAATTCAGATTTCCATTAAGATTTAAAAGTATTTATGCCTCATCTCTTAAAAATCCGAGTTCTATTTTGTATACGTTTCTATAATATATCTGTTATTAGAAATTTTCAAGAAAATTTACAAATTATTTCGGCAGACTGTCCGCCACGCAGAGCGCTCCATATCCCAGCCTCGGATTCGGATAGGCCAGCTCAGAAGGAAGTCTTCTCGCTCCTTTTCTTAAGTACGCCTTCACCTTCTCCCCATAAAGATACGGATCATTCTCCCTGACGATCCCCCACTCCATGAGAAGCGCCGCGGCCCCGGTGACAAGGGGCGCCGCGAAGGATGTTCCGGTGACAGGGGAATAGCCGCCGTCCCGGTCCGGGGCCATGATTCCCACCCCTGGGGCGGCGAGGTCCGGCTTCTGGGCGCGATAGACCCTGGTGTCCCCGCGGCCAGAAAACGGGGCATAGATTCCGGTCCCGCTGTCATAGGCGCCCACCGTCACCGGTCGGAACGCCGTGGAGGGAATCGTCAGGGTCGTATCCGGCGACGATTCCAAAAATTCCGTGTCCCGCCCGACTGCCGCCGCGGAGGGAAGCCAGAGATCCGCTGCCGTCTCCTCATCCCCTGTCCCGAGGAATCGGAATGTCCAGATCCCGCTCTCCACATAAGTTCTTTCCGGCACAAACTCAATATAGATCTCCTGGGCCGCATTAAAAGGGGACGGTTCCCCGTAATAGATCAAAAGTTCCGTCTCTCCGACCCGGATCCGGTCCGTTCCCCTCACCGGGACAAGCTCGATCTCCGCACCGCCAAAGGGATCCCTCAGAAAGATCCGCATCCCGTCCTCATAGTTTTTCCAAATCTGCATGCCGAATCCCGTCTCGTATGTCCCAACAGAGAGCCGGATCTCCGTGATCTTCCCGGGTTCGATCACAGGTCTCGCATGTCCCCCGGAGTCCCCCTCATTTCCCGATCCTGTGACGAAGACAAACTGCCCCATCTGTGCAAGAGAATCGAGGTACCGCTCTAAAAGTCCGCCGCCGTCGTGGGATCCATATGTATTTCCAAAGCTCAGATTCACTGCCATGGGGCGTCCCAGTTCCAGAGCTTTCCGCACCGCGAGATCCATCCCCCGCATGAGTTCCGTGGTTCTCGGAAATCCAACTGAATCCGGGATTCCGAGACGGACAATGATAAGTTCACTCTCATAGGCCGCCCCGCGGTACAGTCCGCCGCTTGTTCTCCCGTTTCCAGCCGCGATCCCCGCCACCGCCGTGCCATGGCCGCTGGTATCCAGGGAAAGACCGCCTGTTCCGCCGGATTTATTCTCTCCCCGCAGGATCTCATTGATCTCCCGCCTTTCATATGTTTTCCCACTGATCTGGTCATCCAAATACAGGATTCTCGTGGTTCCGTCCTCATTCCGGAAGTCTTCATGAAAGATGTCGATTCCCGAGTCGATCACCGCCACCAGGACACCTTTTCCCGTAAGCCCATCGGTCCCTGTCTGCACCGGAAGAAAACAGGAGGCCGCCCTCGCCCGGTTCAGGGCAAAAAACAGCCTCTTTGGTTTTTCCGCGTATTCAATTTCAGGAAGTGCGATCACCCCCGGGACATCCCGCTCCGGGACACGCAGGATCGCAAAGCTGCTTAAAAGGTATGTTCCGGAGACACCCGGAAACTGCTCATTCAAAGTGCTCTCCAGGTTCCCATGGTATTTCACGATGATCTCCCATGTCCGCTCCACCCTGTCATATCCCACGTTCAGCTCTTCTGTCCGCTCCCTCGTCTCCTCAGGGACAGAAAGTGCCAGATTCAATAGATTTTCCGCCTTCTGATCTTCCATCTCTGCCGCGCCACATCCATTCTATATTCTGTCTGTCCCGCATTTTTCCATGCCGTTTCTGAAAGACAGATCCCATTCTGAATATTTTATGCGGCATGCTTTATTTAAGACTTTCGTTTTCTCAAAAACAATATTAAAAAGCCCCCAGAGCCATCGGGGCCGGGGGCAAATGTCACGTCTTATTTAATTACTGTGCTGTTGTCATACTCATAACGATGCTGTTGAGAGAAGCTACATCTTTGGTTCTTCCAGTTGTCTGGACAACTACCATATAGCCGTCCTGCTTGCGGCAGTAGTACGTTCTTGATGTCTTCTTTCCGCTTACTGTTACCTTGGAGTACTGCTGGTTTGCGATCGTCACAGTCTCAGCTGTTGTAGCCTGACCTTTCTGACCTTTCTCGATTCCTGCAAGAGTATTTGCAAATGTCTGGGCATCCATATCCTGCTTATTCTTCATATTGAGGTAGTAGACTTCTACGTCGCCGAAGTCTGTACTCATATAGAGATCATGTGTCAGAGACGGGCTTCCGATTGCCGCATACTCGCCGCCTGTGTACTGGTCAGCTGCCTCAAAATCAGACTCTGTTGTTCCGATGATCTGCGGGATGCAGAGGTTAGACCATGTATTATAGTATCTTCCGCCTGTAACGTGTCCCTTCGGCGCTGTCTGAACCGGAGCAACCCAGCTTCCGTCATCGCTGAATGTGTAGGATACGCCGTCGATGGTTCTTGTTGTATTATAGATCATAAGGTTTGTGGACGGATCGATATAATACCACACATCATTTCCGCGTCCATCACCATCTTCAGCCTTGATCCAGCCGCTCTTTAAGTTTCCGTTGGAATCATAGTAGCGCCAGGTATTTCCGCTGCCTTCCCAACCGTACTTTGTCTCTGTCTCGTTCTCATCCGCAAGAGCAGTCACCATATTTACACTGCCAATTGCTGCAGCGAGAGCTGCCATGAGCATAACTTTCTTTAATTTCATTTGAAATCCACTCCTTTATGGGTTTTTATCAGCTAAAGTCATTATACAGGGGTTTTCAGGATAACGCAAGCGCTAAGGGCTGGAAAAAGCACGGCTTCATGAAAACTTAAGAAAGAAGGCTTTTTAATAATCATTTGCTTTTCAGCTCCCGTTTTAAAAATGCCAAAAGATTCATTTTCGCCCGCTCTTCGGTATCTCTTCGCCTCGTCTTCACCTTTTTTACGACTTTTCCCTCCTGGTCGCGGCGGATGTGGTAGACGATGCGCAGGTATTCTCCGACTTCTTCCCAGGCTTCGCGGCTCTCCGGGATCAGGTCGAGGCCCATCTGGAAGACGTGGAACATTCCGTCATAGACGGAGCAGCGGACCTTTACTCCCTCTGCCCTCGCCTTCTTTGCGGCGGCCCTCGTGTCATCTAAGAGGACCTCGTAGGCGCCGACCTGCATCAGTATCGGCGGGAATCCCTCGAAGTTTCCGAAAAGTGGGGAAAGATAAGGGTCTTTCTTGTCCGCGTTCCCGATATAGCTGCACTGGTAGAGCATATTTTCCTTCGAATTTCCGAACAGGGGATCGATCGTGTAATTCTCCTCATAGGACGCTCCGCTGAGGGTCACATCCGTCCACGGGGACATGGTGATGATGCCCGCAGGGAGCGGCAGGGCGTGGTCCTTCGCGTAGAGGCAGAGCGCCAGGGCAAGTCCGCCGCCCGCGGAGTCTCCCGCGATGACGATCTGTTCCGGGTCGTATTTCTTCTCGTTTAAAAGCCATTTGTAGGCGTAAACAGCGTCCTCAAGCGCCGCAGGGAACGGATGTTCCGGCGCGACGCGATAGTCCGGTGTCAGGACATCCGCACCGAGACCCAGTTCCGAGTATTTTACCGCAAACCGGCGATAAATGTTTTTCATCGGACCAATATAGCCGCCACCGTGGAGCTGTAAGACCACACGGCCTGTGACCGCCTGCTTCGGCTTTAAATATTCCATCACAAATTTCTCTGTGGGAACCAGTTCATAAATATAGTCACCCGGACATCTCCAGGCCGGTTCCACCGGATTTTTCCGGAACTCTCCCGTCTGGATCGGCTTCTTTAAGGATGTCTCCATCACATCCCTCATCATGTCCCGGGTCAGATTCCCGATCATGCTGACTTCTTTCCGGCTCATAGTTCATCTCCTTCTTTATTCTGCGTGTTTCTGGAACTGTTCTTTTTCGCTCTGTTCTTTCTCAAACATGAAACCGCCGGCGCAGTTCTCTCTTCACACTTCTATCTCCCAATAGAATCGTAAGCACCAGCGCGCTCACCGAGATTACCACCGATATCACCGTGAGCAGCGGATGCTTCGTCCATCCGATCCTTAGGAACACAAGCGGCACAAAGCTCAAAAACGTAACCGCGATCTGGTACATGAAATAGCATTGCCAGTTCATGCGGTTTACAAGCAGCATGAGCAGGATCGCCGCCACCTCAAACAGCACCACACAAGGGATCGCGTAGTCCACGGACCAGCCGTGCAGCCCCGTCATCGTGTCGACCAGCAGCAGGATCGCCTGGATTCCCAGGCATTGCCGCACCAGGATCCCGGACATACTGGCGTGACGCATGACGGAAAACCGCAGCGTCATCGCCACATAGGCCGCCGCTCCCCAGGTGAGAAATGCCCATTTGAACGGGATCTGCCGGTAAGTGGCGAGATTTACGACCCCCGCAAGGACCGAGACGACAGCCAGGGAAATATAGAAGAGCCTGACAGCCCTCTTTATCTTATTCTTATCGCCGCCGACCACCGGATACCGCCCTTTGTCATGTTCCCGGTCGTAAATCCCGTTGCTCTCGAGTTCCACAGGGATCCCCTGCTTTTCCAGAAACCGGAAGAAATACTCCGGCAGCCGGTTCTCCGCCATAGCGCTGGCAAAGGAGAGGCAGAGTTTTCCATCATAGGCAACCGCCCCGCACTTCATCCTCTGCTTCGGGGACGCGCCCACGAGGAGCTGGAAAGATTCCACTTGATCCCGCAGCTCCTCCCGGACATCCATCCGCCCGATATTTGAAAATGTCATTGTATGGGCGCGGGTGCTATGCAGAAAGATCATCTGCATCGCCAGGTGTTTCACAAACAGTGGGATCGCCCGCACATACCATTTTTTCTCGTTCCCCACATTGTAGGAGATCGTCTTCTCCAGGCGCTCCTTCACGATCTGTTCGTCCATCTGGCGGCTCACCGCCTCCAGGACCTCCGAAAAGCTTTCCGGTGCCCGCCGCTCCGACCAGGAGATATTGATGACCGCAAAGAAATTTGCTAACGTCTCCGACTCGAAAAAACTTCTCAGATTCACCGGAAGATTTAACGCTGCCGGATGCTTCATCTCTTTTCCGTCTGTCTCGGTCTGGATGATGGACCACAAAAGGGCTGCCGCCAGGTATTTCGTGATACTGACTCCCACCTCTTTGCTGCGTTTCTTAAGGTCATCCACATGGAACGTCCCATGGAGCACCGCCATCTGGTCAAAGGGAAGAAGCTCCCCGCTCACCTGGATCGCAGGCCGGCTCTCGTAGCGCTTGTGGGGCAGTTTTTTATAATAACGGAGATAATCATCCGCCCTCATCGGAGAAAACTCACGTTTCCTTATCTCCGTTGGAAGACCATTCTTTAATTCCAGATAATGTTCCGTGAGCCGCGAGACAAACCCCACCGCCCCAAGACCGTCTGTAAGGCCATGGAACACCTCAAAGTTGATCCGGCAGCCATAGTAACTCACGCGGAATGGAAACCTCCCGCCCCGGTGGGGATCGATAAAGCGGCAGGGCGCACTCTGCTCCTCCTCCACCACCGGATCCCGGTTATTTGTCTCAAAATAGTACCAGAAAAAGCCCTTTCGAAGCTTTACTCGAAAGTTTTCAAATTCCGGAAGCGTCAGAAGGAGCGCCTTATGCAGAAGCTCCGGCTCCACCGGCTCCTTTAAGACCGCCGCGATCCGGAACACACTGCTCAAGTCCTCCCCGGACACCGCCGCGAAGAGCTTCGCCGTGTTGTCCAGCCGCCGCCATGCGGCACCCTGGATCCGCGGACGCTTTTTTATCAATCCATTAGATAATTTCTCCAAACTGATCTGCCTCTTTTCCGGTATAAAAAAATAACCGGAAAATCGAAATTTTCCGGTACATCAGAAGCAGGGGAAGAGGGGCTCGAACCCCCATCTACGGTTTTGGAGACCGCTGCTCTACCATTGAACTATTCCCCTATATTTTGTTGCTCATCACTTAATGCTCCATTATAATAGCATGAAATGTTTTAATTGTCAACACTAATTTGAAAATTTCTTTCACCAGTTTGAGCATGCGGCATTTAGGATGGAAAAACAGATGCTGCAAGCTTGCTTGCAAGCGGCTGTTTCTCCATTCTAAATGACATATGGCGAACGCCATATGCTTCTTGTTTTCATTGCAAATGAAAACAAGAAGATCGCACCACCCAGCCAACATCAGATCAACTGTATCGCCTCTCTCACATTCTCCACCCCGATCAGCCTGATCCGTTTCTCATCCTTCAGCTTCTCCAGATTCGATTTCGGCAGCAGGCAGCTCGTAAAGCCCATCTTGATAGCCTCGGACACTCTCTGGGCAGCCTGGGAGACGCCTCTTACTTCGCCGGAGAGACCTACCTCTCCGAAGATCAGCATTCCAGGATCCACTTCCCGGTTTTTGAAGCTCGACACGAGTGCCATCACCACCGCCAGGTCCAGGGCCGGTTCATTCATCTTCATTCCACCCGCGATATTCACGTAAGCATCATACCGGCTCATGGCGAAGCCGCAGCGTTTCTCCAGGATCGCAAGCAGAATATTGATCCGGTTGTAATCCACTCCGTTCGCTGTCCGTCTCGCCATACCAAAATTTGTTGCGGTCACGAGCGCCTGGACCTCCAGAAGGATCGGCCTCGTTCCCTCTAAGGAGCAGGCAACAACCGCCCCCGACGCCTCCTTCGGCCGCCCGGAGATCAGCATCTCCGACGGATTCAGCACCTCCGAAAGCCCCTTCTCCTCCATCTCAAACACGCCGATCTCGTTCGTGGAACCAAAACGGTTCTTCACCGCCCGGAGGACCCGGTAGGCGTCGTTTCTGTCCCCCTCAAAGTAGAGCACCGTGTCCACCATATGTTCCAGCACCCGGGGACCTGCCACCACGCCCTCTTTCGTCACATGTCCGACAATAAAGATCGTCACCCCGTATCCCTTCGCGATCTGCATCAGAAGGTTCGTGGACTCCCGGACCTGGCTCACGCTGCCCGGTGCAGAAGAAATATCTTCCCGGAACATGGTCTGGATCGAGTCGATGATCACAATGTCCGGCTTCGACCTCTCGATGGCGCCATGGATCGTATCGAGGTTCGTCTCGCAGAGGAATAAAAGGTCTCCTGTGATCATCCCGATGCGGTTTGCGCGCATCTTGATCTGCTTTAAGGATTCCTCACCGGAGATATAGAGGACACGTTTTCCCGCCCCGGCGAGGTTTCTGCAGACCTGTAAAAGCAGCGTCGACTTCCCGATTCCCGGATCACCGCCGACAAGCACGAGACTTCCCTTCACGATCCCGCTTCCGAGGACCCTGTCAAGCTCCCCGAAGCCTGTGGGCGTCCTGTCCTGCTCATCGAGAGAGATCTCCGAGATGTGGACCGGGACCGCCGTCTTTCCGGCTCCCACCGCGGCGATCTGCCCCGACGGTGCCTTTTTCGCCTGGGCCACCGGCTCCTCAACAAATGTATTCCATTCCTTGCACACCGGACACTGTCCGAGCCACTTTGCGGACTCATAGCCGCACTCTTTACAGAAAAAAGCTGTGTTTCTTGCTTTTGCCACAATATTCTCCCTTTTTATAGTCAAAATGCCATGATACGTTTAGCTGCCTTACCTGACTGCCTGCGCCAATCGATATTCCTGCGTGAATTCGCACGACCTTTGTGCAATGCTTTCTTGGTGAACAGAAATATTTCATAAAACAGGAAACGCTCCGAAGTTCATCCCTCGGAGCGCCATAAAATACTACCGTCCATACCCCGGCCAGCAGCAATCTTCAATTTCCTGATCACTTGCGAACAATCTTAACTTCTACTTCCTTGCCCTCATTGAGCTCAACAGAAAGACTCAGCTTGCCGCTCATATTTGTCTTCATTCCGCCGACGCCAACGCCGTCCTCGTAAATCTCGTACTCGCAGTCGTCCTCTAACTGTACGGTGATCTGGGCATCCTCAAAGCCCTCAACCTTGAAGGTAACGGTTGTATCGGTCACTGCAAATTCTGTTACTGCAGTTCCTGGAACGGACTCGTAAACGAACATTCCGTTTCTTTCTAACTTTGTGATTTCCTTAAATGTCTTAACTTTATAAAGATCACCTTCGTGCTCGAAGTCTTCTACCTTGGATTTTGCCGCGAGGCTGTAGTTTCCGAAGCTTAAGGTTCCATTTGCCTCTGTGCGGATCAGTTCGTTGATTACTGACATAATGCTTACTCTCCTTTTGTGTGTTTCAACAAGGACTAAATTTTCCCTATTGCTATTGCTATTGTAATAGGTAACGGTCACAGGCAGCCGTCCCTTCTAACCGTTACGTCGTGCCTATGATTTTACCACACTGGCGGAAGTTTTTCCAGCAGTTTGTGGATGTCTTGCTGAAAATTTCAGTTCTCCGTCCTTGCAGGTGATCTTCACGGAATCGCCTTCCCGCACTTTTCCTTCCAGGACCAGCTCCGCGAGCTTATCCTCGATGAGGTTCTGGATCGTGCGCTTAAGCGGTCGCGCGCCGTATTTCTCGTCGTATCCCTTTTCCACAAGGTATTCCTTCACGTCATCCCCGGCATTTAAGCGGATGGACATCTGATTCTTTGTCCGCTTTGCGAGGACATTCAAGAGGATCGTCACGATTTCCTTCATGTGATCCTTCGTCAGCGGATGGAACACGATGGTGTCATCAATACGGTTTAAGAACTCTGGCTTGAACATCCGTTTCACTTCGTCCATGACGCCGGTCTTCATTCTCTGGTAGCGGACCTTCTCATCGTCCTGGGACATGAATCCAAGCTGCTTCGGCGCGATGATGTTCTCGGCGCCCGCATTGGAGGTCATGATGATAACGGTATTCTTAAAGTCGATCTTATGGCCCTGGGAGTCCGTGATGTGACCGTCGTCCAGCACCTGTAAAAGAATATTGAAAACATCCGGATGGGCTTTCTCCACCTCATCAAAGAGGATCACAGAATACGGGTTTCTGCGGACTTTTTCACTCAGCTGCCCGCCGCCCTCGTATCCCACATATCCTGGCGGGGATCCGATCATCTTGGAGACGCTGTGCTTCTCCATGTACTCTGACATATCAACGCGGATCAGGGCGTTTTCCGTTCCGAACATGGCCTCCGCAAGGGCTTTGCAGAGCTCCGTCTTTCCGACACCTGTGGGGCCTAAGAATAAGAAGGAACCGATCGGGCGCTTCGGGTCTTTTAAGCCGACTCTTCCGCGGCGGATCGCCTTCGCGACGGCAACCACCGCCTCGTCCTGCCCGACCACGCGCTCATGGAGAATGGATTCCAGCTTTAAGAGACGCTCCGTCTCGCCTTCCGCCAGCTTGCTCACCGGGATCTTTGTCCAGCCGGAGATCACGTCTGCAATGTCATTCTCGTCGACGGTCAGCTCCCGGCTCTCCTTCTCACTCTCCCATTTCTCCTTCAGCTTGCGGATCTTCTCCCGCTTTGAGGCCTGTTTCTTCTTGATCTCACCGGCGAGCTCATATGCCTCGTCACGGATCGCGTCCTCTTTCTCTTTCTCGAGCTTCTTGATCTCCTCCTCGAGAGTCTTGATTCCCTTCGGCTCCACATAGACGGTCAGTCTCGTCTTGGAGGCCGCCTCGTCCACCACATCGATGGCCTTGTCCGGCAGGAACCGGTCGTTGATATAGCGGGCGGAGAGGCGCACTGCCGCCTTTAAGGCCGCGTCGGTGATCGTCACATGGTGATGTTCCTCATATTTCGGGCGGAGTCCCTTTAAGATCTGGAACGCCTCGTCCTCCGTCGGCTCCTCCACGGTCACCGGCTGGAACCGGCGCTCTAATGCCGCGTCCTTTTCAATATATTTCCGGTACTCTTCAAGCGTCGTAGCACCGATGAGCTGGATCTCACCGCGGGCCAGGGATGGTTTCAAGATGTTAGACGCGTCTAACGCGCCCTCCGCTCCGCCTGCGCCAATGATCGTGTGGATCTCGTCGATAAATAAGAGGACATTCTCCGCCTCTGTCACCTCGTTGATCACATTTTTAATGCGCTCCTCGAACTCACCGCGGTACTTGGATCCCGCTACCATGCCGGAGAGGTCAAGGATCACCACGCGTTTTCCGCGGATCGTATCCGGGACGTCGCCGGAAGCGATGAGCTGCGCGAGACCTTCGATCACAGCCGTCTTTCCGACACCTGGTTCTCCGATAAGGCACGGGTTGTTTTTTGTTCTTCTGCTTAAGATCTGGATCACGCGGCGGATCTCCTTCTCCCTGCCGATGACCGGATCCAATTTTCCTTCTTTTGCGAGGACTGTAAGGTCGCGGCTGTAGGCATCAAGTGTCGGTGTGGCGCTCTGTCCGCCCCGCTGCTGGCGTCCCTGGGCCAGGTCCTCTTTTCCTGCGTTTCCGTCCTCACCCATGGCGGATAAAAGGTCGATGTAGACCTTCTGAATGTTGATATTTAAGGTGTTTAACAGGCGGACTGCCACACAGTCCGATTCCTTTAATAATGCCATCAGAATATGCTCGGTACCGATTAACGGCGCATGGAACCGGACAGCCTCTTTATAGCTGTTTTCCAGCACATGTCTCGCACTTGGAGTGTAGCCGTCCCGCTCTTTGGTGGCTGTATTCTGATAGGAAGAGACAAGCTGCTCCACAAGGGCCAGCAGTCTGTCGAGCTTCACCTCGTTGGCCTCGAGGACCATGGCAGCGGTACCGCTTCCCTCCTCGATCAGCCCGACCAGGATGTGCTCCGTTCCGATCACAGGGGAACCCATATCCTCCGCCGCTTCACTGGCGAGAACCAGTGCCTCCTGGGCTTTTTCTGTATATTGTGCCATCTGTTCTAATTTCCTCCTGAACTTTTCCGTCAACTGCGTAACCATTCAATCCATTCATAGTTACGAACATAACTCCATTCCAAATCAACTGCGCCGATTAAAATTTTGCCTCCCTGCCTATGTTTTCTTTCGGTCGGTGCAGCAAAAGCGCAGATCTGCCGAACCGTCAACTAATTTTCTATCTCTATGATCTCCGGCAGCCGCCTTCTCAGGAACTCTGCCCGGGCGGCATCCAGCTCATCCTTGTCAAGCGGGCGGTCCGCCAGACTCAAAAGGTTCGCAGGCTGGATCCCCAGCATCAGACCGTATACAGAGTACGGTTCCTTCACTTTTAAGATCCCATCCGTGATTCCTGTCATGATCTGGGACAGGAATTCCATTCCGTCTTTTCTCGTCAGCCGTCTCGCGTACTTTAAGACGCCGTAGGATTTATAGCATTCATCGGCCGCCTGCACCGGCTTTCTCTGACGGTATTCCCGGCGTACCCGCCGTTCCTGGGCATCCAGCTCCTGGGCTGCCTTCCTGACGATATCGATGATCTCCCGCTCCGTCTGTCCTAAGGTTTTCTGGTTTGAGATCTGGTACAGGGAGCCGAAGTTCTCCGCGCCCTCACCGTACACGCCCCGGACCTGGGCCCCGAACCGGCCCATATCCGCAACGAGACTGTTGAAATTTTTATTCTTGGACAGCATCGGCAGGTGCAGGACCACCGCTGCCCGAAGTCCTGTGCCCACGTTTGTGGGGAACGAGGTCAGGTAGCCGTATTTTTCATCGAAGGCGTAATCAAAACGCTCGCTGATATAGTCATCGATCTTATCTGCTCTCTCGTAAAGCTGCTCCAGGGTCAGCCCCGTCTGCAGCGTCTGGATTCGCACATGATCATCCCCATTTAGGAGGATCGCCGTTGATTCGTCCTCCGACAGGATCATTCCCGTCGGGTCTTTCTTCTTTATTACACTGCGGTTGATCGCCCGGCGCTCTAAAAGCGCTGTTTTTTCCAGGTCGCCCATCCGCTCTAAGTGTGTAAACCGATACTGCATCCGGTCCATGGACGCGATGCCGGTGAGTCCGCCGAGAAGCTTCTCCGAAAGCTCCGCGCTCTGCTCCTTGGTGAGGCGGCCAGGAAACGGATACTCTTTCAGATTTCGAACCAGACGGACACGGCTGTAGATCACATTTGTGCCTGCTTTTCCCGGTACTTCATACCATTTATCCATTCTGTCTCTCCTCTTTCAACGCCCGGATCTCATCCCGGAGCTTCGCGGCCTCCTCGTACTCTTCCCGGCGCACCGCGTCTTTTAATCTCGTCTCCATCAGGCGGATCTTCTCTTCCTTTGAGAGTTCCGGAATATTCACCGGATCCTCTCCAATAGTTCCCGTCCCGTTCATTTCTTCCATCTCGGACCGGTATCCCGCCGGACGCTTTCCGACGTGCTTTTCGCTGCCCTGAAGATGACGGATATTGTCGCTGATCAGAGGATCAAACACGCTGTAGCAGTCCGGGCATCCGAACCGGCTGTCCTTTACAAATTCCTCATAAGTCGTTCCGCAGGTCGGGCACACGACACCGGAGTACTTTTCATCTTCTTCCTCCGTCTCCTGGGTTCCAAGAAGTCCGGAGAGAAGTTTTCCTAACGGGAATTCTCCCTCAAAGAGAGCTGAGAACTGTCCAAGGTCCGCATGGGCGGCACACTGGGTACAGAGGTTGTGCTCTGTCTTCACGCCGTTGATCACTTCCACATATTTTACGGTTGCTTCCCGCTTTTTGCAATGTTCACAAAGCATACTGCCCCTCCTTTACGCCTGTCCGCCAAACTCATCATAGATCTGGTCTACAAGGCTGTGGATCTCATCTCTGCCGACATTTTTACAGATTCCCCGGGCAACGATCAGCGCGAGGTCGTTCTTCATCTCTTCCATCGTCCGCAGTTTATCCATATCCAGGGCGATCACGGCCCCGCGTCTGCGGTCCAGGCGCAGAAATCCTTCCTGTTTCAATACAGCATATGCCTTGTTGACTGTATGCATGTTAATTCCGATCTCATCTGCAAGCTGTCTCACCGACGGGAGACTATCCCCATCGTGAAGCACATCCATTGCGATGCCGCAGATGATCTGGTTGCAGAGCTGGGTATAGAGTGCTTCTTCACTGTCAAAATCGATCTTCAGTACCATTTGATCACCATCTTTTTTCTTAATATTTTTGATGCCGGGACCGTTTATGCGTTTCCAGTATCATAGTATTCCATTTGTTATATGTGTATAGTAACAGATTGTGTGGTGTTCGTCAAGTGAAACCAAAGTTTATTCGTACGTATGTTCTACTTTCATTTTTGCCTGCTTTGCAGTTTCGCCTCAAAGTATTATATTTTCCTACTCTAAGTCCAGACGTCCATCCGCCGACCGGTTATCCGCGATCCGCTCGATAGTCCAAGTAATATCTGAAGCTTTTGCTTTCAGCGCGTTCCAGACATCCGGGTCCTGATATATATGAAACAGCGCTCCAAAGATCACGTCATACTCTCTCTTCGCGCCTTCCGGCAGGCCCGTCGCCTGGGCGATCTCCGCAAACCGGTACCTCGCCGCCTTTGGGAACTGGTCTTTCTTCATCTCATCCCCGGAATTTTCATAGACATACGCCCCGAATCCGCCCTTCACGGCATCCGTTTTCGAAAACCGGAGTTCTTTCTTCTCCTCATCCAGAGAATAATTGCAGGAATAGAGTACGTTTCCCCTCTTATCTTTGAAGGTTCTATATGCCCCGCCCGACGGACAGTACACAAACCTCCATCCGTCATCCCGGAACTTCTTTCTCCAACCATCCGGGAAGGCGTTGATATACACGGCGATCTCATTTTTCTCGGCCTCGCTCACCGTCTTCGCCGTTCCATCCGCGTTGACCGCCAGAATATCCCCCGCCGGATCCGGCTGTCCGTCGTAGTCGGTGTAGGAAAAGCCCGCGTACTCATTTACCCGCATGCTTCCATCCGGGCGGAACGCGTATGTCTTTCCTTTTATTGTGCGGACAGCTTCCTTGTTCATCTTTCCGTCCGAGTCAAACCAGTACCAGTTTCCCTTATCCTGAAACCACTGGATCTTCGCGTTCCCCGCGGAATCATAGTAGTACCAGTTTCCGCCGCCCGGACCGTCGTACTGCCAGCCCTCGGAGAGGGAACCGTCCTGGTTGAAATGGTAACGGATGTTTCCCACCGTCTTCCATCCGGTCTCCATGATTCCGTTTCTGTCAAAATGGTACCACTCGCCGTCGATATCCTCCCAGGTACCCCGGGCTTTGCGCCCATCCGAGTATGTGAAGGTGTAACCGGCATCCGTGAGCGTCCATTTTCCATCCGCAGCGAAAGATGTTATAGTCTGCACAGCAAGCAGGATGCCGACAGCGCCGATCAGGATAAGTGTTCGTTTTTTCTTCATGGTCACTCCTCCTTTCCGTTTTTATCAAATGCTGGTAACTATTCAGTACCTTCATAGTTACGCGCAAAAATCCATTTCAGATCAGCTTTGCTGATGGGATTTTTGTCTTCCGGCCTATGTTTTCTTACGGTCAGCGCAGCAAGTGCGCAGACCTGCTGAATGGTTACGATATATTCTGTTCAAAAATCTTCCTTCCGGAACCGGAATTACATTCTTTATGCCTCATTATCTTGAATCCCGCTTTAAAATACCTTATACTAAGCAGGAACTCAAAGTATGTACATGAAAGGAACCTAAATATATGAAACGATTTTTCGCCTGGGCCGGGATCCTCATCATCGCCGCGGTCTTCCTCGCCCTCATCGTCCTGACCTTCACCGGTGGCCCGGAGAATGTCATCCTGGCGCTCCTGTTCTGCGTCATCGTCATCCCGGTGATGCTCTACGGCTACGCGCTGATCTTAAAGTACGTCCGAAACAGAAACAAAAGGGATAACTAACAAAATCCGTAATCTTTTGCCATCTTTTCCAGACGGTCAGCAGCCGCCTCAAGCGTCTCTTTCCCTCTGGAAAAATGCAGACGGATGTAATTGTTTACCGGCTCCTTAAAGAAGCTGGAACCCGGCACAGCTGCCACACCGTAATTCTTTATCATCCATTCACAGAATTCCAAATCTGTCCAGCCGGTAAACTCCGGCTTCTCAAGAAATCCCGAGATATCCACGAGAACAAAATAGCTGCCCTGAGGTGTCGTGTGGGAAAGTCCCATCTGCTCCAACCTTCCACAGAGATAATCTCTCTTTTCTGTGTAGAGATCCTTTAACCATTGATAGTACTCTGGTCCAAATTTCAGACCAGTGACTGCCGCTTCCTGAAGCGGTGCCGCAGCGCCTACGGTCAGGAAATCATGGACCTTCTTCGCCGCCTCGATCACATGTTCCGGTCCGATCAGATAGCCGAGTCTCCATCCGGTCATGGAGTATGTCTTTGAGAGGGAGCTGCAGGTGATCGTCCGCTCATACATTCCGGGCAAAGCAGCCATGGAGATATGGCGGTTCTCACCGTAGATAATGTACTCGTACACCTCATCCGTGATCACAAAGGCGTCATACCGCTTTGCGAGCTCCGCGATCTCCTCCATCTCTTCCATCGTAAATACTTTTCCACAGGGATTCGACGGATTACATAGGATCAGTGCCTTCGCACCGGCCTGAAACGCCCGTTCCAGAGCTTCGCTGTCATAATGGAAATCCGGCGGCACAAGCGGCACATAGATCGGATCTGCCCCGGAGAGGATCGCGTCCGCCCCATAGTTCTCATAGAACGGGCTGAACACCGCGACCTTATCTCCCGGATTGCACACGGTCATCATCGCCGCCATCATCGCTTCCGTTCCCCCGCAGGTCACAACGATCTCCTTTTCCGGATCGATCTCACGGGCAAATTTCTTTGTATACATTTCTGCCAGCGCGTCCCGGAAATTCTTCGCCCCAAAGGTGATGGAATACTGGTGTGGACCATGCTCCGCCGCTTCCTTTAACGCGTCCAGGATCTCCTGCGGCGGATCAAAATCCGGGAATCCCTGACTTAAGTTAATGCTTCCCGGTGTCATATTGTTGATCCTTGTCATCCTGCGGATGACGGAGTCTGTAAATGTCTGTACTCTTCTGCTTAATTCCGGCATATGTAAAACCTCTCTTCTATTGTCATGTATGATGTCTTTCCGGTATTCCGATCCTTCCGCGCGCACATCTCAGTATTACGTTCCGAATCGTCCCTCTGTTCTAATATCTTATCATAACTTTCATGACAGACCTATTGATTTTTCTTTACATTTCTATAAAACTTCCCCCGGATCATTTGTATTGTCAAAACAAAAAGCGACAAGCCTGATTCATAAGCTCATCGCCCTTAATGATCACAGTCGGACCTGTTTACAGAGTTTTTCTCCCTCTTCCTCTCGGACTCTCCGCAACTCACTGCCGGGGCTTTGATGAAGAGGTATTCTTCTCCCTGATCCTCATACCAGCCTCTCTCCTTCCCTCTCGGCTGATATTTTTCCATCATCGGTCCATTCGCAGCCTACCGATTTCATGGTCTCCCCCGGCTGTATCAGCTCGATCCATGTCTCCAGTGCACTCTTCCGCTCTCTGTCTGACAGCGGCGTGTTGAAATTTTCTGTGCAAAACATATTCACACACCTATTTAACGATTGGTCCCTTACTCTTTTGTCATAACCCCTGAAAAAAAGTAGCTTTTATAACGCAAAAAGACTCAAGTCTCTCGACTTGAGTCTTTCGTGCGGAAGATGGGACTTGAACCCACACGATGTAACCACCACAAGATCCTTAGTCTTGCTCGTCTGCCAGTTCCGACACTTCCGCGTATCGGGTGTTTCAAGATTTTGTATCTCTCACCGACGCATATTAATATATCATAGTTCTTTCTGTTTGGCAAGTACTTTTTTAAACTTTTTTTTATTTTTTTAATAACATATTTTTTTTACTCAATTTGTACTATATTCTATCCCATGGCATAACCGAAATCCGCTAAAGAGATCATCTCCACAGTAAGACCCATCCCAAAGATATCATGCAATGATCTCTACGGCTATATCTCACAAAACATCTTCTGCAGTCATCCTTCAGAAATATCATCTATCTTAAATTTCCATCGCCTTTTCTCCTGCTCTTCCCACAAATGCCGAATATAGCGCTTCCCTCTGGTGCTCATCGCAACCGCGCTTCCTTCTCTCCATGTTACACTTTGCGTGGCATTTTCCTCAAAATACGCATTCATACATTAATTTGACAATTCCAGTACCATCACCTCAATCACCAGGCTCTCCACATCTATCGCTATTTTCTCTATAACGCAAAAAGACTCAAGTCTTTCGACTTGAGTCTTTCGTGCGGAAGATGGGACTTGAACCCACACGATGTAACCACCACAAGATCCTTAGTCTTGCTCGTCTGCCAGTTCCGACACTTCCGCGTATCGGGTGTTTCAAGATTTTGTATCTCTCACCGACGCATATTAATATACCATAGTTCTTTCTGTTTGACAAGTACTTTTTTGAATTTTTTAAAAAAAATGTTTTTTTAGCAATATTTAAAAAACTCTTGACAAATCCCACGCCTTATACTATAATATGTTTTGTCAATGAGATACGTCATCTGACGAGATGCAGAAGTGGCGGAATTGGCAGACGCGCACGGTTCAGGTCCGTGTGATAGCAATATCATGAGGGTTCAAGTCCCTTCTTCTGCACGAAGGCTTAAGTCGAAAGACTTAAGCCTTTTTTAGTTTCACATCAACAATCTCGCGATGCCGCGGCGCCCAAAGGGCCCCGCGCATCGTCTGGCTTTCGCCAATCCCATCTCTCCCTCCACACCCTTCCTTTTCCTTCCCTCATCCCGCCAATACACAGCGCCTCCGGGCACGGACGCGCCTGGGTGGAGGGAGCTGGTTTCCTCTTGGCTCGCAGGAAAATGCGTTGGAGGTCCGAGGACACTTGTTTGAGCAACGAAAGTTGCGAGTTGTGTCCTCGGACCTCCGCCCTTAGCATTTTTCCGGGAGCTTAGAGGAACCCTCCCGGAATCCCGTGAAGCGTCCGCGCCCGGAGGCCCGTCGGCGCGTAACTCCCACCACTATGAACCTCTCCCCAAAAAACGCAAAAAACCTCCCCGGCAGATCACTTCACCGGAAAGGTTTTCTCTATTCTCACCGACTAATTAAGCCAGTTTTGTTTTTGCTAACTCAGCAAGCTTTGCAAAGCCCTCTGCGTCGTTGATAGCCATATCGGATAATACCTTACGGTTCATAACAACACCAGCCTGCTTTAAGCCGTACATGAACTTGCTGTAAGAAAGGCCGTTGATTCTAGCTGCAGCGTTGATACGAGCGATCCAGAGCTGTCTGAACTGTCTCTTTCTCTCTTTTCTGCCAGCGTAGGAGCTTGTTAAAGCTCTCATTACGGACTGCTTTGCTACTCTATACTGTTTAGAACGAGCCCCTCTGTAACCTTTGGCTAACTTGAGCACTCTGTTATGTCTCTTCTTGGCATTTAAGCCACCTTTAATTCTTGCCATTGCTTAATTTCCTCCTTAATCTTAATTCCGAAACAAATTATAAATACGGTAAAATCTTCTTCATTACCTTGCTGTTTGTAGCATCAGTAACAATGTCTTTTCTAAGATTTCTCTTACGCTTTGTGGATTTCTTAGTTAAGATATGGGACTTATAAGCTTTATTTCTCACTAACTGACCAGTTCCGGTCTTTTTGAAACGTTTTGCAGCTGCTCTGCTTGTTTTCATTTTAGGCATTGTTGTTTCCTCCTTAAAATTGTTCCCTTATCGTTTTGCAGTTAAAAACATTACCAGGCTTCTTCCCTCCACCTTGGAAGGCTTATCGACAACAGCGATATCGGAAAGTTTCTCAGCGAAATCATCCAGAATATACTTTGTCTGGTTCATATGAGCCATCTCACGACCGCGGAAACGAAGCGTTACTTTTACCTTGTTGCCTTTTTCGATGAACTTTCTCGCAGATCCGATCTTTGTGTTAAGATCGTTTGTATCGATATTCGGGGAAAGACGCACTTCTTTCACCTCGATCGTTTTCTGCTTCTTTTTCGCTTCCTTCTCCTTACGGATCATCTCATACTTGTATTTACCGTAATCAATGATCTTACATACCGGCGGCTTCGCTGCCGGAGCAATCTTTACAAGATCCAGTTCTGCATCTCTCGCCATTTTGTAAGCGTCTTTTGCAGACATGATTCCAAGCTGCTCACCATTTTCTCCAATTAAACGAACTTCCTTATCACGGATCTGCTCGTTAATCATTAACTCGCTAATAGCCGTACACCTCCAACTCTCATACTCTACATATGTCGATAGAAAAGAAAAAGCAGATAGGTAACTATCCGCTCGTAACTGCATTGGTTTGGCATGCTGCTGCATGATAAAAACCGATGTCTATGAACCCAGGTCACTTACTCGTGCCAGGGTGAGGCGGATACCTGCTTTCCTGTCAGTTGCTCTCACAACTTATGTTATTCTACTATATCGTTTCCGTTTTGTCAATCACTTTTCCCGGAATTTCCAATACTTTTTCGGCTCAAGCCCTCCACGATTCTGCCCGGTATTTTCCACAGCCCTTTCATACTTCTCCCATAGATCTGTCTTCTCACAGACGCATATCAAAAATCCACAATGCCTTTCTTTCAGGCAAAACAACGACTTTTCTGCTAAGTAAAAAGGAACCGGCGACGGTCAGTTTGCTATCATCAGCTTTCTCCGCAGCCAGTCCCTTCTCTATTCCTACTTCTCCCTAAAGCTTGCACATTCCGTCTGACCGACAGCCATAGCGCCGTCCCCCGCGATCGTGATCCGCTCTGCCCTGCACTGATGGTCATCATTGTAGAGACAGTTCGCTACATCACATTCCACCTCAAGCTTTGATTCCGGCGTCTTAAAAAGATTCTTAAAAAGACCGCCCCTGTTCTCCTCAAAGCTTCCGCAGCAGGTATCACAGCAGTTCTTCGCCTGCGCTCCCTCCACGAGGATTCCGCTCTTGCAGCAGCACTTCTCCGCATTATGGACACATGTCGTCACGGTACAATCCAGTTTTGTCATAAAATGGCCTCCTTTTTCCTGTTTCATCAGAGGTCATTATGCGCAGAAAGATCCCGAAGTATTCACTCTCCCGGGATCTTTCCTAAAACCAGCATAATTATTCAGTACCTTTATAGTTACGCGCAAAAATCCATTCCAGTTCAGCTTCCCTGATGGGATTTTTGCCTTACGCTTCCTCCACCGGATATTTCAGGCGTTTCAATCTCTCCATCAATGTACTGCTGTCCTTCATAAGCGGATAGATCGTAACGATGGACTGGTTATTCTTATCGATCAGCTCATAACTCACGATAGATCCCGTCTTTTTCTTCTTATAAACAACCGCTTTTTTCAAATCTGAAAACGGGACCACCTTTTTCTTTCCTATTACCGGGTTTACCTTGATCGTCTTGCCGTCAATCGTAGTCTTCCACAAAAGTCCCCACAGTGCAAATAAAATCCCCGCAATTCCGCAGATCACATAGAACGCCTTGATGAGCAGTTTTCCATCTGCCGCCGGATTCATAAAGAAGCTCCCCATGGTCAGCGCATCCACGATTCCCATGAACGGCACGACCAGCGTATATTTTAACTTCAATGTCGGCAGCTTTTCGATCTGCATTTTCTCTTCTTTTTTTATTTTCATCCCCAAAAGATCCTCTCCATTTAATTTTACACAGCTCCACCATTCGGAACTATGGACTTCCATATAGAAATGGTCCTCCGTCCGTCTATACGTTTCTTACCTTCTCGATCACCTTATTGCACCGTTTTTCAAGGAAAGATCCGAATGTCTCCTTCTTTCCGCGGTAGAATCCCGCCTTCTCCACCGGGATCGCGAGGGATCTGTTCCAAAAGATCATATAATACTTGCTGGTCTCTTTGATCCATGCGATTCCCTCGTACTGGTACTCCGTGATGATGCCAGGCCGCTCCACCGTAAAGGTGTCCTCATAAAAATTCATGGTGCATCGGTCACCCTTTAATCCAGAGCTCTCCAGAAGCTGCAGAGCCTGATTTTTATCGGCAGATACGGAATTCGCCTTCTTTCCGGAAGTCTCCCCGTTCTGTCTCTCATTCATTCGCCGAAGTACTACAGCCGCCACAAGTCCACAAAGCACCGCCTGCAGGATCCTCGTGGACTGATCAAGCTGTCCGAACGCCATGTAAACAGCTGCGCCCACAAGAAGCGCCATCAAAGTATCTTTCAGTCCGAAATCAGGAAGCTGGAACTTGATCTTCTTCCCATCGTTCTCCTTCGGCATCATCCGCGGCTTGGAAGCCACAACCTGGTGATAAAACATATCTTCATCATATGTAGATTTTACTGCGTATATCGGTTCCATCCCGCACCTCCTATCGTACTGCGATCTGTTCCATCGGAAGATGGCACTTTTCTGTCAGGAATCCTGCAAGCTCCGCGGAATTTCCCTGTACCGCGTCATCCTTCATGAAGTAACGCACCACATTTCCGCGCTCCACCAGCACATACATACCGGACATATCAATAAGGCGTCCCACGTTTTTATACTGCACACGGGATTTCTCATTCTTTCCGATAACCTCATATCCATCCTCGTAGAACCGGTATTCCCACTGATAGTTATCTTCCATCTTGCCCGCCTCGAACTGGAGATGGATCTGCTTTTTCGCGTCCAGCCAGCCTTTCAAAAGGGCATAGGTTCCAAACACGAATCCCATGGCACAGAGAATGCCGATCATCATGAGTGCGTCCCCGATCGTTCCGCCGATTACGACTTTTGCTGCCATGCAGAGCAGGAAAAGCCCAAGAAAGATCGACATGATCCTCTTTCCGCCGGACTGGAAACCGAGTTTCCGGACTCCCTTTTCCAGATGAAGCAGCTTTTCTTCCGTCACATGATGCCGGATGATAAACCGCGCGTCCTTTTCGTTCCGTAATTCCATTGTGTTCCTCCTTATTTTGTGTGATACAGCTATGCAGCGCCTCCGCGGTATACCTGATGCCGCCCTATGCACGACTATAAATTTCTTAGAAGATGATGATCGCCGCTGTCAGGCTCACGATTCCGAGAATGATTGATGCCGAGTTCACCGCGCTGGCAAGGTTCACATCTCCCTCAAGCATGGAGGTGTACGGAACGCCAAGGGCCGATACCGGGCCAAACATCAGGATTGCCAGGGTTCTGCGGATCTCCAGGGAAAACGGCAGAAACTGATAAAATAAAACTGCCAGGACTGCGGAAACCGCAAATCTTGTTCCCAGAATCTTCGCGACACTGCCCGTCTGCTCTCTTGTCATATGTAACTCCAGTCCGAGGCCGATCATAGTCATGGAGAGGAAGGTGTTGGCGTTCCCCACAGTCTCAGCTACCTGGTCCATGAAGACCGGAATACGGAGTCCCGCCATCGTCAGTGCTGTCATAATTACATAGCAGTCAAACGGGATGGATTTTAAGAGCTGGATCACGATCCTGCGGATCTGATGCTTATCTCCGGCACCGCCTTTTCCTGCCACTGACACAGCCACCGCGTAGGAACCACCAGTACAGACCACCGCGTTTCCCGTATCAAAAAGGCTGGTACAGGCCACGCCCGGCGCTCCTAAGAATCCCTGGACGAAAGGCATCGTAAAGCAGCCGATATTGTATCCCGACGCATTTACGAGGCCAAACGCCTTCTGATCCCTCGTCCCTTTCGCAAAAAGTCCGTATCCGATCACCGCATACGCACCGCTGCACAGGAAACCAATCAGCACGATCACCAGCATGGAGACATCCATGGTCGCCTGGCTGAAGTTATGGATGATCGCCGCCGGGAGCGTGATCTTCGTGACGAGCTTCGAGAAGACCGGAAGATCCGTCTGGCTTAAAAGGCCGATTTTTTTCAGACCATATCCCATCAGGATGATCAGGAAAAAGCAGCCCGCTTTTAGTAAAACTGAACTCATATTTCATGTTCCTCTTTTTATGTATTTTTCTCGCAGAAATAGAAACAAAGTTTATTATATCTCAAAGTCACACTTGAATCAATCATTCTTTTTCCGCCCGTTTTGCCCGCACGAAAAACGCATGAGTAAATAAATTGTGAACATGCCCCTTTTCTGGTAAAATTAAAAGAAAAGGGGCGTTGGTATATGCAGGAATTATTAGATTGGCTGGAATACATAGAAGATGAT